>CAZYQL010000099.1:0-15566 GCA_964650055.1 uncultured Phycisphaeraceae bacterium | reverse complement strand
TCAAAGCGTAATCTTCGTGCCCAGCACCTCAAGAAACTTCGCCATCCACGCTGGATGTGCGGGCCATGCGGGGGCGGTGACGAGGTTGCCATCGACGTGTGCAGCATCGAGCGGGATGTTGATCCACTTGCCGCCAGCGCTGTTCACATCGGGAGCGCAGGCCGGGTAGGCCGAGCATGTTTTACCTTCAAGGACACCGGCGGCAGCGAGCACCTGAGCGCCGTGACAGATCGCGGCGATGGGTTTTTTCGCATCGGCGAAGTGGCGGACGATGGCGAGGACTTTGGGATTCAGGCGAATATATTCAGGAGCGCGGCCGCCGGGAATGACCAGCGCATCATATTTCGCAGGCTTGATCGCGCTGAAGGTGGCGTTGAGTGCGAAATTGTGACCGGGCTTTTCGCTGTAGGTCTGATCGCCTTCAAAATCGTGGATCGCCGTGCGTACTTTGTCGCCTGCTTTTTTGTCCGGGCAGACCGCGTGCACCGTGTGCCCCACCATCAGCAGCGCCTGGAACGGCACCATCACTTCGTAGTCCTCAACAAAGTCGCCCACGAGAAACAGAATCTTCTTGGCAGCCATAACGATCCTTTCATTGCATGATCATCAAGCAGGCACGTTGCCGCTTCACCATCGGACAATCCCGATGAGAATACCCCGACGAAAAAACGATAACACATCCTCACGCTTTTCGCGCCGAGATTGACAGGCTGGTGATGTAGTCCGCAGCCGTGCTACCGGCGGGGAGCTTTGCTGCGATGTCGGCATAGAGCGGGTCATTGACGTTAACCAGCGCATCGACGTAGCCGCTGTTGGACTCAAGATTGATATCGCCAAGCCCGGCTGCGGCCATCATCAGCCGCGTCTCTTCGACGAGCGATGCGCCAGCGATACAGCCGATGAGCGCTTCCAAATTTGACGCCACCACTTCGGGCAGCGGCTGAAGTAATGCGAGATCAGAGACAGCAACGCGGCCGCCTGGCCGAAGGACACGGGCAATCTCGCGCCAGACCTGAGGCTTGTCCACGGAAAGATTGATGACGCAGTTGGAAAGCACCACATCCACGCTCGCATCGGCGACAGGCAGATGCTCGATTTCGCCCAGACGAAACTCGACATTATCCAGGCCCGATTCTTTGCGATAGTGCGTGATAAAGGTGCGAGCCTTGGCGAGCATCGCTGGCGTCATGTCCACACCGATGACCCGCCCTTTCTCGCCTACACGAGGCCCGGCAATGAAAGCATCGAAGCCCGCGCCGCTGCCCAGATCGAGCACGACTTCGCCCGCCTTGAGACTGGCAACGGCGGTGGGATTGCCGCAGGAAAGGCCCAGATTTGCGCCTTCGGGTACGCACGTCATGTCCTGCGATGCGTAGCCGATTTGCTTGACGAGTTGATCAGGCGAGATGGATACGACGCCGCAGCAGCCGCCACCACTGCCGGTGACATTCAGAGTTGCGATGCGAGCGTAGCCATCGCGCACCGCGGTGCGGGTACGTTCTTTTTCTTCATCATGGACAGGCATGGCAGACTCCTTGAATCTTGCAAGCATTAGAACAGTTGAAGTAACAACCTAATCATTTTCACGCATTGAGTATGGACTGCGGCAGCGTCTTTACGAAGTCGCGAATTTCATCACGAACGCGTCGATAATGACCCAGTGCCTCTTCCGGCGACTTCGCATCGGCTGCGAGTTTTGGTGGGTCATCGAATCCGACATGAACCACGCGAGCCTTGCCGGGAAAGATGGGACAGGTTTCGTGAGCATGACCGCAGACCGTGACGACGATGTCGAAGGGAATATCGAGGATCGTGTCCACCGTCTTGCTCGATTGGCCGGTGATATCAACGCCCGCCTGAGCCATGACGGCGACTGCGTGCGGGTTCATACCGTGCGCTTTGATGCCGGAGGAATAGACTTCGATGACATCGCCCTTGAGATGGCGCGTCCATCCCTCAGCCATCTGGCTGCGGCAGGAGTTACCGGTGCAAAGGAACATGATTTTCAGCTTCGGTAGCACGCACAGACCTCCGTGAGTTCCTTCTTTTGAACGCCGCAGCAGCGTTTGAGATCGGCTTTCACCTGCGGGTCTTCACCCGCTCCATCGAGCACCAGACGCACCGCCCTGCCGATGACGCTCGTCGCCTTCGCTGCTGCGATGCGGTAGTAATGCCACTTGCCTTCCTTGCGCCGCTCAACGAGTCCCGCCTGATAGAGCAGTGTCATATGGCGTGAAACAGTTGAAGGCGAAAGCCCCAGCACTTCAATGATCTGGCAGACGCAAAGCTCCTGATCGCGCAGCAGCAGAAACGCCCGCAGTCGCGACTCATCAGCCAGAGCAGAGAGAATGGGAAGAAGGGTCTTCATGAAATGAATGGGCAAGCAATGACAATTTCACACTTCGTTACTTCGTTGATTGACGAATTATAGTATGATCTTCTTCCGGGTCAATGCCATCGTCCTCAAAATTCTCGGAGTCGCCATGCAACCTGCTCCTCTTCTGCATCGCTGCCTTGCCGAACTGGCGGGAACTTTCGTGCTGGTCTTCTTTGGAACTGGCGCGGTCTTTGTGGCGGTGCTGACCGGAGCACTATCGGGACTGTTTCAAGTGGCGATTGTCTGGGGGCTGGCGATCGGCTTGGCGATTCATGCTTTCGGGGCGATCAGCGGGGCGCACCTGAATCCTGCGGTGACGCTGGCGCTGATGGCGTATCGCGGGTTTCGTTGGCGCGATGTGTTGCCTTATGTGGTGGCGCAGCTTGTCGGCGCGTTTCTTGCTTCGGCGTTGCTTTACATGCTGTTCAGTGGATTACTGACTGACTTTGAGACCACGCATGAAATGGTGCGGGGGCAGCCGGGCAGTCAGCGAAGTGCGATGATGTTTGGTGAGTACACGCCCAATCCGGGCATGCTCGGCAGTGATGCTGCCGCCTTTGAAAAAGTTTCACTGCTGCAAGGATTCGCAGCCGAGGGCGTCGGCACCGCCATTTTGGTCTTCATGATTTTTGCAATGACCGACCCAACCAATCGCAGCCGACCTGATGGCAATCTGGCTGCCCCGGCCATCGGGCTTACCGTCACCGCGCTGATCTGCTTGATCGCTCCGCTCACGCAGGCGGGCTTCAACCCGGCCCGCGACCTGGGGCCACGCCTTTTCAGCTTGCTCGCCGGCTGGGGCCAGATCGCCATCCCCGGACCACGCGGCGAGTTCTTCACGCTCTACATCCTCGCTCCTCTCCTGGGCGGCCTCATCGGCGGCGGCTTTTATGCCCAAGGCTTGAAGATGCGCTCAGCCGACCCCACCACTGCTGCCTGATGCCGCAGCTCATTAGATGCTTTTCACCGCTACGTAACCTCCATATTTCCAGCATGTAATCGTCGGGTATTCTTTGACTTTGCATCGATGTGGGAGTAACTTATGTACCGCATTGAATCAACTATTCTGTGCGTGACCAGCACCGGGTCTTTGTGAACACTCGGCGGTCCTCCCCGCTACAACCCCGAAGGAGAATGAGTATGACGCGGATTTCTAGCATAAAGCAATGGCTGACCTGCACGGCAATGGTGACGGCGGGCATGGCTGCAACACAGGCACAAGCGGTGCCGCTGGTGGTGGTCAATCCATCGTTCGAGACACCTTCGGGGGCACTCATTTCCGTAGTGATCCCCAGCTTTCAGACGCTGCCTGCTGACTTTGCGGTGCCGACGATCGCTAGCGCATTCAACGTTGACCTAGCAACGGCTCAATCGCTCTTCGGCTGGCAGACCGCTGGTACACAGGTGACCTTCGGCGATCTGGGACAGCCCATCAGTATCGTGCCGGTGGTCATTTTCAACAATAGTGCGTTCAGCCCTGTTCCTCAGGTTTTCATCACCAACGCCGATGGCGACAACGTCGCAGCACTTCAAGCGACGGAAGAGACTTTTCTGTTTCAACTGCTTTCCGACACCTATCAGGTTGGCAGGAGTTACGACTTCACCGCGGCGCTAGGCAAGAGTTCGACATCGCGGCCGGAGGTTGGCTCGAAGATTTCCCTTGAGTTTTTCTATCTCGATGACCAGCTCAATACGGTCGTGATTCAGTCGCTTGAAGTGGATGAATCCGATCTCGATGGCACCTCGCTCATTGACCGTTCACTGGTGCTCGCTCAGGTAGCGGCCAATGATCCTTGGGCAGGCAAACAGATCGGCATTCGGTTCGGCGCTGTCGAGACTGCGCTGGCGCAAGCGGGCGGCGGCTTCCTGAACTTTGATAATGCCCGTGTCGAGGCACGCGGCTCAGCGGTCAATGCTACGATACCGGAGCCAGCGACCTTCGGTGCGCTGGCCCTGGCAGCTTCGATCGGCCTGATGCGTCGTCGCCGCCTTGCCTGATGCGTCACACCTGACGCATCGCTCCTTGTAAATTCGTCCAGAAGTTATTGACATGACCATTCATCGATCAGGGTGCCGGAGGAAAGGAGCGGCCACGCGGTCTTCCTGCGCCTTCACTCTGATCGAAGTTCTTGCCGTCATCGCCATCATCAGTTTTCTGATCGCCATCGTATTGCCTGTGATCAGCAGGGCGCGAGCGCAGGCCCAGCTTGCGATCTGCATGGCGCGGCAGGGTCAACTCGCCTCGGCGGTACATTCGTATGCGCTGAGCAATGGGCGTCGCATTCCGTATGGCCCCATCGCCGGGCCGGGCACGCTGACGAACTACTATCCGATCACCGGGTCTGTGACGCCGCTGATTTCGCTCGCTGGCGGCACACCGGTGGGGCTTGGGCTGCTCTTTGGGCAGCACATGGCGCAGAATCCTGAAGCTGTGTTTTGTCCCGATTCAGATCAGCCCTTCAATGCCTCACTCCAGCTTAGTCGCGTCGGCAATGCTCAAGCGCAGGGTAGTTTCATCTATCGCCATGGCTCGTCTTACTACTTCGAGCCAGCCACGCACAAACGATTGCAGATCGACAAACTGGGCCTCAACCGCTTTGGCGGGCCGCTGCGCGCACTGGCCGTCGATTCCAACATGATTGCAGGCCCGGGCATGGAAATGTTCGGCATCGTCTCGCGTACTCATCACCAGCGCCGCTATGCCAACGTCATGTACGCCGACGGCCACAGCAAGACACTCAGCAACGCGACAGGCCAGATGGAAATTGATCTCGCCACACTTCCGATTCCTCAGCTTGCACTCGAGCGCATGTTGATGATCCTTGAATGGGCAGATGCGCAGTGATCCAAGAAGGTGCGGCATCAAACCCCGCCGTTATGGTTCCGGGGCATCAACCTGCCAGACACAGCGCATCACCAGCCACTTCAAAACCCATCGGCTACACTAACGCACCTGAACCCCGGAGTGCTTTGCTGATGAAACGCGTGATCCCTTTCGTTGTCGTAGCCTCGGTCGCAGTCCTTTCCATCTGTTTCGCTTTTGCAGAAGACCAAGCACCCAAAGCAATACCCAAAGCGGATTCGCCCGCTCCAATCGCCAAAGCGCCAGAACCCAAAGTCAAAGCACCGGCAGAGCCAGACAAAGAGCCTCAAAAAGAACTCTACGATGGCTCCGATAAACCGCTCGACCCGCAGCAAGCCACGCTGCGCGAGTCGCTGTTTATTCAGAACCTCAAGCAGCTCACCGATGAAGGCCAGTCCGGCGAAGGCTATTTCTCGCCCGATGGCAAACGCATCATCTTCCAGGCGATTCGCGGCGAGCATCCCTTCTATCAGATCTATATCAAAGACCTGGCCAGTGGTGAAGAGAAGAAAGTTTCTACCGGAAAAGGCCGCACGACTTGTGCGTTTTTTCATCCGACTGAAAACAAAATCATTTACGCCTCGAGTCATCTCGATCCCAACCGCGATGCCGAGGCTGATGCGGAGATGAAGAAGATTCTCGAGGCCCGCAAGAATCCCGGCGCTCGGCGAAGCTACTCGTGGGCCTTCGATCCGTTCATGGATATCTTCGAGCTGAACCTCGATACCAACGAACTCAAAGCGCTCACCAAAGTGCCCGGCTACGACGCCGAGGGCAGCTACTCTTCCGATGGCAAGCAGATTGTCTTCACCACTTGCCGCAACGGCCCGGGCGGCGACATCTACATCATGAACGCTGATGGCAGCGATGTGAAACAGATCACCAACTCGCCCGGTTACGACGGCGGCCCCTTTTTCTCACCCGACAACAAACGCATCATCTTCCGCGCTGAAGTGCGCAAGCGTCATTACCTTCAACTCTTCGTCATCAATGCCGACGGCACCGGCGAATGGCAACTCACCGACAACGACTCCGTCAACTGGGGCCCGTACTGGAACCCCAACGGCAAGCACATCGTCTATTCCACCTCGACCTTCGGCGGACACATGAACTATGAAATCGCACTCCTGAACGTGGACACCGGCAAAAGCAAACGCGTCACCTTCATGTGGGGTGCGGATGTGCTGCCGGTCTTTAGCCCCGATGGCAAAAAGATGATGTGGACCAGTAAACGCGGCAAGAATAAAGACGGCGAACTCTCCAGCCAACTCTGGATCGCCGACTGGGTAGGCGAGTTGGAAGAATGAAAATGATCTGACGTTTAGCCGCCGAGCAAAGGCCGCCGTCGCTCGGCGCGGGGGGTAAAGCCTCGCCTTTTAAACAGACAATGATTTACTGTATCGCCATCGTCATACGCAGGCTTCACGCCGAGCGACGGCGGACCTTGCTCGGCGGCTAAACGTGTCCTGTCCCTATTGCAATTCGCCATCGTTCACCTTCACCACGCAAGAGGTTCCAACATGCCAAAATCAAAACTGACTCGTCGCAGCTTCGTCAAAGGCGTTGCCGCTGTCTCGACAGCAATCGCCTTGCCCACATTCATTCCCGCTTCTGCGCTGGGTCTGGAAGAAGGCAAGCCCGCGCCCAGCGAGCGCCTGACCATGGGGTTCATCGGCATCGGCAAGCAGAGCAGCGGGCACCTGAATCGCTACAGCGGTCGGCCAGACTGCGTGGTCCTTGCCGTGTGCGATGTGCATGGCGGCCGGCGTGATCGAGCGAAGAATGCGGTCGAGGAAAAGTACAAGAAACTGGAGCGCAAGGATTACAAAGTCTGCGATGCCTACATCGACTACCGCGAAGTGCTCAGCCGTAAGGACATCGATGCGGTCGTCATCGGCACACCCGATCACTGGCACACCACGCTCATCGTCGAAGCCGCCAAGGCCAAGAAGGACATCTACTGCGAGAAGCCACTCACGCTGACCATCCGCGAATCGATGCTCGCCATCGCAGCCGTGCGCAAGCACAATGTCATTCTCCAGACCGGCAGCCAGCAGCGCAGCGATGGCCCCTTCCGCGAAGTGTGTGAATACATTCGCAGCGGCAGACTCGGCGCCATCAAAGAGGTTTACGTCGGCATCGGCACCTCCAGCAAACCCTGCGATCTGCCCGAAGAAGCAACGCCCGAAGGACTCGCCTGGGATCAGTGGCTGGGCCAGACTCCCAATCGCGGCTGGAACAAAACGCTGTGCAGCAACGAAGAAGACACCGGCAAATATCCCTTCAACCCCGGCTGGCGCGACTACCGTGAATTCTCCGGCGGACACATCACCGACTGGGGCGCTCACCACATCGACATCACCCAGTGGGCACTCGACAAAGACAACAGCGGCCCCGATGAAGTTCACCCGCCTGAGAAAGAAGGCGACACCTACGGTGCCAAACTCATCTACAAGAAAACCTCCGTCGGTGACAACATCGTTGTCACCCACACCAAGATGGAAAACGGCATTCGCTTCGTCGGCGAAAAAGGCGAAATCTTTGTAAGCCGAGGCAAGAAGACCAGCAACCCCGAAGAGATTCTCAAGACCCCGCTCAGTGACAGCGACACCAAACTGCGAAAAACCAAAGGCCACCACGAAGACTGGCTCGACAGCATCAAGTCGCGTGAACTTCCCATCTGCGATGTCGAAATCGGCGCTCGCAGCGTGACCGCCTGCCATCTGCTCAACCTGGCCTATTGGAACAATCGCAAGCTGGAATGGGATCCCAAGAAATGGGAATTCAAGAACCCGGCGGACAACGTCCTGCGCGATCGCGAACAGCGCGAAGGTTATAAGCTGCCTTCGATCGTTTGAACAGTTCGATCACACTGACATAACCCAAGCCCGATGGTGAGGCTCTGCGAACCGCCCATGTAGCAGCGCGATTTAAAGATCGCTTTGCATCCCTACCCCGACGGCTCGCAGACTCGCCATCGAGCTTGTTTCGTTTTCTCGCTGCCAACGGTTTTTAGCGGCGGAAGCAATGAACCACAGATAAACACAGTTGAACACAGATAAAACATGGACAATTGATTGATAAGCTCACCCCCTTTTCTCGGTTTGAATCTGTGTTCATCTGTGGTTAAAGTGGTTCGCAAAGTAAGCTCCACCGAAGCACTCAATGGAGTAGCAACTTGAAGTACAACGGATTCAATGCCCTCATCACTCTGCTATTCACTCTCATTTGCACGGCCTCATTTGGAGCCGATGAACAAGCGAGCAAGCCGGCCTCACTGCGGGTGATGTCCTTCAACCTCTGGCACGGCGGTGATGCGGGCAAGCAGCCGCTGGAGCAGACCGCAGCCGTGATCAAAGCGGCCAAGGCGGACATCGTCGGCTTGCAGGAAACACACGGCTACGAAAAAAAGAAAGATGAGCCTCGCCCCGATCATGCTGAAAAACTCGCCGCGATGCTCGGCTGGCACTACCTCGATCAAGGCGGCCGCACCGGCATCATCAGTCGCTACAAGATCGTCGCAAACACGCCCATGAAATGGGGCGCGAAGATTCAGCTTGAAGGTGGCCAGTCGGTCTGGCATTTCAATGCACACTTCGCACCTACCCCCTATCAGCCTTATCAGCTTCTGAATATTCCGTATTTCGATGCACCGTTCATCAAGACCGCAGAACAGGCTGTGAATGAAGCAAAAAAAGCACGCAGCAAGCAAGTCAGCACCATGCTCGAAGAAGTGAAAGCTCATGCCACAGATGGCGCAGCGATCTTCATCACCGGCGACTTCAACGAGCCTTCGCACCTGGATTGGACTACCGCCGTCGCTAAGGCGGGCAAGTGTCCGCTGCCTGTGGAGTGGCCTACGACCAAGGCCGTGATGGACGCTGGTTTCCTCGATGCAATTCGCGTGATTCATCCTGATCCGCTCACCCGCCCTGCTCACACCTGGACTCCCATCACCGACATCACTGACGCCAAAGATCGCCACGATCGCATCGACTTCGTCTTCGCCCGTGGCAAGGACATTCGCATCACCGCCGCTCAGATCGTTGGTGAAAGCAAGGCTAGCGCCGACATCATCGTCTCGCCGTACCCCAGCGACCACCGCGCGGTCGTTGTTGAAGTTCGCATGTCCAAAGATTGATGGCCGATCCTCGACAACCAGTCAATCTTCGTTCGCCAAGGCGACCGTCTAAATAGGCCTTGTCTATCGCATCGACGAGGCTGCTGATGTCGTTGCTGATGACGTTGCTATAGTTCGCCTATGACTTCGTCCATGTTCTGCGATCTTCACATGCACTCGACTGCTTCCGATGGCACCGATGCGCCACAGACTCTGGGCGCTCTTGCCAAAGCAGCAGGTCTTGCCGCCATCGCGCTGACGGATCACGACACCACCGCTGGTCTGCTCGCAGCAGCGCAAGGCTGCGAAGATGTTGGCATCGACTTCGTGCCAGGCATCGAAGTCTCTGCCGATCCTGCGCCGATCAAGCCGCCCGCTGATGACCCTGCGGCAATGTCCACCTGCACGCTGCACATTCTGGGGCTGTTCGTAAAGCATGATGATGTAGCGCTTTCGGCAGTGAGTCAGCGCATGGAGCTAGCTCGCAACGATCGCAATCCGGAAATTATTCGCAAGCTCAACGAACTGGGCGTACGCATGGATTATGAAGAGGTGCTTGAGCTCGCCACTGCGCAAGGCACCGCGATCATCGGCAGGCCGCACATCGCGCAGGTGATGATGAACAAGGGGTACGTCAAGTCGATTCAGGATGCGTTTCAAAGATACATCGGCAGCCGTGGCGGAGCGTATGTTCGCCGAGATCGCCTGCATCCGCGCGAAGCCATCGAAGCGATTCATCACGCGGGCGGCCTTGCGATTCTCGCGCATCCGGTGCAGCTCAAATGCATCGATGAAGATGAGATGACTTACGCCTTTCGCAAACTCGCTGATCTTGGCCTCGATGGCATCGAGACGCGCCACAGCGATCACACACCTGCTCTCGTGCAGCGCTACGAGCTGCTCGCCAAACGACTCAATCTCGCCACCACCGGCGGCAGCGACTACCATGGGACCCGCAAGAAAATCGCCATCGGCAGCCAGCAGGTTCCCCTGAGTGTGTATCAGACGCTGCGCGAGCTTTGCACGACATCATGAGCGTGCAATAGAGAAAATAGTTGGCCACCGAGACACCGAGAGCACCGAGAAAAATCAACGATTGCAGTGCGATGCCAGCGCACTCCTCCACCGTTGCACTAAGCTTGCTTCAGTATTTTCTTTCTCCGGCATTGTTGTCATCCTCGGTGTCCTCGGTGCCTCGGTGGCCAATCCTGCTTTCTTCGTCCTCAATTCTCTGATGTTGTGAGCTTCGCCATGCCTTTCATCACCGCTCTGATCACCAGCAAACGCAACGCCAGCAAGCAAGTGATTCATGTCGATGGCAAAGCCACAGCCACGCTTTCGCAGAAGCAGATTCACTCGCTCTGTCTGGAAGTGGGCACCGCGTGGGAGCCGGGGCTGGCGCAGATCGTGGCTGACAGTTCAGTGATGGATGAAGGCTTTGAATATGCAATGCGACTGATTAATCGCAAGCCGTACTCGCGCACGCAGATCGGCGAGAAGCTCCTCAAGCATGGCTGCGATGCGAGCATGATCGAGCGCGTTGTTGGCAAACTGCTAGCCATCGGCGCGATCAACGATCAGGCGATAGCGCAGCAGCTCACGGAAGAAATCGACCGCCGCAGACCCGCTGGCCCGCTGCTCAAGCGCGCCAAGCTCGCCCAGCGCGGCATCGATGAAACCACCATCGAAAAAGTCCTCGCCTCATCAACCGACAGAAAATCACAGATCGCCGCCGCTCGAAAACTCGCAGAATCACGCAGTAAAAGCATGGCCAAACTGAGCGAACTCGATCGCAAACGCAAGCTCTGGACGCTGCTCGCCCGCCGAGGATTTGATGAAGAGGTGATCGACGCCGTGGTCGGCGATGTTCATGTCGAGGATTAAATTCAGAAGCGCAAAGAGCGCAAGCGATCGCGTCATTTTGACGCGTTGCCCGCCTCCGCCCCCTTCACTTTTTTCACCAGCACAATCCCTTCTATGCGCAACGATTTGTCGATTGCTTTGGTCATGTCATAAAGCGTCAGGCAAGCCACGCTGACCGCTGTGAGCGATTCCATTTCAACACCGGTGCGAGCGGTGACGGTCGTGGTGGCCGTGACGCGCAGTCGATCTTCCGCGATGCGTTCGAATACCACCGTCACCTGCTCAATCGGCAGCGAGTGACAAAGTGGAATCAATTCATCGGTGCGTTTCGCTGCGGAAATCCCGGCAATCCGCGCTACTGCCAGCGCTTCGCCTTTGGGCAGATCGCCCGCCATTAGCCGATCGAGCGTGGCCTTCGCCGCGACGAAATCGCCCTGCGCCACTGCGATTCTGCGCACGATTGGTTTTGCACTCACATCCACCATGTGAGCCTGGCCTTGGTCATCGAGATGGGTCAGTTTGTCCTGCATGATCGGTGCATGATAGAGCGCCGCCCCACCGCTACAATGGCCGCATGCCACTGACCCACTCAAGCACCCTCTTCTGCTGCATCACTCTTGCCTTCACCGCAATCACCGGCTGCGTGGAACGGCTCATCACCGTGCGCTCGCAGCCGCCTGGCGCGCTGGTTTATCTCAACGATGAAGAAGTCGGCCGCACACCGGTCACTGTCCCCTTCAAGTTCTATGGCACCTACGATGTCCGCCTCGAACACGAAGGCGAATGGGTCAGCCAGTCGCAAGCCGCACAAGCCCTGAGCATCAGTGAAGAAGAATTACAAAAACGCATCGATGATCAGAAGCTCGATGGCCGAAATGAAAATGGCCAAGCGCTTGTGCGTCTTTATTATGCCCCGCTGTGGACCAAGCAGGAAGCAGCCGCCCCGTGGTGGGAATACCCCGGCCCCGATCTCGTCGGCGAAGCCATCCCCGGCAACAAAGTTCAACTCGAATGGGACTTCACCCTCGAACCCATCGGCGACAAAAGCAGCCAGCGCCTCATCGACCGCGCCAAGCAGATGCGAGCGCTCATCAAGCAACAATCGAACTAACTTTCACTGGTCTTCAACCAACGGCTGCACCACGATCGCAAACTCTTCCACGATTTTTCCGCCGATCAGGTGCTCCTGAATAATGCGTTCAAGCACCGGCGGATCGCACTGCCCATACCACGCGCCTTCGGGATAGACCACCGCAATGGGGCCGCCTTCGCAGACGCGAAGGCAATTGGCCTTGGTGCGGGCGACGCCGCCGTGATCGTTTAGGCCCAGTTCTTTCAAGCGTGATTTGAGAAAGTCCCACGCCTTATCAGCACGGTCGCGATCGCAGCACTTGTCCTTGGTCTGATCACAGCAAAGAAAAATATGCCGCCGGGTCTCGAGCAGCCCCAGCTTCTCCGCAGCACGGCGTTGCCCGGCGAGCATGTCATCGTGTTCATTCATGACAACAGCGTAGAGCCAGATTTGCTGCCGAGCAACGTTCCGCCGCTCGCGGCGTAGCGACATCAGCGCGGCGATCGCCATACCAGATTGGCCACCAAGACACCGAGAAACACCGAGTAAGGCAAAAAGCATGAGCTAGAAAAATACAGACAATACACGTGCGATGTCATGATTCCTCCTCCGCTGCCTTCCTCGGTGTCTCGGTGGCCAATCCCGCTTCGATCGTTCACAAAATCCTACAAGACCCAGAATGCAACCACGCCTTCCAATCAAAACTCCTCCTGTTTGCCGATGAGTTTCACTTCTCGCTATCATCTAATCTACGTCTTGGAAACGTTGAACCTGGAGTCATTGTCATGCCTATTCGAATCGAAATGCCCCGCCTGTCCGACACCATGGAAGAAGGCACGCTGCTCAAATGGCGTGTGAAAGTCGGCGACAAAGTGGCCGCCAACGATGTCGTGGCAGATATCGAAACCGACAAAGCCACCATGGAACTTCAGGTTTTCGATGCAGGCACCGTGGCCAGCCTCGTGGCTCCCGAAGGCTCGACGATGAAGATCGGCTCGGAAATTCTCCTGCTCGCCAAAGCCGGCGAATCAGTCGAAGATGTCGCCAAATCTGCAGGCCAAGCCAAGGGCAGCAGCGCCGCTGCGCCCGAGAAAAAAGCGACCAAAGCAGCGGGCTGCACCGATCGTCCCGGCGGCGATCAACCACCCGAAGCTGATGCGGCGACAGCCGTGATGGATCCGCCAGCATCAAGCGGCAAAGAGCAGACTGCAGGCGATCAGCGCCTTCGCGTCAGCCCGCTGGCCAAGAAAATGGCGGCTGATTCCAATGTCGAACTGAGCGAACTCAAAGGCACCGGCCCCGATGGTCGCATCATCAAACGCGATATCGAAGCCGCCGTCGCCTCAGGTTCGGCCAAAAAGAGTGGTGCCGCTGAAGGAAAATCGACCAGTGCAAAATCGACCGGCCCAGCCATCGCACCCGTCGCTGCCTTGGAATCGAAACTGGTGCCCATCACCAACATGCGCAAGACCATCGCCAAACGGCTGGTCGAATCGAAGCAGACAATTCCGCACTTCACCGTCACGATGAGCGTCGATCTTCAGCCGCTCTCGGCTTTACGCGGGACCATCAACAAGCAGCTCGAAGCGCAAGGCGTCAAGCTGAGCGTCAATGATTTCATCGTCCGCGCGACAGCCGTCGCATTGACGCAGCACCCGGTCGTCAACAGCAGTTGGACCAGCGAAGGCATTCAATATCACGGCGAAGTGAACATCGGCGTCGCCGTCGCCTTGCCCGAAGAAAAAGGCGGCGGCCTCGTCGTGCCTACCCTCCGCAATGCCGACGCCATCAGCCTGCGCACCATTAGCAGCGACACCAAGAAACTAGCGAAAAAAGCCCGGGAAACAGGCCTTTCCGTGAGTGAGATGTCCGATGGCACCTTCACCATCAGCAACCTGGGCATGTTCGGCGTCGAGCACTTTGAAGCGATCATCAACCCGCCCCAGGCAGCGATCCTCGCCATCGGCGCAGGCATCGAAAAGCCTGTGGTACGCGATGGCAAAATCGTCATCGGCCAGGAAATGTCGCTGACCCTCAGCGCTGACCATCGCGTGATCGATGGCGCCACCGCTGCACAATTCCTCGTCACGCTCAAAGGCCTGATCGAAAGCCCTGCTTCGATGCTGGTGTGATGGTTGAATGCCAAATGATTCACTAGGCAAGATGTATTGTGTGGCACTGGCAGGCCGCTGCTCTGAGCGGTTTGCCAATGGCGATTTGAGCTAACTACCTAGTGCTCGTTCTTGGCATGCTGACTTGGTTCGCCAAGGCGAACGGTTAAATACAGAAGCCCGAAACTCAAGCTAAATACACAAGGAAATACCTCATGCGCATGGCGATGCTCGTTGCCCTGATCGTGTCGGCGGTGTCGTGCCTGATTCAGGCTGAAGACACCCGCGAGACTAAGCCCCTTCGCCTTCGCATCCTCACCTACAACATCCACCACGGCGAAGGCACCGATGGCAAGTTCGATCTCGACCGCATTGCGAAAATCATCACGGATGCCAAGGCGGATATCGTCGCCTTGCAGGAAGTCGATGTGAAAACCAATCGCGTCAAAGGCGTCGATATCGCCAGCGAACTTGGCAAACTCACGGGCATGCACCACACCTTCGGCAAAGCCATCGATTTCTCCGGCGGCGGCTACGGCAACGCCATCCTTTCCAAATGGAAACTCGAGTCCGCCAAGACGCACCCCCTCCCTTCAACGCCCGGCAACGAAGCCCGTGCTGCTCTTGCCGCAACGATCAAGCTGGGAGAAGCCGGCCCGCAGTTCACCTTCATCAGCACCCATCTGGACTACAAAGCCAAGAGCAGCGATCGACCGGCTCAGGTGAAGAAGCTCAACGACCTCTTTGCCGGTGACGACGCGGGGCTTTCAATTCTGGCGGGCGACATGAATGCACAGCCAGGCGAAGAGGAGATCAAGGTTTTACGGGAAAAGTGGGAATCCGCGGCACATGCACCGGGGATGAAAGCTCAGCCGACGTACCCAAGTGATAAGCCGGGCGTGCTGATTGATTATGTGCTGCTTCGTCCGCAAAAGCAGTGGCGCGTGGTGGAGGTGAATGTGCTGGAAGAAAAAGTTGCATCGGATCATCGCCCGCTGCTGGTGGTGGTTGAGTGGCAAACTGAGAAGTAATTCGATTGGCTGATCCCGATGTTTTCCACAATTATCGAGACTGTTCATTCATCGAATGCAAATTTTCTGATCACCTAATCCTCATCATTAAATCGAGTGATATGCGTTGTTTATCCAAGATGCGTTGCC
>CAZYQL010000098.1:9925-15588 GCA_964650055.1 uncultured Phycisphaeraceae bacterium | reverse complement strand
GCCGCCAGGCTTGCCAGTTCACTGCGCTCGCTCTTGGCGAGGGTGATGTGGCCGACCAAGGCGTGGCCTTTCAAGCGCTCGACCATGTAGGACAAGCCGTTCGAGGATGAATCGAGATACGGATTATCGATCTGGCCGATGTCGCCGGTGAGGATGATTTTGGTGCCTTCGCCGGCACGGGAGACGATGGTTTTCACTTCGTGTGGCGTCAGGTTCTGCGCTTCATCGACAATCATGAACTGATTGGGAATACTGCGGCCACGGATATAGGTGAGCGGCTCGAGCACGACCTGCCCGGAGCTGATGTAGCTCTCCATGCGGGCCTCAGGCTTTTTGCTTTCGGCATGCTGCGAGCCTACGCCGCGCGTCGAGAGCAGGTAGCTCATGTTGTCGAAAATCGGCTGCATCCACGCTGACAGTTTTTCATCTTTGGTGCCGGGCAGGTATCCAATATCACGGCCCATCGGCATGATCGGCCGGGCCACCAGCAGCTTGTCGTATCGCTCTTCATTGAGCGTCTTGTGCATGCCTGCGGCCAGCGCCATCAGCGTCTTGCCGGTGCCTGCGCCGCCTAAGAGCGTGACGAGTTTCACATCATCATCGAGCAGCAGATCGAGCGCCATGGTTTGCTGCACATTGCGAGGCATGATGCCAAAGGTGGGCCGGCGTGGTGGATGGACGGGGATCAGATGATCGGTGTCAGCGAGCCTTCGCGAAAGGCCAGAGTGGGAGTTGTCATCGATATCGAGCAGTTGCACGAACTCATTGCCATGCAACACGATCTGGGTTTCTTCGCCCTCGGCGCTTTTGCCGGTGAGGTAGCTCTTGAGGCGACTGGTTTCGACCTGTTTTTCTTCGTAGAGCGAGTCGATGATTTCGCCGGGGACTTTGAGCGTGACATAGCCGGAGTAAAGCCGATCAGCATCGACTTTCTGCGCTTCAAAGTCTTCGGTGTTGATGCCCAGGGCATCGCTCTTGAGGCGACAGTTGATGTCCTTGCTGATGAAGACGACGTGATTCTTGGGATCTTGTTGCAAAGCCCAGGCGACAGAGATGATGCGATTGTCGGGGGCATCATCGTGAAGCCACTTGGGGCGGACATCTTCAGCGAAGGCGACGCGGATGGTTCCGCCGTGGCCGTTCCACTGCACGCCTTGGGCGAGGTGGCCCTTCTCGCGCAGGTGATCGAGATGGCGAATCACTTCGCGGGCATTGCGGCCGACATCATCATTCTGCTTCTTGAAGGCGTCCAGCTCACCGAGCACGGTGAAGGGAATCACCACATCGTTGTCATCAAAAAGGAACAACGAGTCGGGATTGTGCAGCAGGACGTTGGTGTCCAGGACAAAGGTCTTTCGACCGCGGAACCTGGTGGAAGGTCGTTCGCTTTTGGACTCAGTCAATCGCGTAATCCTCCTTGCGGGGCGTGGGCCTGATCCATTTCAGGCATGCCAATGTTAGGCACACCTATGGTAGTGAGGATTGCCCCATTGGTGTTATCGGCTGGTTAAGATGATTCCTATTGCTGTTCTTGGGCCTCTCACGCGATTGCCTGCACAGATCAGTTCAGGCTCGGCAAGCATCGTACTGATTAAGTAGTTACACATATACAAAACAAGGTAAACACATCGTTGCCAAGCATCGAGAACTGTGCGATGGTTAAATAGTTACAGTTTGAGTGGTCAAACGAGCGATTATCTTGTATACACCAACGTGTTCCGACTGATTGGGGAGAAGGCGGATCGGTTCATGAATGCCTTGTTAAAGCGCAGTCGTCTTTTTGTAGAGCTTAATGGAAAGTCGAATTTAGAAGGATCAAGGCGAATTCTCCTTGAAACAGCATCGCTTCATCGCGATTCTGGAGGCTTCCATTTGTTGTCTGAGCAGCCATCACCAGAGAACAGTGGTTCTTCATCGCCTCAAGGTGACGGTGCTTTGTCGTCGCCGGGTGTCTCCAACGATCTGCACGAGTATCGCCTGCTGGTGGACCATGCGGACGAGGTGCTTTGTCGCCTGACGCCTCAGGGTGTGTTCGTGTTTGTCTCGCCCGCCTGTTTGAATGTCCTGGGTTACGAGCCGGCACAGCTCATCGGTCGCACCAAGCGCGAACTGGTGCATCCTGATGATCACCATCTGATTCAGCCGGTTCCCGAAGCATCACCCTCATCATCCCAAGCTTCTGCAATTCCAGTTTCTGATCGTCATCTGAGCGAGTACCGGATTCGTCGCAAGGAGGGTCGGTACATCTGGGCACAGGTTCGTTCGCTGATCATTCGAGATGAGCAGGGCCAGCCGCGCGAGAAGATCACCTCACTACGCGACATCACGGAACACAAGCAGGCGCAGGACAACTTGCGTCTTTCCGAACGGCTGGGGTCGCTGGGCACGCTGGCGGCAGGCATTGCGCATGAGATCAACAATCCGCTGGGCGCAATTCTGATGGCCGCCCACGCCGCCCGCGAATTCAATCAGGAGCAAGGCCAGCAGGCGATGGTGGAGGAGATGATCGATCAGATCATGCACGATACTCGCCGTGGCTCGCAGATCGTTCGCGGCGTGCTTCAATTCGCCAGGCAGCAGCCAGCAGAAATGAAGACCGTTCGCCTGCGTGAACTGGTGCTCAGTGCCCGCATTCATGCGCTGCGCTATCTGGGCGATCGCGTCACTGGCAAGAAGGAAGTCGTTATCAAAGTACGTGGCCCGGACGATTCACCTTGGGTCCACGTGGGCCCGGTGAGCATCGAGCAGACACTGATCAACCTGTTGTACAACGCCGTCGATGCCGGGGCCACGCGCATTCAAGTGCAGGTCAGGCCGATGGCTGATGTGCAGCGCGTGATGGTGCAGGTCATCGACGATGGATCAGGCATGACCAGCGATCAGATCGCGCACGCCTTCGATCCGTTCTACACCAGCCGCGCCAACACCGGCAACACCGGCCTTGGGCTGAGCATCGCTCAGGGCATCGTCGTCGCACACGGCGGCAAGATCACCCTCACCAGCGATGTGAACCGAGGCACCACTGTCTCCTTCGATCTGCCGATGGCCAATCCGCCTGACGAGAATGAATCGACGGATGAGATGAAGGAGAAAGACCATGCCTAAGGTGCTCATCGTTGATGATGAACCTGCTTACTGCACGCTGCTGTCGCGACTACTTTCGCGCCAGGCTTTTGACGTGCACGTTGCCAGCGATGCCCACGGCGCCATCTCCGTTGCCAGTATCCATCGGCCAGATGTCGTCATCGCCGACTGGATGCTCCGCGATTTTCACGACGGGCTGGACCTGCTCTATGCCTTGCGACAAGCCGGAATTTCCTGCCCCGTCATCATGATGTCCGGCTACCCCTCCGAGCAGCTTCGCGACGACGCCAGCGACAGCGGCGTGTTTCACTTTCTCGCCAAACCGTTTGAACCAGAAGAACTCATCGCCGTCGTAAAGCGCGCCACCAGTGAGCCGCCGATGACGGAATCCTGACACCACCGGTTCATCATGGGTGACAATCAACTTCACTGGTGTATGCTTGTCGCATGACCGATACCTGCTCACCTCTATCCAGTGAGATTCCTCCTGCCTTGCACCGCGTCATCGTGGCGGGCTTTGGCCCTGTGGGCAGATTTGTCACCGAGCAGCTTCGCGGGCAAGGCGTTGAAGTGACGATCATCGACATGAACGCAGCAACGATTGCCACGCAAAAGCGCCAAGGCTATCGCGCGGTGCATGGTGATGTGACGCAGGCGACGATCCTTGAGGAAGCTGACATCGCCCATGCTGATGCGCTGATCCTGGCGGTGCCCAATGAAGACTCTGCGGTGAAGGCGTGTGGCGAGGCGCGTAAACTTGCGCCCAAGATTTTCATCGCAGCCAGAACGAACTTCGTCAGCCGAGGCATGCTCGCCTCCAAAGCGGGCGCCGATCATGTCACCGTCGAAGAAATCGTTACAGCGCAGGCGATGCGCAACGCGGTAGTGGAACATTTCTTTGAAGATGAAAGCCAGCCATAACTAATTAGCCGTTCGCCTTGGCGAACGAAGTCAGCCCCCAACACCGATCTACAATTTCCCCCATGCCTGATGCCTCCGCCCTACCGCTTCGTCCCACCGCCATCGATCTGAAAAAGGATCGCGGCTTGACCATCGCCTGGAACGATGGCACTACCAGCTACTTCACCATCGCCTATCTGCGCAGGCTCTCGCCCTCCGCTGATGCTCGTGTCCTTCGAGAAAAGATGGCCAGCAACCCGCTCACGGTGCTACCCGCCTCCGCTTCCAATGCCGGTCCGCTCACCGCGATTGGGGCCGAGCTTGTGGGCCACTACGCCATCAAAATTCAGTTCTCCGATGGCCACAGCACCGGCCTCTACACCTGGGAATACCTGCGCGAAATCGACCCCGCGCCCAAGCAAAAACCCGCCGACCAGTGATACAACTGGCATCCCCCGTTTAGCGCCGCCCCAAACGGGCGGGCTTTGCTCCGCTTCATCATCGCGGCTTCAAACAACCCCAAACCCCCTATCTTTACCAACCCGTTACGCTCAGCCATCCGCTCGCTTTTGCCTATTTTTACGGCCTTTTCAGCACCATCGCGCTCCGCAGCAGCGATGCACTGTCACTACGGGCTATGTACGACTTTGGCCGATGTTATGATGTGATCGTGTGGTGGTTAGTCCGGGGGTGGCCCCTTTGAGTTCAAGTTTTTTTCAATAGGCACAAGCGCTGACGCCTTCTCATGCGTCCTAATATTGTGGTCTGTGTTGATTCGTGCTTCGAATCGTTTCGCGCTTCGATCGAACAGACAGACCTAGCCACGGCTTTCGGGTTCAGTGAATGTTTAATGAATTTGGCTACGACACTTTTTGAATGCAGCAACATCCTGCGGAGCGCTCTTATGATGATCGCCTCTTTCCTGCGTCTGCCATTGCGCACTTCACTTCTCGCCATTGGGCTACTCTTGGCCGCCTTCACGCTGCCGGTGCCGACCATCGCCAATGACGCCAAGTCAGAGGGAGCCGCCAAAGCCGGGGCCGACTCGGTCGCCATTCGGCAAGAGCGCGTCGTGCACATGATGGGCGAGTTGGAAGACAAATTCCGCAGCCTCGCTTCGACCCTTGAAAAGACCGAGCCCGAGCAGGCCAAGCGACTGATCACCGCGCTCAACAAGAGCAAGGAAGAACTGATTCAGCCGCGCCTGAAGACCATCGTTGAAAAGATGAAGACCGGCGAGTTCGAGTACACCACCGAAGTCGATGGCAAGCGCATCACGCGCAACATCATGCAGGATCAGGAAGACATTGTGAACAGCCTCAAGGCGCTGGCGCAGCTGCTGACCGAAGACCCCAGCGAGCTCGATGAAAAGCTGCGCGAGATGCGCGAGCTGGAAAAGTTCAAGGTGGAAGTCGAGAAACTCATCAACCGTGAAAACGAACACCTGACCGAAAGCAAGAAAGCCGCTGACCCCGATGCGGCCACCAAGGATCTCGACAAGCAGATCGCCAGCGTGGCCAAGCTCATCGGCAAGCAGGAAGACGTCATCAAGAAGACTGGCGCCGCCCGCGAGAAGGGTGTGCACGAAGTCAACAAGGTCACCAAAGATCAGAAAGATGTCCGCAAGGAAACCGAAGACGCCAAGAAGGATGTCGCGGGGAAGGAGAGCCAGGAAGGTA
>CAZYQL010000098.1:0-9825 GCA_964650055.1 uncultured Phycisphaeraceae bacterium | reverse complement strand
CAAGCCCGGTGAAGCTGGCGGCAAGCCCGGTGAAGCAGGTGGCAAGCCTAGTGAAGCAGGTGGTAAACCCGGCGAAGCAGGCGGCAAGCCCGGTGAAGCAGGTGGCAAGCCTGGTGAAGCAGGTGGCAAGCCTGGCGAAGCAGGTGGTAAGCCCGGTGAAGCTGGTGGCAAGCCCGGTGAAGCAGGTGGTAAACCCGGCGAAGCTGGTGGTAAGCCTGGTGAAGCTGGTGGTCAACCTGGCGGCGAATCCGGCGGCGAATCCGGCCCCAAACCGCCCGGTCAGGAACCACTCGAAAAAGCCATCGCTGCTCAGAAGGCCGCTGAGAAAGACTTGGCCGACGGCAAAGGCAAACAGGCTGAACAAAACGAAAAGGTCGCACTCGACAACCTCAAGAAAGCTCTTGATGACCTGAAAAAAGAACGCGACCGCATCGCCAAGCTCCCACCCGAGCATAACGACGCCATGGCCAAAGCACAGGACAAGACCGGCGACGACACTGGCGACCTCGCCAAGAAAATGGCCCAGGCCAAGAGCAGTTCCCCCGGCGGTGCCAGCGGTCAGCCCGGCAGCGAGGGCGGTGAAGGTGGCGAGGGTGGCGAAGGCGCGCCAGGCACCGAAGATGTGCAGCAGGCGCAGCAGCAGATGCAACAAGCCGCCAAGAAGCTGGGCGAGAAAGATCCCAAGTCCGCCCAGAAGCCTCAGAAGGATGCAGTGGACAAACTCAAGAAGGCCCGCGAGGAAATCGAAAAGCGCCTCGCCCAGCTTCGCAAGGAAATGCAGGAAGAACTGCTGGCGGCACTCGAAGCACGCTTTCGCGAAATGCTCAACAAGCAGAAGCCGGTGACGCTGGAAACCGCCAGCCTCGATGGCATCCGCAAACAACGCGAGTGGAAACGCGCCGAGAAACTCAACTGTGCCAAGCTCGGCCAGGAAGAAAAATTCATCGGCACCCTCGCCGATGTCGCCCTGCAAATCATCAAAGAAGATGGCACCACCATCGTCTTCCCGCGCATTGTCGAACGCCTTCGCGATGACCTCTATGCTGTCAGCGAACGCCTCAAAGCTGAACAGACCGATGGCTACACGCAGGACCTTCAGCTCGAAATCGAACGCACGTTGCAAGACCTGATCGAAGCACTCCAGCGCGCACAGGAAGTCAGCGATCAGTCGCCGCCGCCGGGCGAAAGTCCGCCCCCCGGCCAGCCCCAGCCTCAGCCGCTGGTGCCCAACTCGGCCGAACTGAAACTGATCAAGAACGCCCAGCTTCGCGTCAATCGTCTGACCACCAGCTTCGACAAGAACCGCCCCAGCGACATGGGCCCCAACGATGCCAAAGCGGTCAAGGACATCGCCCGTCGTCAGGAAGATGTACACCAGATGGCCGAGGACATCGTCGAACGCGGCAGCAAGTAATGGCCGAGGTCAGAGGTCAGTAAAACTATTTAGCCGTTCGCCTTGGCGAACGGAGTCTTGAAACTTGAATCAAAATCCCGGAGATCCTCCATGCTCCTTCGCACGCTCAAACTTTCCTTCCTTGCACTGGCCTTTGCCGTTGCTCCCGTCATCGCTGCTGATGATGTGACGATTCCTTCGCTGCCTTTTAAGCCTGTTTCAAACGATCAGGTTGTCGCTCGCTTCATGCAGGACACCCTGACCAGCAAAGCGCTCACTGCCGAGCAGCGCACCGCGATGCTCAAGGAACTCGATGATGCCACCAAAGATGGCGCAGGCGATTTTGCACTGACCCGCGCACTTGTCGCTGCCCATCCGAAGTTGAGCCAAGCCTTAGGCAAGTTTGCCGATGAAGAGTTTCCCGAGGCGATCAAGCTGCTCACCGAGCTTTCCAAGTCGGAGGATCAGTACCTGGCAGCCCACGCCGAGTTTTACCTGGCCCGCGCCTACATGATTGATGAGCGTTATGAAGATGCGCTGCCGCTGCTTGATAAGCTCGCCGGTGCTGACAAGAGCGACAAGACCTTGAGCGCGGGCGATGCTCTCTTCTTCAAAGCGATCTGTCACGACAAGCTCCTCGAGCGCACCGAAGCGCTCATCGCCTTCGCCACCTTCTTGCGTCAGAATCCCGCCGCCAGCGAGCGACTGCTTGTGGGTGCTGAGATGAAAGTCGAAGAGCTCAAGCTGCTCGCCGACGGCTCGCTCTGGGATGTCACCGAGCGCATGGATTTTTCCCGCCGTCATCTCGATATGGCCAAGACCGCTGACCCGACGCAAAAGCAACAGGGCACAATCATCGTCATGCTCGACAAACTCATCGAAGAAGCTGAGAAAAAGGAAAACGGCGGTGGTGGCGGTGGCGGCGGTGGCCAAGGTCAGGGTCAGGGCCAAGGCCCCGGCGGCGATCGCAGCGGCATGCCCTCAAGCCCTGCCACCGAATCGACCGCACCCGAAGGCTCCTCCAAGATCACCGACCTGCACCGCATCAATCGCGGCTCAGCAGCCGACTCATGGGGCGATCTTAAAAAGAAGGAAAAGCAGGACGTCATCAACGCCTTCAAAGCCAAGTTCCCTTCCCGCTACCGCCAGGCTGTCGAGGAATACTACAAAGGCCTTCAGGAAGGCAAAGACGAGTGAGATCGATTTCGGATTTGCGACTGCGGATTACAGATTTGAAATTTGAGATTTGTAATTTGAGATTTGATAAATCTGTTCGACTCCGTTTAGCCGCGACGTGACCCGTTGCGGCTAAACTGTTTTAGTTAGCCGTTCGCCTTGGCGAACGAAGCGCGTGTAGTGCATGGTTGCGCAAGATTTTTCTTCGTCATCTGGATTTTTCATATGCCCATTATCCATCGCGTCATTACGCTCGTCACCTTTGTAGTGCTCCTGACCGCCTCCACGCTTGTCGCTCAAAATGACACAGCCGTGATGCTCGATGGCTCGCGCGTTTCGCAGAACGTCAAATCCATCGCGGATGGCAAAGTCACTTTCGATGGCGATGCGCCGCCGGTGGATGTGCAAGGCCTTCGCCGCATCGAGCGCGCCATCGAACCCACAGGCAGCGAAGCGACCGCGCGCGTGCATCTCCTGGCCGGCGGCATGCTCCGCGCCACCACTGTCACCATGAACGATGAGACCTGTCAGATCAACTGGCTCTACGGTCAGCTCAAGCTCCCCATCGAAGCTGTGCGCGGCATCCGCCTGAGCGATGAATCCGATATCAAAAAGCTCCCCGCCGGCCACGACACTTTCACCGCAGATCTGAACACGCCACCTTCCGACAAGGATCGCCTCTTCGTCACCGTGGAAAACAAAGTGCAATCCCTGCCCGGCATTTTCGCCGACTTGTCCGCTGAAAAAGTGAAGTTCACCTTCGAGAATCAGGACCGCGAACTCGAGCGCACCCGCGTCTTGGGCATGACCCTCGCAGGCGGCGGCAAAAAACCCGACCTCACCGGCATGACCATGATTCACCTGGCCGATGGCTCTTCGCTTTGGGCGACGATCAGCACCATGGACAACGGCTCGACCACGCTCAAACTCGCCAGCGGCGTCGAACTCAAACTCCCCTGGGCATCAATTGCGCGCATCGATGTGCGCAGCGATCGGCTGACTTTTCTCTCCGATCTTGAGCCCACCGATGTCGAGGAAAAAGCCATCGCCTACGTCGGCTCCTGGCAGAAGGATCGCTCGGTGCGCGGCAAGTCACTGACCATCAAAGGCAAAACTTTCGACAAAGGCATAGGCGTACACGCGACGAGCCGGCTGACCTTCACCATCGATCCCAAGTTCAACATTTTTGCCGCGACCCTCGGCATCGACGACATGACCAAAGGCAAAGGCGACTGCGAATTCGTCATCCTCGCCGATGGCAAGGAGCTGCTTCGCAAACGCATCAAAGGCAGCGATCAGCCGCAGGAAGTCCGCGTGAATCTGGGCAGCGCAAAGAAGCTGACGCTGGCTGTGGAAGCGGGTGAAGATCTGGACTTCGCCGACCACGGCAACTGGGGCGATGCGCGGTTGATTCGGGAGTGAAACGGGAGTGAAATGATTCGTGTCAAATGATAAGCGCATTGGAATTCCCCGCTTCACATGGGATAATTCAATCATGGCCACCATCACCATTGACGACATTGAACGCGATCTAGCAGGCTTCATCCGCCGCGTTAAAGCAGGCGAGTCTATGAGGATTGTGCAAGCTCATAAGTGTGTTGCATTAGTGACGCCGCTCACGGAATTGGAAGACGAACAAGGGCTGCGCCCTATCGGATTGGCAAAAGGCGATTTTGTCGTGCCTGATGACTTTGATGCGCCTGATGAGCAGATTGCTGAGGAATTCGGCGGACTTTAATGCGGTTACTGTTGGACACCCACATTTACCTTTGGCTCATCACCAACGATGGACGATTAAATCCTGCATGGGCTGATCTCATTCGTAATCGCACTAACGAAGTGCACCTGAGTGTCGTGTCGCTGTGGGAAGCTTTGGCCAAACATGGCAAAGGCAAGTTGCCGTTGCCTCCTTCGCCAGCGCAGTACCTCCTTGCTCAGCGCTCGCGACACAGCATGGTGAGTCTGCCGCTAAGAGAAGTCGAGGTGCTCCATATCTCTAATCTTCCAATGCTGCATAAAGATCCGTTCGATCGAATGCTGATCTGCCAAGCGATTCTCAACGGCTTGACGCTGGTGACTGTGGACGAAGAGGTCAAGCGATATCCAGTGACAACGCTTTGAGGGCTGGATTCAATTTGCCAAAGCGACACATGGCCTCATCCCACCCTCACGACACCTACCTCCAGTGCGGCTACTCGCTACAAACTCTCACGCATGAACAGGCGTGCCCCGAGTGCGGCAAGGTTTGTCCGAGCCGCAAGGCGTAAGCCTGCGGTCGGGTTGGACGCGCCAGATACTTTCGACAACAGACCGCGGGCTTACGCCGCGCGGCTCGGATTGGCCGCCGCGAAATGACGGTCATTCGTGTAACTCCCCTGTAACCCGCCACCCTATCCGCCCATCTGTTCCGTCATGTATGCGATGATGCATCCATCGTTGCCCGCGATTTCAATGCCTTTTTCTGCGGCTTTTGCGCCTTCTCGCGGCCATCCCATTCGTCGTTCGCCAAAGCGAACGGCTAAATAAATTGGCCGACATCCAACTGCGGCAATTTCGTGATTCATCCCTCGTTTGCCTCGCTGCTGCCGTATAATGAAGCGTCTGTTTTTGACTTGAGGAGCCTTGCGCATGTCTATCACCTGGCGCGGTTCGCGTCCGTGGCTGGCCGCTTTTGCGGCTGTGCTGATTCTGTCCCTTTCGATCTTCTCGCCGCTGCGGGCAACCGCACAGGTCAGTGACGATGACCTCGCCAAAGTCCGCGCTGTCGAAGCCGCTCGCATCGCTGCCATCGAGAAGGTTTATCACACCGTCGTCGCCATCTATCCGCACAACAAGCAAGGCGGCGGCAGCGGGGTCATCTTCGATCCCGCAGGTTATGCCCTGACTAATTTCCACGTCACTCAAGGTGCGGGTCTCACCGGTGTCGCCGGCCTGGCCGATGGCAAACTTTATCCATGGCATCTCGTCGGTCATGACCCCGGCGGCGACCTCGCAATCATCAAACTCGATGGGCCAACGCCGGATCATCAGTTCCAATACGCACAACTCGCCGACTCCGAAACCGTCCGCGTTGGCGACTTCGCGATGGCCATGGGCAATCCGTTTCTCCTGGCTGTTGAAGATCAGACGCCCACCATCACGCTGGGCATTGTCTCAGGCGTCAAACGCTATCAGCCTGGCACCGGGGCCGGCGGCAAGATGCTCGAATACGGCAACTGCATTCAGATCGATTCCTCGATCAACCCCGGCAACTCGGGCGGGCCACTCTTCAATATGCAAGGCCAAGTCATCGGCATCAACGGACGCGGCTCCTTCGAAGAGCGCGGCCGCGTCAACGTCGGCGTCGGCTACGCCATCAGCGCCAATCAGTGCAAGATGTTCATCCCCGAACTGCTCGCTACCAAGACCTGCGAGCACGGCACCCTCGATGCAGTCTTCGCCCGTCGCGGCGATAACGAAGTCGTCTGCGAATCCATCAATCTCGATTCACCGCTGGCCAAGGCGGGGTTTGAGCTAGGCGATCGACTGGTGAAATTCAACGGCCAGGTGATTCGCACCACCAATGAGTTCACGAGCTTGATCGCTACGCTGCCTGCGCATCTGCCGGTGGAAGTCGTATGGAATCATGATGGCAAGGAGAAGAGCGCATGGGTGAGGCTCAGCGCGATTACTTATCCCAAGCCCAAGGCTCCGCCGGCGCGGCCGCAGCCTGCACCGAAGCAGCCGGAGAAAAAGGACGAGAAGAAAGAGGAGAAGGCGCAGCCGCAGGGCGCTGATGACGCTACGCCGCGAGCGGCGGAAGAGAAGTCCGACGATAAACCGGCGGATGATGCGAAGGAAGATGACAAGGAAGAAAAATCGCCCGAGGCACCTGATGCGCCCAAGCCCGATGCGCCCAAGCCTGATACACCCAAAGCGCAGCCCAAGCCGCTCATTGCGCTACCACAAGGCAATGCGATGGAGTTCGGCAAGATTCGCGATGCGAAGATGAACGAGCGCGAAGCGCTGCGCATCATCGAGCAGTATGTGGCGTATATGGGCGGGCGCGAGGCGCTAAGCAAAGTCAAAGGCATCCGCAGCAAGTGGGTTGTATCGAAGGCTGATGGCGAAGTGGTTGATGAGATCACCTCGATCTCGGCGACTGATGGCAGGGATGCAACGCGCAGCCTGAAGAAGGACACATCCTCCGTGTGGGATGGCCAGACGCAGTGGCGTCGCGTCGATGGCAAGGTGACGCAGGCCAAAGGCGATGATGCTCTGGCAGACCCGGGCCTGGCGATGGATCTCTTTATTGCATCTCTGGTCAGCGAGAACACCAAAGATCAGTACAAGCGCATCGTGCTGCAAGGCACCGACAAAGCTCAAGGACAGTTTGCCTATCGCATTCTGTTTGAGAACAAAGCAGGCAAGCGATTCATTGCATGGTTCAGCGTTCTCGATGAAGCAGGATTCGCAGGCGACTTTGAAACCCGTTTGCTCAAGACAGCGTTTGCAGATGACAAAGATCAGCAGCAAGGCCCGGGCCTGGTGCGAACGCACCGCACGATGGACGGACTCAAAATCGTTGATGGTGGTGCATTCGTCGATGGGCTCGATGAGAAAGTCATGTTGAAATACACCGCTGCGGAGTTGGAACTGCTGCACGAACTACCCGCTGATGCGTTTGCGATTCCGCAGGAAGAAAAGTGAACGCGGGTTGCGAGTCCTTTGTTGAACTTTGTTGAATGCTTTGTTCGATGCTCGAAGGGATTGAAAGTATGAAACGAACAGACATGAGAAACAGGATCGCGCTGAGCGCGGTGATGATGGTGACTTGCGGTGCGCTGACCGTGAGTGTGGTGGCGAAGGAACAAGGCGCGGAGGGAGCGAAGCCGCAAGCGGATAAGGTAAGCGCAGCAGCCGACAATCCTTTTGGTGAGACGATCGAGTTTGCGCAGAAGCGCACGGTCAAGCTTCTTGGCGCTGGGGCTGGCCTTGAGCATGGGTATGCCTCGGGTATTCTCGTTTCGGCTGAAGGGCACATCCTCACGGCGCAAGGCATTTATGTCAGCGGCGATCCCACCGCGAGATTGCAGATCATCATGCCTGATGGCCGTGTGTACCCGGCCACGATCGAGCGAAGAAGCGAAGAGCTTCAGGTGGTGCTGCTGAAGATCGATGCGAAGACGCCTGACTTTTTCGAGCTGCCAGAGAAACCCAACACGGACAAGGGCGATTGGGTGCTGAGTGTGAGTAATGCTTTCAAGGTGGCGGATCGCGATGAGCCGCTGAGTGTGAATCTGGGTGTCGTTTCGCTGCGCACCGAAGTCGATGCGAAAAAGCGGGCACAGGATGTGGACATTCAAGGGCAGATGCTGCTCATCGATGCGATCACCAGCAACCCCGGCGCACCCGGCGGCGCGCTGATGACCGCTGACAAAAAACTCGCGGGCATGATCGGCAAGATCATCGAGAGCAAGTCCACCAACACCCGCCTGAATTATGCGATCCCTTCCGATCGGCTGCGCGAGTTCATGGAGAACAAGGCCCCAGCTGTGATCGCGGTGACGCCGCCGGTCGGATCGCACGGCAAGCCTGACCTTGGCATCCGCCTGTTCCGCCTCAGCGGCAAGCGAGCCCCGGCCTATATCGACCGAGTCACCCCCGACTCCGCCGCCGCCAAAGCGGGCCTGATGAAAGATGATCTTGTTCTGCGCATCGGCAGCGAATTCGTCAGCAACATCCAAAGCTTCGATGAAGTTGCCGAAGGGCTTAAAGTTGGCGAAGAGATCACCATCATCTTCAAACGAAAAAACGAAGTGCTCTCGGTGCGCACGACTGTTGGCGCGAAGGAAGAGTGAGGCGGTTTTAGGTTGTGAATTTGAGATTTCAGATTTCAGGTTTGAGATTCCGGATTGGTGCATTGAGATTTGTTTGTGATTTGTCTTTTGTGATTTGAGTTTTACTTCCCATGGAGTTTTCCATGCGTTTACTAATGCCGATTTTTCTTTCTGGTGTGACTTGTCTGGCGCCCGTATTTGCGGAGGAGGCGCAGACATCCAAGGCGGTCGGAGCGAAGCCGCAAGCGGCTGCTGCGCATGCGGCTATCGTGCAGGCTGATCCCATTGGTTACTTCCTTGCGCCCAAGATTTTTCGCGCTGCTTCCGAGCGCGTGCTGCCTTCGGTTGTCTCCATCGAGACCTACGGCGGTGTGCAACTCACGGGCGGCCCGACTCCCAAATCGCCTCCCAAAAGCGATCGCCCAGGTCAGCGCAAACCGCCGCAAGGCATGCAAGGCATCGCCCGCCCCGGTGAAGGCCCAACCACCGGCATGATCATCAGCGAGCAAGGCCACATCATCACCAGCACCTTCAACTTCATCCGCAAACCCGCCATCATCACCGTCGTCCTGCGCGATGGTTCGCAGCATGTCGCCAAGCTGCTGGGCCAGGATGAGACGCGAAAAATCTGCCTGCTGAAAATCGAGCCACCCAAGGATGTGAAGCTGGTCGTGCCTGCGTTTGTTTCACCCAGCGAAATGAAGGTGGGCATGTGGTCGATCAGCCTCGGCGTGGGCTACGGCGATGCGGACCCGGCCTTGAGCGCTGGCATCATCAGTGCGAGGAACCGCATGGGCGGCAAGGCGATTCAGACCGATGCGAACATCAGCCCGGCCAACTACGGCGGCCCGCTCATCGATATCGAAGGCCGCGTCATCGGCATCTGTGTCCCGCTTTCGCCGCAGGCGGGCGGTGCATCAAGCGGTGTCGAGTGGTATGACTCGGGCATCGGTTTCGCTATTCCGATGCACGGCATCGAGCGAATCATTGAGCAGATGAAAGAGGGCAAGAGGATCGAACCGGGCCGCATGGGTGTGATGCCTGCGCCCCAGCCGCCTAAGGATGGCAAGGGTGTCACCTCGCAGCAAGTGATGAAAGACAGTGCCGCGGAAAAAGCGGGCATGAAAACCGGCGACATCATCACACACATCGAAGGCATCGAGATTGCCGACGCTGCGCAGCTTCGATCTGTGCTGGCCAAGTACATCGCTGGCGACAAGATCAAAGTGAAGATCAAACGCGGCGAAGAGGTGATGGATATCGAGATCACACTGGAAGGCGCGGGCGAAGCGGGGTGAGAAGAGCCGCGACTCAACGAGTCGCGGATGTCAGAGGCCTCTTGGAGTGTTCATCAAATCAGTGATCTTGTGCATCAGCGTCTGAATCAACCTGCGGTCCGTCGAAACACGGCGCGACGGACACCCCTTCAGGCCTTAG
>CAZYQL010000097.1:10649-15761 GCA_964650055.1 uncultured Phycisphaeraceae bacterium | reverse complement strand
CGATTTAAGGTTTGTGCAACTTTGCGGAGACGAGGCTGGTGAGCACCAGGCCGGTGGGCAGATCATCTTGACGGAAGAAGCAGAGTCTGGCCGCCCCGCCCCAGGAGTGAATCATGTACATGTCATCAAACACCACCCACTGCGCGGAACCATCGACATAGGTGTGGTACCCGCCTTCGGGCCAAACGTTTTTACGCTTGTGGGAAGGCATGTCGGCAAAGGCTGGGTCTCGGCCGCCGCCCCAGACACCATCGACTTTGATCGATGTGTCTGCCGCGACGACCCACTTGGGGCCTGCCTGTTTCAGATTGACGGGGCTATAGGAATCCCTTGTCCCCGCAGCATTGGTCCACTTGTTGATGCCAGCAGAAAGATTGCAACGCAGATATTGCATGATAGCACGTTCATCTTCAGTAGGAAAGAAAAAGCCCACGAACAGGAGTTCGTGGGCTTTGATTGATACTTGCGATGTTGATCCAGTGGCGTGCGCTTGACGAAGACGGGGCTTTATTCTTCGTCCGCTTTTTCGATGAGCCAGTATTCGAGTTCGACGGGCACGGCTCTGCCGAAGATGGTGACGATGACGCGAACCTTGCCCTGCTCGGGCAGCACTTCGTCCACGTTGCCTTCCATGCTCTGGAACGGGCCTTCCTTGATCTTGATCTTGTCGCCCTTGTTGAATTCGAGCTTGACCTGCGGGGATTCCTCGGCAGGCTTGCTGGCGGCGACGACCTTCTCGACTTCGGGCAGGGGCATCGGCGTGGGGTGACCTGCGGTGCCGATGAAGTCGCCTACGCCGGTGGTTTCTTTGATGAGGAAGAAAACATCCTGCGGGATGCGGCCGTCTTTTTCGAGGCGCATTTCAACGAAGACATAGCCGGGGTAGAGCTTGTTGAGAACGATCTTCTGCTTGCCGCCTTTGACGATCTTTTTCTTTTCGGTGGGGACGAGGATGCGGTGGACCAGATGGGTCATGGCCTCGATCTTGATCTTGCGCAGCAGCGTCTCGCGCACGGAGTCCTCTTTGTTGGAGGCCACGCGGAGAACGAACCAGTTCATGCCCTCGGTGACGAGCGGTTCATCTTCGGGGTCGGGAATGGGGGCTGCGTCGGACATATTAGTTCCAGTGGCAGGAGCAGGAGCAAGTGGCAGGTGGCAGGAGCAGGAGCAGGTTTGATGCTGCGGCCACTGCCTAGTGCCGCTGCCGTCTGCCGCTGATTCTTATCCGCCGATGTCAATGATCTTGATGATGGTGAACAAGGTAACGAAGCCCAGGTCGATGACGAACAGGATGCTGGTGACCAGCAGCGTACCGATGATGACGACGGCGGTCGAGCCTTTGATTTCAGTTTTGGAAGGCCAGTTGACCTTGCGCATTTCCGATTCGGTAGCGATCATGAAATCGACAATGCGGGGCTTATTGAGAAGCCACCAGGAAATGCCTGCGAAGAAAGCGAGGATCGCCAAGGCGACGCCGGCGCGGACATATTCGTTGGCCTTGGCTTCGATTTCGGAATCGATCCAGAAAATGCCGAAAACGACGAGCACCGCGATGCCGGCTGCCGACATCCCGCGCGTCCAAGTGCCCTGACCAGGCTTGTATGACTGTAACAGTGCCAAGGGGAAAACTCCGGGGGGAATCAGCGGCAGAAGCAGGGGCAGGGGCAGTGGCAGGAGCAGTTTGCATTTTTCGCCGCACGACTGCTGCTGCGACTGCCGCTGCTTCTGTTTCTGCCGCTGGTTCCAAGCACGCCAGAAGGGACTCGAACCCCTAACCTGCCGCTTTGGAGACGGCTGCTCTACCAATTGAGCTACTGGCGTAGAAGCGGTCGGCAGTCAGCTACCAGCTATCAGCTATCAGCTTTGAGCCAGACCGTTGTCGGGACGATGATTCAAAGCTGATGGCTGATGGCTGATGGCTGATTGCTGCCAGCCCTTTCTTTACTTACGCTTGATCTTATGCAACGTATGGGTGCGAAGCCGGGGGCTGTATTTTTTCATACCCGCCTTGAGCTTCTCGGGGATACCGCCCTTGACGTTGATCGGCGTGCGATAGTTCAGGTCACCGCTCTCGGTACACTGAAGCCACACGTATTCCACTGCTGCGCCTTTTTTCTTTGCCATGGGAATCAGCTTTCAGCTATCAGCTTTGAACCACCAGCTTATGAACCGTCAAACAGACGGTGCTCAGGGTGCTGATCAGCGAACATATCAGAAGATATCAGAACATATCAGAACAGATCAATTCAGAACAGATGAATTGGAGTTGAACGTGGAGTTGAACGTGGAGTTGAACGAACTGTCAGCCGCCAGTCTTCGATATTCAGCGAGGCATTGCTCCCAATATTCCCAACCTTGCGGCGGGCACTGGTCTTGATGCCTTGAAGCTGAATGTTAAAAGCTGACGGCTGACCACTTTCCTCAATTACTCAATAACCTGAACCACGACGCCTGAACCGACGGTGCGGCCACCTTCACGCACGGCGAAACGGCTTTCCGTCTCAAGGGCGATGGGCTTGCCCATTTCGATTTCCACTTCGATGTTGTCGCCGGGCATGCACATTTCGGCACCGCCCAGGAGCTTGACCGAACCGGTCACGTCCGTGGTACGGAAGTAGAACTGCGGCTTGTAGCCGTTGAAGAACGGACTGTGGCGGCCGCCTTCTTCCTTGGTCAGAACGTAAATCTGAGCCTTGAATTTCTTGTGCGGGGTGATGGTGCCGGGCTTAGCGAGCACTTGACCACGCTCGACGTTTTCTTTTTCGATACCACGAAGGAGGGTGCCGACGTTTTCGCCAGCGCGGCCTTCATCGAGGGTCTTGTTGAACATTTCGACGCCGGTGACGGTCGTCTTCTGGGTGTCGCGCAGACCAACGATTTCGATGGTGTCGCCGACCTTGCAGATGCCACGGTCGATACGACCGGTGACGACGGTACCACGGCCCTTGATCGAGAAGACGTCTTCCACGGACATGAGGAAGGGCTTGTCGATTTCGCGGGTGGGTTCCTTGACCCAGCCATCGATGGCTTCGAGCAGGTCGCCGATGCACTTGGCCTTTTCGGGATTCTTGGGGTCCTGAAGCGCGGGGAACGCAGCGCCACGGACGATCGGGGTGTCATCCTCGAAGCCGTACTTGGCGAGCAGTTCGCGAACTTCCATCTCGACGAGGTCGAGCAGTTCCGGATCATCGACGAGGTCAACCTTATTAAGGAAGACCACCAGACGGGGCACATTCACCTGGCGGGCCAGGAGGACGTGTTCGCGGGTCTGAGGCATCGGGCCGTCAGCAGCGGAGACGACAAGGATGCCGCCGTCCATCTGAGCAGCGCCGGTGATCATGTTCTTGACGAAGTCAGCGTGGCCCGGGCAGTCCACGTGAGCGTAGTGACGGTTTTCGGATTCGTATTCCACGTGCGAAGTCGCAATGGTCAGAATCTTCGTCGGGTCGCGACGGCCATCGGATTCAGACGCCTTGGCGACCTGATCGTAAGGCTTGAAGATAGCGAGACCCTTGACTGCCTGCACCGCAGTGAGGGCGGCGGTCAGTGTGGTCTTGCCATGGTCAACGTGACCGATGGTGCCAACGTTCACGTGTGGTTTGGTACGTTGAAATACGTCCTTGGCCATGGAAATAACTCCGTCTATGGGTTGCCTGGTGGAAGACCGACCTTAACGTTGCGGTCTTATGATTGAACCAAAACCGACGACAACGCGCGTTGTCGAAAATCGTTCACTCGAACACTCCGGGCTTCACACCAGCGGAGTCGATTTCGGGTGGAGAATCGGCAAGTGTATCGCAAACGAAAACCGTTCGCAAACAGGAGCAGGGAACGGGAGACAGGCGACGGGGAACAGGAGACAGGGGACAAAAATCAGTAGGTTCACAAACCTCGATTTCTGTCTCCTGTTCCCTGTCTCCTGTTCCCTGTCCCCTGTCTCCCGTCTCCTGAGCCTTGCCGACTCAACAGCCACCCACGGGACTCGAACCCGTGACCTCGTCCTTACCAAGGACGTGCTCTACCAACTGAGCTAGGGCGGCAATCGCCGACGGTGATTTGCATGTCAGACGCCATCATCCAGACACTCATCACGCACGGCCCGGTACACGCCAATCGCATCCCGAAATCAAAATGCAATCGACCCTTCATCGTCGGCCTAATGCCTCGTGATCCTTGACCACACCGACACCAAGTCAACGTCAGCCACATGACAACACATGGCTGAAACCGGGATGAACAGATTAGATAGCCGATCAAGAGAAGTCAAACAGCATCAACTACAGCATCAATAACAGTGCAAGGTTTGACATCCCTGACGCGCGGCGAGGACGCCGCAGCTATGAAAGAAAAATGCCCGCCTCCTTGTCAGCCGCAGCATCCTCGCTGCGCGTGCCTTCGTGCCTCAATGCCCTCCCACTTGGCACGCCCCCCGATCATGGCTATCATATTATCAGCCACAAGGATGTGATCGTTGCATTCGCAACCATCGTCTTTCAGTTTGAATCCGGAACGCCCCATGACTCAGGACACTGCCACCTCCAGCAAACCATCCCCCTCGGTTTACGAGCGGGTCTCCAAGGTGCTCAACCTCATTCGCCCTGCCATTCAGGATGACGGCGGCGATGTGGAACTGGTGGAAGTAACTGCCGATGGCATCGCCCGGGTTCGATTCAAAGGCGCATGCGTCGGCTGCCCTTCCAGCTCGATGACCCTGCAAATGGGCATCGAACGCAACGTCCGGGAACGAGTCCCGGAAATCGTGGCTGTTGAACAGGTCCATTGAACCCGCGTCAGGGATGACGGTTCGGGCCGCCTGAATCCGCAGTGATCGCACTGCCTGCTTTGTCATGCGGTTTGCTCCTAGTTTTCCCGAGTTTTTCACGAAGCCTTTGCTCATCGCTTCGTGTGCCCTGATGGTGTGTGTTTAAGCCTTCGATGGCTGTGGTGCTCATTACAAGCACCCTATAAGTCGATATACACAAAGTCTCTGTCGATGCTGATGCCCGATGACCGAAGAAAGGTTGGGGCAAGAAGCGAGGCGAGAGGCTTGGGGTGTGAGGCGTAAAGCCCGTGATTGGAAATCTCAAATTTGCAATTTGTAATTTGAAATTT
>CAZYQL010000097.1:4312-10549 GCA_964650055.1 uncultured Phycisphaeraceae bacterium | reverse complement strand
TTTGTGATTTGAGTTTTGCTTTTCTCAGTATGACCTAGCGCAAGGTGGCGCTGACAATGCCCTGGAAACTGGCTCGACGCTGAGTTGATCGTGTGATCACCCGCGAATCGAACGCCCGGGTATTGCGGCCAAGGACTGCCGGAGTTCGTACATGCTCGCTTTGACCCGCCGCATCAACGAAGAAATCGTCATCGGTGACCCCGCCAACCCGCTGGGCGTGATCCGCGTTGTCGCCGTACACGGCGACAAGGTGCGACTCTCCTTCGACTTCCCCCGCGAAGTGAAGATCAACCGCCGCGAGCTGGCCGACCAAAAAGCCAAAGGTGAACTGCCCGGTGGGAAGAAGGCAGAAGGCAACGGGGACGGCGAGAAGCCGCAGTAGCGCAACTGTAACGCGATTCAGCCAACACAGTTCAGAACGATCAACGTCAATTCCATTAGCCCCGGCCTCTGGCCGGGGCGTTGTTTTATAACGACTTGTATTCACACCAAGCCCAATGGCGAGTCCGCGAGCCGTCGGGGTATTCGGGCGAGTGCGGCGTTTGGACTTGGAATTTCGGATTTGAATATTGTTTGTGTTTTGTGATTTGCAATTTGAGATTTCCGCCCGATACCCCGACGGTTGGCCGTCGGAAGTGAGCCTCACCATCGGGCTTGGTTGTCATCCTCAGGCATGGCGTTGAATGGTCAATTCAAAAGTGTCTACCCCATAGCACGCTCAACTTTTTCACTTCATCAACATCGATTTTTTTCTTATCCGACCAGATGGCGAGTTTCAGGGCGTCGTGTGCTGGGCTGCGCGTGGCTTTGAGCATGGTGACATCTTGTAGCGCTGCTTTGATCAGCTCGATGCCCGCAGCGGTGGCGCGTTTGAGGTTGCCGATGATTTCGGTGAGCAGGTCCATCGGGGCAGCGCTTTCATCATGCGGCCGCCAGCAGTCGTAGTCGGTGGGCAGTGCGACGAGTACGTAAGCAATCTCAGCTTCGCGCGCGAGTTTGGCTTCGGGCATCGCGGTCATGCCGATGAGGTCGCCGCCCCAGCCCCCGGAGCGGTGCATGAGCGATTCGGCTTTGGTGGAAAACGCGGGGCCTTCCATGCAGATGTAGGTGCCGGTGGCGTGGATGGTGGAGGAATTATTTTCAGAGCGAAGCCGCGAAGCGGCGGCGAGCAGCCACTGCCGCATCACCGGACAAAACGGCTGCGCCATCTCCACGTGCACCGCAGCTTTCTCGTAAAACGTATTCACTCGCTTATAGGTCTTATCAATCACCTGATCCGCAATCACCACATCACCCGGCCTGATCTCTTCGCGCAAACTGCCTGTTGCGCCGCTGGCGACGATGTGGGTGACGCCCAGTTTTTTTAGTGCATAAATATTGGCACGCACGGGAATCTGCGTCGGCGAAATCAGATGACCCGGGCCATGCCTTTGAAGGATGGAAACGTTCACACCATGCCACTGGGTCTGCACGATGGATGAACTGGGCGCGCCAAACGGCGTATCGATATTCACGACGTTGCCTTCTTCTGCGCCGAGCGCTTCGCCCAGGCCTGAGCCGCCGATGAGTCCGATATGAATGGGTGGATGGTTCGCGGTCATGCGTTTGCCTCCGATTGATGCGTGCCCAGTCGATGAGGGCGTTCGATCAAGCCGATGATAGCGGTGGCCCGGGACGGGTGCATGAAGTGATGCATCCCGCCGCGCTTTACTCCGTTCGCCAAGGCGGACGGCTAAATAATTTGTGATCGTCCATGATTGATTCGCCTGCATTGACATCATCGAATATCACCGCCCGCCCTTGCCGCAGTGCGTGGCTGCTGCTTGCGCTGAGCGTGATCATCGCCATCGCCCTGAAGCTCATCACCGCAGATCGGCCTATCGCCCGTGATGTGATGCTCTACACGGTGATTGGTCATGAGATGTTTCAAGGCCGTGAGCTTTATACGGACCTCTTCGAACATAAGCCGCCGCTGTTTCTCTTCGTGTTCGGCGTCGCTAGCGCCATCGCAGGCTACGGCCCCCCTGCTGTCTTGCTGCTCAACATCACCTTCACACTCGCCACTCTCGCGGGTGTGTATTCAGCAGGTCGCACGCTGGGTAAGTCAGCACTGGCGGGTGCATTCGCAGCAGTGTGCTGGGCCTTGGTTTCCAATGATGTGAACATGCACGCGCATCAGCCGATGCCCGAGTGTTTCATCAATGCGTGTCTGGTGTGGGCCTTTGCGCTGTTCTTAAAACTGGACAGTCGCGCGCTGCATGTAGGGCGCTGTCTGGCGATTGGTACTGCGCTGATGCTCGCTTCGCAGGTGAAGCAGCCGACGGTGATCGTCGCAGCAGGATTCGCGCTGGTGCATTTGTTCACGCACGCCACGGAGCAGGGCGAGCGCAAGCGCCGCTTCGCACAAGTCGCCATCATCGCAAGTGTCGGCATCGCGACATGGGCCGGGCTGTTCGCTTACTACGCCGCGACCGGCCGCTTCCAGATGTTTTACGATGCACTGTTCACCTACAACAAGTTCTACGCGGGCATCGAAGATCCCAACGCAGGCTTCATGTATGGCCTGAAGGTTTCATGGTGGAACTTCAATAACGGACTGGTTCCCCGAAGACTTTTTCCAGCGCTACTGATCATCATTGTGCCGTTGCTTTTGACGAGCGTCATCGCCTGGCCCTTTGGATATAAGACCAAGGATCGTCGAGCTTGGATGCTGTGGCTGGCTTATTTTGTGAGTGTGTTTATTCTGGTGACGTCGCCGGGGCGTGGCTACCCGCATTACTACCTGGTCTATCTGCCGATGCTTGTGACCGGAGCTGCTGGCGCGTTTGCGATTCTGGATCAGCGATGTTCAAGCAGCGGTGCGGTGCGTGGTAAGTGGGCGCTGTCGCTAGTTTGTATGCTGGCGCTTCTGGCCGGCGTGGTGGTGCAGCTCACTTCAGCAAACACCGCGTGGGAGCGTCCCGGGTATGGCGCGTACTACCGCACCATCGAGCGCGTTTCCGCTGCGATTGATCAGGCGCTGCTCCCCGAAGAATCGCTGTACGTCTGGGATTATCAACCTGCGTTTTATGTGCTTCCTAAGCGCAGCCCGCCTGCGGGTGTTTTTTACGATGCTCATGCGACCAAGGGGCCACTGGTTGAAGTATTGACCAGCCGTGTTCTGCGCATGTTTGAATCACAGCCGCCGCAGGTGCTGATCATTCACGAAAGCTATCGCGAGGCGATGAACGATCCTGCGCAGAAGATGCACCCGGTACACGAATGGATTCGCAGCCACGCCAGGCCGATCGACTGGCCTGATGCTCCGCCGTTTCTGATTTATGTTTTGAACGATGGCCCGCTGGCCAAGCGCATTGAAGCGGGACAGGTGAAATGGAACTACGCCAAGTGATGAGCCCGGCCATGGCGCAGAGCTTCCATGGATGAGCGCCAACTGTCACAGTCAAAATTTGTATCGCTTTGGCGTGACCACTTCTTTGGTCTGTGAGACATGCACAAGTCCCACATGGCCATCGAAGAACATCACGTTGGAAAAGCCATCGTTCAGGTCGCCGCCTAGCGGATAGTGGAAAGAGCCGATGCTATCGACATTGCCTCCAGTAGGCCCATACTTTCCCACACCCATGGCCCCGTTGTTGATCGGGTAGGTGGAATAGGCGGGAATGGTCCACGCATTCTCATCACCGAACAGAAAAAGTTTGTCCGGCTCCTCAGCGCGATTGATCGATCGTACGCCGTTCTGACCCTGCCATGAATTTCCTGCGTACTCGTTGAGGGAATAAGTGAAAGCAATGGTGTTGATGGTGGTGTAGCTGGTAGTCCACCACGATTTGGTCTGCGGAAAGACGGGGCAGATGTAAGCCCCTTCATTCTTGCCCATCTCGGCGTAGAGCGTGCCGTTGCGAACCGCATTGATATCCCACCAACTGCCACTGACCCACGAGCGGGCACCGGGGAGTAAATTGCGATTGGAAGTGGTGTAGGAAACGGTGGATGTGTAAATAAGAGAAAGATTCGCGGCACAGACCGCGGTCTGAGCGGCATGCCTGGCTTTGCTCAGCGCAGGGAGGAGTATGGAAATCAGCAGCGAGATCAATGCCACCACCAGGAGCACTTCGATCAGTGTAAAACCCGATGTTTTTCGGTGGATCATGTGAAATTTTCCTAACTGGCAAAGAGAACAACATGCCTTGGAGGTGGAGCCCAGTGGATACAGAACCCGACGGGATAATGACAATGCAGCAAGACCGATCACGAAGCACACCAGCAATTGATGCCATTGACCTATAATCAGTATGCCAACACACTTCGCCTAACACAAGCGTTAAATTCATGCGGTTGAAAGTAGTCTGAACCGCCAAGACACCATCAAAGCTCAATCGCGGTGATGCTGCGATTGGTATAGATGCACAAATCCCCCGCGACAGCCATCGCGTTTTCGACGATCTGTTTCGGAGTTTGCTCGGTGTGTGCGAGTAAGGCTCTGGCAGCGGCGACGGCAAACGAACCGCCTGAGCCGATGCCCACGATGCCGTCGCTGGGTTCGATCACATCGCCTGAGCCGGAGATGATCAGACTGCACGAACGATCCGCCACCGCGAGCAGACTTTCGAGCCTGCGCAGCATGCGATCGGTGCGCCAGAGCTTGGCCAATTCGATGGCGGCTTTCTTGATGTTCTGCGGCGAGTCTTTGAGCTTGGCTTCAAACTTTTCCAGCAGTGCAAAAGCATCAGCCGCCGCACCGGCAAAGCCCACGAGCACACCCGCTGCGCCTGCGCCGATATCATCGAGCTTGCGGACTTTCACCGCATCGTTCTTGGCGACGATGTTGCCCATCGTCACCTGGCCATCGCCTGCCATGGCAACGCGCTCGCCTCGGCGGACGGAGAGAATAGTCGTGGCGTGAAACGTGTTATCGCTGCTGTCGCGTGTCATGATCGCAAGTGTAGCAGGAGAGGAAATAGGCTGCGATTGATCCGAGCCGCGACTCAACGAGTCGCGGACAACAACGCCAGCGTGGCCGCTACAATCGCGTAATCGTCCACCGGCTTTTATTGTGTTGCACAAATTTGACCACACCACACGACATTCGACCAAACCGAGGCTGTTGAATTATTCTGTCATTGTCGAGTCAAGGCTGCCCCAGACGTCCGCGACTCTTTGAGTCGCGGCTCACCGCGCTGATGTCGCTACGCCGCAAGCGGCGGCCACACTACGCCGTGAGCGGCGGCCAAATGTTCACACAAGTTTTTCGTACACAAGGCCGATGAACCGATACAATGTTTTCAACACTCGTACCTTCTGGAGACCCCTCATGAGCATTCTCGATCAGCTTCGCAAAGTCACCGTCGTTGTCGCCGACACAGGCGATATTGATGCCATTCGCACCCACAAGCCACAGGACGCGACCACCAATCCGTCGCTGCTTCTCAAGGCTGCGCAGATGCCGCAGTATCAGGGGCTAGTCGATGAGGCCATCGCTTATGCGGAAGGCCAGAAGGGTTCCGCCGATGCGAAGATCGAAGCGTGCATCGACAAGATGAGCGTCAACTTCGGCTTGGAAATTCTCAAGATCATTCCCGGCCGCGTGTCCACCGAAGTGCCCGCTCGTCTTTCGTTTGATACCGATGCCACCATCGAGCGCGGCCGCGCCTTGATCGAACTCTACAAGAAGGGAGGCATCGACAAGAAGCGCGTGCTCATCAAAACCGCAGCCACTTGGGAAGGCATCCGCGCTGCTGAGCAACTGGAAAAAGAAGGCATCCACTGCAACCTCACCTTGCTCTTCTCCTTCGCCCAGGCAGTCGCTTGTGCTGAAGCAGGCGTCACGCTCATCAGCCCGTTCGTCGGTCGCATCTACGACTGGTACAAAAAATCCAAAGGCGTCTCCGACATCCCGGCTGCGGAAGATCCGGGCGTTGGTTCCGTCGCCAAGATTTATAACTACTACAAGAAGTTCGGCTACAAGACCGAGGTCATGGGCGCCAGCTTCCGCAAGACCGAACAGATCGTCGATCTCGCCGGCTGCGATCTCCTGACCATCTCGCCTGACCTGCTCGACAAACTAGGCGCACAGGAAGGCACGCTCGTCACCAAGCTCGAAGCTGGCAAAGCGAAGGCATCGAGCGAAACGAAGGTGGACATGCATGAGAAAAACTTCCGCTGGCATCACAACGAAGACGCGATGGCCACGGAAAAACTGGCCGAGGGCATTCGCGGCTTCCACGCTGATGCACT
>CAZYQL010000097.1:0-4212 GCA_964650055.1 uncultured Phycisphaeraceae bacterium | reverse complement strand
GCTTCGGCGCGGCGAGGCTGGCATGTCCTGCGACAAATCGATCGCCGCCGCTGCTACAAACACCTCCGGCTCATCTCCTGCTGCTGCTACTGCTACTGCTACTGCTCCTGCTTCACTCACCGGCACCGGCCCGCCTGCTTCCATCGCCAATGCTGCCAGCGGATCGCCACCTTCAGCCGCGTCATCTTCGTGCTGTACCGCATACAACGCTTCCACCGCTTCATTGACCATCACCGGCGGCTCATCAACATCGCCCGCTTCCGCTTCAACCACATCATCAGCACCTTGAGCGAGAATATCCTCCTCATCGCGCGTCGATTCTTCTTCATCAATCGTGCCCACCACTTCCACCGCGCCGCTGCTCAGCGCTGGCACCGAAGCCTTGGCGGCCTCTTCGATCGCACCACTGCCACTGGATTTATTGGATGCGCCCAGCAGGTCGCTGAGCTGCGACGACTGGCTCTCCTGTGCTTTGGCCAGTTCGCTCAAGACATCATTTAGTTCATCATCATTCTGCTTGGCCATGGCGCTGCTCCATCATCGAACTTAAAAGTGTGTTGATATCACGGGGTCTTGCTTTCGGTGCATCATATCGAATGAACCGAAGGCTTCGAGATGAAAGTGCGATCAATGGCATCGATCTCTTCCTTCGTGCTCTTCCCCTTCTTCGTGTCCTTCGTGTTCTCTTGGATCAGCCGACAGATCCACGCCCACCAAGCGCCCTTCAACACAGCCACAACTCGCGTGAACTTTCGTACAATCCCGGCCGACGAAACACACCCTCCAAAGGAGATGCGCCATCGAACATTTTGCCGACAGACTGCTTGCCGCGTGCAAGGAAAAAGGATCGCCCATCTGCATCGGGCTGGATCCCGTTTATGAAAAACTTCCCGAATCCGTGCGCAATGCCAACGATCTCAACGATCTGACCGCCCAGGATGCAAGCGAATTTGAACGGCGAGCACTGGCGATTCACGACTACTGCGCCAGTGTGATTGATGTGGTTGCCGACCTGGTGCCTTGCATCAAGTTGCAGTCGGCTTGCTTCGAGCGTTACCGCACCGTCGGCGTCGAGGTGTATCACGAACTGGTGCAGCAGGCCCGCGATGCCGGCCTGATCATCGTCGGCGACTGCAAGCGAGGCGACATCGGTATCTCCGCCGACCACTACGCTGCCGGTTGCCTCAGCGATGCTCCGCGTGAACAGATGAATAAAGATGAACCCGCCAGTGGCCCTGATGCGCTGACGATCAATGCGTACTTCGCAGCCGATGGCATTGATCCCTTCACGAAAGTTTGTGCATCGCAAAGCAAAGGCCTCTTCGCGCTGGTGCGCACCAGCAACCCCAGCGGCGATGCGATTCAAAGTCTGAAACTGGAAAACGGCGACACCGTTGCCGAAGCTGTGGCGAAGATCATCGCGCAGCTTGGCGCAGGCCCCGGCCTCATCGGCAAGAGTGGATACAGCGCGCTGGGCGCTGTCGTCGGCGCGACCAAGGCAGCCGATGCGAAGCGACTGCGCGAGCTGATGCCCCAGCAGATTTTTCTGGTGCCAGGCTTTGGCGCTCAAGGCGGCTCGGCTGACGATGTGAAGGCCTGCTTCAAACCCGATGGCAGCGGCGCCCTGATCACCGCCAGTCGCTCGGTGATCTTCGCTTATGAAAAGGACACGAGCGTGCCTTGGAAGAAGGCCATCGAAAAGGCGACGATCGCGATGAAGAAGGATGTCAATGCGGCGATCGGGATTTAATCCGCATTAACGCCATCGAAACCGCCCCGCCTGAAACTGCAATGATTCACTGCACCGATCCGGTTCCTGTTTGACTGCGTACCACTGCTGAGCGTGGGTCTCTTACTTCAGAGGATTTTTCCCGTGAAATACACACGATTCTTCTCGCTGATCATCGCCGCTGCTCTGACGCTTACCGCCCAGGCCAATGACAACTGGCCGCAGTTTCGCGGGCCTACCGGCCAAGGCCACAGCGACAGCACCGACCTGCCCACCAAGTGGAGCGAGAAGGAAAACGTCAAGTGGAAGACCGCCATCCATGGCAAAGGCTGGTCCACGCCCGTCATCTACGGCAACCAAATCTGGCTGACCACCTCGACCCCCGATGGCAAAGAAAACTCGGTGCTCTGTATCGATCGTGACTCCGGCAAGATCCTGCACGATCGCGTTGTCTTCACCAATGAAGTCGTCGAGCCGCTGGGCAATCCGCTCAATGCTTACGCATCGCCTTCGCCCACAATTGAGGATGGCCGCGTGTATGTGCACTTTGGCAGCTACGGCACCGCGTGCATTGACACCAAGACTTTCAAAAACATCTGGGAGCGCCGCGATCTGCCTTGCCGTCATTACCGCGGACCTGGCTCTTCCGTAGTCATCTTCGAGAACATGCTCATCCTCTCGATGGATGGCGTGGATGTGCAGTATCTGACCGCTCTCGACAAAACAACCGGCAAGGACATCTGGCGCACCGATCGCACCACCGACTTCATGGACATCGATCCGAAAACGAAAAAGCCTAAAGCTGAAGGCGATTATCGCAAGGCTTACACCACGCCGATCATCGTCAAGACCGGCGGCAAGCTGCAACTGATCAGCCCCGGCGCCCGCGCTGCCTTCGCTTACGATCCGCACACCGGCAAGGAAATCTGGACCGCCACCTACCCCGGCTTCAGTAACGCCACCAGCGCGGTGGTGAAAGATAATGTCACTTACATCAGCACCGGCTTCGGCAAAACGGAAATGCTCGCCATCAAGACCGATGGCACCGGTGATGTGACGAACACGCATATTCTTTGGACTGTCAATCGCAACATGCCGCAGCAGCCTTCGTCGGTGATCGTGGGCGATCTGCTCTATCAAGTCAACGAAGGCGGCATCGCTACCTGCATCAACATCAAAGATGGCGCAGTCGCGTGGGTGCAGCGGCTCGGTGACGGCAAGGAGCAGTATTCATCGTCAGCGCTTTATGCGGATGGCAAGATTTATTTCTTTGGCCGAGAAGGCACGGGCACAGTGATTGAGCCGGGCAGTGAATTCAAGATCATCGCCACGAACAAACTCGACGCAGGCATGATGGCGTCGCCGATTGTGGCGGGCAAGGCGATGTACCTGCGCACCAAGACGCATCTATATCGTGTCGAGAAGTGATGAGGCGGATGAGTAAAGCGAAAAAGCGGGAAAACGAAAAAGCGAAAAATTCGGAGGGTCCATGCACCTCCACTCTTTCATGCTGTTTTGTTTTTTCTGATTTTTCGCTTTCTCGCTTTCCTGCTTTCTCGCTTTTCCACCTCCTCGCTTTCCCTTTGCTTACCCCCTGCATTTCCGTCACAATCACTGCATGCTCAAACTGGCCACGCTCATCGACAATCCCGGGGAACCGCAAGCTGAGACGCGCTACCGTGACCCCAAGCATCTCAAGGACCTGGGCTACAACGGCCGCGTCATTTACGCCACCACCGGCCTCTCCGGACTCGAATCCCCTGAAAGCGTGGGCAGCGGCGAGATGCGCCGCTTTGTAGAGCAGCAGTTCGAGCGTGCCACGGCTTCCATCGACGCCGCAGTCAAAGCCGGCCTGGATATGTACATCACCTACGATGTGCTCGCCCTGCCCCAGCTTCTGGTGGATCGCGATATCACAGGCTTTTGCTGCAAGAATCGCCCCGATATGCTTTGCCCGGCCAGCGACATCGCGCTGGATCGCTGCGTCGCTGCCCTTCGCGCTCACTTGAACCGTTGGCCTCAGCTCACGGGTATTGTCCTGCGCTTTGGCGATAGTGATGCGGCTCGTCTTCCCTATCTGGTGGGCAACGATATTTATCAGCCGCACTGCCCAAGGTGCAGTCAGCTTGGCCGCGTCGATCGCATCGTGCGCGTGCTTCATCGCTTTCATGCGCTGGTCGTCGGCGAGTTCGGCAAGCGCCTCATCGCCCGCGCCTGGAACGTGCGGCCCAACGGCATGCACGACAGCGTCGATGTCTGCAATCGCCTCGCCCCGCAGCTCCCCGGCAAGGACAACCCCAGCGACGATCGCTTTGTCCTCTCCTTCAAATTCTCCGAAGCTGACTTCTGGCGTTATCAGAAATGGAACCCCGCCAGCCTCGTCTTTGGTGATCGCCCGATCATTTACGAACTGCAATGCCAGCGCGAATTCGAAGGCAAAGGCGGCATCCCCAACTGGCAGGTGCCGCTGTGGCGCGATGGCT
>CAZYQL010000096.1:0-15926 GCA_964650055.1 uncultured Phycisphaeraceae bacterium | reverse complement strand
CTTGCTTTCTGCCTTCCTCGGTGTCCTCGGTGTCTCGGTGGCCAATCCTGTTTGGCTTGAATGAATATCAAGTCCACAAATCCATATAGGCCCGCGCGATTCTGCGGGAAACTGAAAACAAGCCATAATCCGTGCGGCCCAGGCCGATGAAGATCGCGAACACCCCAAAAAACATGAACGCCCCAAGCTGCGGATTATCCATCAGCCAGCGGTCATATCGATAGCTGAAGTTGGCGAGAATGCGTGAGCCATCGAGCGGCGGCACAGGGATCAGATTGAAAATGAACAGCCCGATGTTGATGTAGCCAAAGTACCAGAGTGCATCGCGCAGATTGGTTTGAAACGTCGAGAGATTCGCGTAGGGCACCGCGTTCTGCCAGAGCGCCAACGACGTCAGCCCGATGGCAGCGAGCAGCAGGTTCATCAGTGGCCCGGCGAAGGCGACGAAGGCTTCGGCATATTTGCCGCGCATGCGCGAAGGATTAATCGGCATCGCGCCCCAGCCGATGCCCATCAGACAAACTGCGATGAGCCCCATCGGCCCCATGTGCGTGACCGGGTCGGGTGTCATGTGGCCCAGCACGCGCGGCGTGTCATCGCCTTTGTAGATCGCCGCCCAGCCATGCGCCAGTTCGTGCAGCGTGATGCTCAGGATCAGGCCCACGACGGCGCTGATGTAGAAGACCGGATTGGTGCTTAGATATTCAATGAACATGATGATTGCAAAACTTATTTAGCCGTTCGCCTTGGCGAACGAAAACACGCGTCAACATTCAAACCTTCATAAGAAACTCGATGCCGTACCGATCGCCAATCTCTTTGAGCTTGGCCATATCAGGCGCTTGATCGGTTGGCAGCGCAGCGAACTCACGAATGAAATTCTCAAAGCCCGATGGACGCACGATAATGATCAGTCGCCCCGGCGTCGTGCCCACGTTCACAAAACGATGCGGCACATTCCTGGGCGCCACCAGCACCGACCCCTGGCCCGCCATGATGCGCCGTTCGCCGATGTGAAAGACAAAGCTGCCTTGCGCTACGTAAAAAGTTTCCTCTTCGTTTTTGTGCAGATGCAGCGGCGGCCCTTCATTTGGCCTGGTGACCGTCTCCATCATGGTGAACTCATTATTCGTCTGCTCGCCGGTGATCTTGAAGGTAATCACATCGCCGCCCAGCACGTGAAATGTGGTGCCCTGACCTGGCGCGAGGTAGAGAACGCTATCCGTCGTTACACCTTTTTCAGTCATGTTGGAGTTCCCTCCGCAGTGCGATGGTTTGAGATTTCTGCGCAGGATCGTAACCGACCCATGCAGATTTGTGTTGACCTGCACGGCCTGCGCATCGACAATGATGTATCACGACCGCGAAGCTTTCCATTTTTCAGGAGCCAAGTATGTCTGCCACGTCATCGTCTACCCCGTCATCTGATTCACCCAATTGTCCTGACTGCGTTAGCGTCTCTCGCCGTCAGTTCATCAAGACCACTGCAATGACCACCGCAGCGCTCACCGGCATGAGCATGGGGCTGGCCCGCGCATCGGCGGCCGCTCCAGCACCAGCAGCAGCAGGGGCAGCAGCAGTTCCAGTCGCAGCGTCGAGTGAAACGCTGGTCGCTTCGTTCTACAAGACGCTCACCGATGTTCAGAAGAAGGCGATCTGTTATCCCTTCGATCATGAGCTTCGCAGTGAAGTGGATAACAACTGGCACATCACCGATGCTCGCGTCGGCAAAGACTTCACTCCCGAGCAGCAGGATCTCGTCAAGCAGATCTTCATGGGCCTGCATAGTGAGGAATATGCAGAGGCGGTCGTCAAGCAAGTCGATCACGATTCAGGCGGCAGCGGCGGCCTGACGAAAAGCTCCATCGCACTCTTTGGCGACCCGGGCACAGGCAAATTTGAATTCGTCCTCACCGGGCGTCACTGCACTCGTCGCTGCGATGGCGATTCGGTGGAAGGCGCAGCTTTTGGCGGCCCCATTTTCTACGGCCACGCCGCTCAAGGCTTCAACGAAAAACCTGACCACCCCGGCAACGCCTACTGGTTCCAGGCCAAGCGAGCCAACGAACTCTTCCAGGCCCTCGATGGCAAACAGCGCAATGTCGCGCTGCGCAGCGATCCACGCGCTGAAAAAAGCACCGACACTGTCAAACTCGCCGGTGCCACCGGTGAGCTGCATGGCCTGCCCGTCAGCGACATGAGCAAGGATCAGCGCGAACTGATGCGCAAGGTCATGGCTGATCTACTCGCGCCTTTCCGCAAGAAAGATGCCGATGAATCGATGAAACTTATCGAGGCCAACGAAGGTTTCAATAAGCTCGCCATCGCGTACTACAAGAACATGGACATCGGTAAGGACGAAGTCTGGGACGTCTGGCAGATCGAAGGCCCGAACATGATGTGGTACTTCCGCGGCGCGCCGCACGTGCATGTCTGGGTCAACATCAAAGACAAGGCGTAAAGCTGACGTAACGACAACTAATCTGAATTGCACAGCGACATGGAGCATTCTCCATGTCGCTTGTTTTTTTGATGTGAATCACAACTCGATACGCGGATCGACGAAGGCGTAAGCGACATCGACGATGAGGTTGAAGACGATGAGCATCGTCGAGTAGATGAGCACCAGACCGAGAGTGAGAAAGCGGTCGCCGTTGAGGACGGAGTTGACGAAGTGCTCGCCTAAGCCGGGGATGGCGAAGACGCGTTCGATGACGAAGGAGCCGGTCATCGTGCCGGCGGCAGCGGGGCCAAGGAAAGAGAGCACGGGAAGAAAAGCGACCTTCATGGCGTGATTGATCAGGGCGGAGTTTTTGCTCAACCCTTTGGCGCGAGCGGTGCGCACGAAGTCGCTGGACATGACATCAGCCAGTCCAAGGCGCGTGAGTCTGGCGATGTAAGCAGCGGGGGCGGCACCTAGAGCGATGGCGGGTAGGACCATGTGCATGGGCGTGCCCCAGCCGGAGATGGGGAAGATTTGAATCAGCCCGGCAAACGCAGTCAGCAAAATGGAAGCGGTGACGAAGCTGGGCAAACTCACGCCGATGAGGGCGATGACCAGACTGCCAAAATCCCAGGGTGAGCCGGGACGAAGCGCACCCAAAATCCCTGCGCCCAGTCCCACGATCAGCGCGAAGATGAGCGCGAAGACGCCCAGTGCTGCCGAGACGGGGAGGCCTTGCTTGATGAACTGCGTGACAGTGCGGTCGCGGTAATGCAGCGAATCGCCGAAGTCGAATTTGGTGATGACATCGGTGGCGTACTTGCTGGCGAAGGCGACGGGGTTGTGAAAGTTGTAACGCTCTTCGAGCCTGCGCAGCGTTTCAGGATCCATCGGACGATCGGGGTTTTTTTCAAACGGATTGCCTGGCGTCATCATCAGGAGCGAAAACGTGACGAGGAAAATCACCGCGAGAATGAAGGGCAGTTGTAGCAGTCGTGAAAGAATCAGTCGAGCCATGGGTGTCTCAAATTAGCAGATATTTAGCCGTTCGCCTTGGCGAAGGAAGGCGGGTCAGGTTCAGGGCAAACGCATTGACTCATTCTTATTCCCCTCCCTCTCAGGGAGGGGCAAGGGGAGGGTCGCGTGTTCGATCAAACCTGCACGAAAATAGCGATCTCATTCACCGTAAATCCGACCCTCCCCCTGCCCCTCCCTGGAAGGGAGGGGAGTACGAGCCACGTACGCCGTCCCGGGTCAGGCTCTACAAACGAGCACCTGATTCGTCATCATCCGATGCCTTCGATATGCTAACAGTTTCGCTTACTCAAGATGAAAGGCAACCATGGCGACCACTCAGGACATTCTCGACGCGGCCAAGAGCCTCGGCAAACTGATCTCCACTCATCCAGCCGCCAAGCGCATGGACGATCTGATGAAGAAACTTCAGAGCGACCGCGAAGCTCAGCGGGCACTCACCGATTTCAATCGCCACATGCAGACGCTCTCACAGAAAGAGCAGATGGGTCAGCCCATCGAAGTCGAAGACAAACGCAAGATGGATCAGTTCCAGGCGGCTGTCGCTGCGAACCTCGTGCTCCGCGAACTTCAGATGGCGCAAATGGATTACCTCGACCTCATGCGACAGGTGGATGATCTCGTCGGCGGAGCCGAGGGCGAAGGAGCCGCAGGTGGTGCGCCGCCAGCGGCTGCGCCCTCACCGATCATTTCGGGATGATTTAATTCTGATGACTGTTAACGCAGGCACGCGAACTTCAAGTTCGCGTGCTTTTTGCTTGATGGGTCACATGCACAAGACTCACTTCCCGCCTGCGTGCAACTGGGCGATGACCTCGCCGCGATCCTTCGCTCCAAAAAGTGCCGAGGCGGTGACGAGTGTGTCCGCCCCGGCATCGACAGCTTGCCCGACTGTTTTGGGGCTGATGCCGCCATCCATTTCCAGACGCGTTCTCTTACCGATGCGCGAGCGCAGCCAGCGCACTTTGTCGAGAACTTCGGGCATGAACGCCTGGCCAGAGCGCCCGGGGTTCACGCTCATCACCAGCACCAATTCAAGCATGTCGAGATAGGGGGCCAGTCCATCTGGAGCCGTGGGCGGATTGACGACCATGCCTGCGTGCATGCCTGCGCTGTGGATGCGATCGATCAGTGCTGCTGCATCTTCGCCTTGCTGCCGCATGGGCTGACTGACTTCCAGATGAAACGAAAACAGATTCGCTCCTGCCGCGGCAAACATATCGACATAGTCACTTGGCCGTTCGACCATCAGATGCACATCGAGGTAGGTATCGGGGAAGTGTTTGCGAAGGCCGCGAATCATATCGACGCCCATGGTGAGGTTGGGCACGAAGTGGCCATCCATGACGTCAATATGCAAGAGGTCCGCGCCCTGGTCGAGGACTGTTTTGCAATCGGCCGCCATCTGGCCAAAATCAGCCGAGAGAATCGAGGCGGCGACAAGAGGACGGGGCGGTGGGGCGGTGAGATCAAGCATGGACGCATCATATCTCACGGGGCGAAGGAGGAAATAAACAAATCGCAATGATCAAATCACAAACAAATTCCAAAAGCCAATGGGAAGAAAATAGACAACAGAGTCGCGACTTTCCTTTTTGATATTGGCCCGTTGGAATTTTTTTGTGATTTGTATTTTGTGATTTGGATCTTTTTTTGTTGGATCTTTGCATGCTCATTCGCTCAGCTTGCTCATCACCACCTGCCGCAGCACATCGAGTGGTGCTTGCCGGCCGGTGAAGCGGGTGAACTGGTCGGCTCCCTGGCGGATGAACATTTCTGCGCCGCTGATGGTCACGCAGCCAGCTGCCCTGGCTTCGCGAAGCAGGCGGGTTTCCAGCGGGTTGTAAACCGTATCGAAGACGACCGTGCCCGGCGACAGCGCGCTGGTGATCGCGCTATCCATCGCAGTGGCATCGATGCTGGGCGACATGCCCACGCTGGTGCAGTTGATATAGACCTCGCAGCAGGAGTCGCAGAGCTTGTCCATTTTGGCCGCGACGACTTTTGATTTGCTGCCACTGCCGCTGCCACTGCCACTGCCACTGCCACTGTGATGCGTGGGCTGATTGTGGAAGTCGCTGGCCAGCTGCGCTGCCTTGTCGAAGGTGCGGTTGTAGATGACGACAGTCGCGCCGTAGTGCGCAAAGCCAGCGACGATGGCGCGGGCAGCGCCGCCTGCGCCCAGCACCGCGATGCGTTTGCCCGCAAGCTGATCGCGGGTGATGCTCAGTCCATCGCAGACCGCATCGAGGGCTGCGCCGTAGTCGGTGTTGCAGGCAAACAGTTTGCCATCAGGGCGCACGATGAGCGTGTTGGCAGCGCCGATTTTTGCGGAGAGCGGTTCGATCTCGCCGCCGGTTTCCTGCACGAATCGCAGCAGATTCTGCTTGTGCGGAATGGTGACGCTGGCGCCTTTGAAGTGCAGGCTTTCACAGGCAAGCCAGGTGGCGACGGTGGCTTTGAAGTGTTCGTACTCGGGCGGAATGGGCATGGGCAGGTAGATGCCGTTGAAGCCAGTGGCATCGAAACCGGCGTTATGAAAAGCAGGGCTGATGGAGTGGCCCACCGGATGACCGATGACGCCAAAGATCTGCGTGGCGGCATCGATCTGGTCCCAGCGGTAGAGCGATTTGATCTGCGCCACACTGGGCTGACCCGGCGCTGTGCCCGCGCCATCTTCGACAGCGACGTAGGTGACCAGCGCGCCGAATTTTTTAGCGAGCACGCGCGAAGCCAGGCCTTCTTCGCCCATGCACAGCGCGATGGTGGGGCGGTGGCGCTGTTCGATGATCTGGAAGGCTTCGATGTTGTCGCGCAGGCTGCGCGCCCGCCAGACTATTTTCATCACCCGGCAGGCCGGTGCCGCGAGCATCGCTTCAATGCGCTGATAAAGATCGATAGGGCGCGAGGTGAAATCGTGATTGGATAGAAGTAAGCCGGTGTCGGTGGGATTGACCTGGCCCGGGTGCGAGACGAGCTGCTGCACCGCCATGCGAAGCTCGGGGGATTTTTGATAAGCGATCAGTTCCACATCGATGTAGGCAGGTTTTCGCGTGCCTGCGCAGGCTGCCTGAAAAAGCGGAATGCGATCGCTGTCGCTGCCGGTGTACTGGCCGCCTTCGAAGGTGGGGCGGATGGTGACGATCGAAGGCAGCGGGGAGTCTTCGATGAGCGTGGTGATGGCGGCTTTGTCGCTGGTGAACTCATCGAGCCGAAACTCGACAAGATCAGCCCCGCGCTCAGCAGCCTGAGCGGCGGCGGAAAGAGCCTGCGAAAGCGAACGGACCATGATGGCGACAGTCAGTTTGGTCATAGCGCGAATAGTGTAACGCTACGCGATGGGGCTGTGAGCCGCGACTCAACGAGTCGCGGACGCCACCGGCCTGTTGGGGTGTGAATCGCGGAGTGATTGCGTTCATCGAGGTTGTTCGTTTTGCGATTGTGTACGAAGAAGCACGGCGCGATGGAAGCTCCTTCAGTTCGCTGACGTCCGCGACTCGTTGAGTGGCGGCTCGTGAAAAGAAAAACGACCGCAGCAGTTGCGGTCGTTCGTGAGGGGGTGGTGCTATTCGCATCAATCAGATGACAGCGAAGCATGCCTGTCTGCTGGTTCACGCAGCACAACAAGGGCTCACCGTGGTGATGAGCTCTGCTGCCTGCTGCCTGACTCGGCTGGCGCGCTTGGCGTAACGAGCGGAGTCTTCGACGCGGCCGCTCATGGCCAGATCAAGCTGACGCTGACGCACTTTGGCGAGCAGGCGCTGGGCCCGCTGAGTCTGTGTGGCGGTGAGGTTGGTGCTGGTGGTCGTTCGTTTCATATCTGTCATCTCCCTGCAACAGGGTGTTAAACGGTCGGGCGTTAACCGGTCATACAAGGCTTTGAAAAAATGGGTCAGTTTCATGGTCGTGTTCATAGTCGTGTTCTTTGTCTGCGTCATCGGTTGACACGGGGTATGCGTTGTCATCTGCATCTGCATCGGTCTCGATCCTTTTCAAACTCGTGGTCTTCTCTTGTATCGCTCGCGCAGCTTGCCTCGAACATCAGAGGCAACTCACGGATCCGCACCTGAACAACTGCATTCTTGCGTACTTTTATTCCTACACCAGAACAACGCTTCTGGTTTCAATACTATTGCCCAAAACTGCGTGAAGGTAACTGGCTGACTCGCGAACATGTCGCTAACCTGTTGCCGCTGCTGATGTAGGTACAGACGCTGGCCGTGTGATTTTGTTCAATGTGACAAGTCACACGAATGTAAAAATTGCAGGCGGACAAAAAGTCCAGACTCCCGAGTCCAGACTCCCGAGTCCAGAGTCCGGAGTCGCGCAAATGACAGGACTTATTTGTTGGACTCTGGACTTTTTAAGAACGACCGAGAAACCCATGGCTCAAATCCATCCCATCCCCGCCATCACTTACGAATTCCCACCTGAGGTGGACATGCTGGCGGTGATCGCTCCGCCTTACGATGTGCTCGATGAAAAGAGCAAAGCGGATCTGCTTTCGCGTAACGATTGCAACATCGTCGCGGTCGATCTGCCTCACCTGCCTGCCAAGACCGTGGGCCCCGATGCCACCTACGAAGCGGCGGGCGTGCTCTATCGCCAGTGGCTTGGCGAAGGCACACTCAAGCGGCGCGAAAAGCCGGCGCTCTTCGCTTATCGCCAGAGCTACACCCACAACCATCACACCTTCAAACGCAGCGGCCTGTTCTGCAATGTCACCATTCAACCCTTTGGTCCATCGCCCGACGGCAACGGCGGCATCCATCCGCACGAACAAACTTTCAGCGGCCCCAAGGAAGATCGCCTCAAACTGATGCGCGCTACCAAGGCTCAGCTTTCGCCGATCTTCGGCTTGCACTCGGATCCTGATGGCACACTCGAATCACTACTGGGCGAAATCACCAGTTCGCGCAGTTCCTCCTTCTATGGCACCACTTCCAACGATGGTGTGCTCCATGAAATGTGGGCCATCGAAGATGCCAAGGAAATCGCCCGCTTCCAAAGTGCGCTGAGCAAATCCGATGTCTTCATCGCTGATGGTCATCACCGCTACAACACCGCGCTCAACTACAAGGCTGAGCTGATCGCTGCTAACGGCGGCAAGCCGCTGGCCAAGGAGCATCCCGCGAATTTCTGTCTCTTCGTGCTCGTGGCCATGCAGGACCCGGGCATGATCGTGTTGCCCACGCATCGCGTGCTCGGGGGCATGACTGATTTTTCTCTGGCGGCTCTCGTGAAAGCTTCGCAAGGCAAGCTCAAAATTGAGCCGTTCCATGGCACTGATCTTCACGCGCTCGAAGCTGCACTGCCCAAAGCCGGCACGCACGCGATGGGGCTGTTTAATGCTGCATTCCCTGAAGCGCCGCTTGCCATTTTGACCACGGTGGACAGCGACCCGCTCAAGGCGACGCATGGCAATCAGTCCGAGGCCTGGCGTCAGCTTGATGTGGCGATTCTGCAGCATCTGCTGGTGGAGAAGATTCTGGAGCCGACGTTTTGCGCAAAGGCGAGCGACGGCAGCGCGGGAAAAGTATTGTGGAAGTTTCCGCACTCATTGTCCGAGGTGCCTGCGATCATCGCGAAGGATCACTATCAGCTGGGTGTTATCGTGCAGGCCACGCCGCTCGATTCGGTGCGACTGGTGAGCGAAGCAGGCGAGCTGATGCCGCAGAAGAGCACGTTCTTTTATCCGAAACTGGCGACAGGTTTGGTGATCAATCCGCTCGAGTGAGGCATCGCGTTTCGGGTCTCGGGTGTCGGGTATCGGTTTGTGCCGATATTGAAGTTGACACGAACGATGAATCCGAAATCCGCAATCCGAAGTCCGTCTTTTGAGATTTGAGATTTGAAATTTGAGATTTGAAATCCTGATCCCAATACCCGACACCCGATACCCGACACCCGCTCCCCATGCCCACCCCTGACGCTCAATCCGCTGCTGACTTCGATGATGAAAAACTCATCGACCTGTTCCGCAAGGGCAAGGATGATGCGTTTGAAACACTCGTCACGCGCTATCGGCATGAACTTTTTCACTTCCTGATTCGCTTCGTGGGCAACCGCTACTCGGCTGAGGATATTTTTCAGGAAGCTTTTCTTCAGGTGCATCAGTCGATTGAAACCTTCGACATCACCCGTCGTTTCAAGCCCTGGCTTTTTACGATTGCTGCCAACAAGGCTCGCGATTTTCTAAGGCGAAGCAGTCAGCGACATGCAGCGGCACTCTCGGCGAAAGTGGGCGATAGCGACGATGGCATCGAGTTTATGGATTTGATGCAGTCCGACTTGCCGATGCCTCAGGCTAATCTGGAACAGAAAGAGCTGCGCGAAAAAGTACGTGCCTGTGCTGCGGCGATGCCCGACCATCTGCGCGAGATTTTGCTGATGGCGTACTTCCATCGCTTTCCTTACAAGGATATTGCTGACATGCTGGAGATTCCGCTGGGCACGGTGAAAAGCAGGCTGCACGCAGCCGTGGCCACCTTCGCGGAAATGTGGAAAAGCCAGTACGGTGAAATGGAGTTATAAGCTCCCGCCGCTAACGAGCCGCGCCCGTCAGGAAGCGGGGTTTGGTGCTTGAAAAAACGTAAAGCCCCACTTCCTGACGGTCGTGGCTCGTCAGATCGGCTCTTCCAAAAAAATCCTTCATCCTCACGAACTTCGCTCCAAAGCACCACGTAACAAACCCATGATGACACCCGACCGGGACACTCCATTTTCCTCCCCCGATCCGATCAGACAGCTTTGCGCTGCCGACGGCGAGGTGGTCGATGCCATGCTTCAAGAGGCGGGCAGTGGCCACAGCGGCCATGACAGCGATGCTGCTTCTGCCGCTCTCGTTGCCTCCGAGCGCGGTCAGCGTGTGTCGAATCTTCTTAGGCTTTTGAATCATCTTCCTGCGGAGTCGCCGGCGGAGGATCTGGTGGCTCGCACGATGGCCCGCATCGCGGTGGCGCGATCGGCAGTAAGCGAAAGTACTTCCCAAGGCTCATCCAATCAACAAAAATACGTCGCCGCCGGGCAGACCGATTTCGATGTGCTTGATGCACTGCTCGAATCCGGTGCGCGCGGTGATATGTCAGCCGCCCGCGCCATCACGCAGACTGAGCGTGGTCATCGCGTGAGCAAGTGGCTGGACCTGATCGATCAGATGCCCGCTCAGCCGCCTGCGGATGATCTGGTGGCTCGCACAATGTCGCGCATTGCGGTGCGTGGTCGCCGAGAAGCGGTGCTGGCGCGTATTGATGAACATCGTCCTGCTGCGATGGAGCTTTCGCCCACCGGCACCGATGGTCGTGCAACTGGTCGAGCATCCATGCCCGCCATCGCGTTTCGTTGGAATGAACTCATTGCCGTGGCGGCGGTGCTGATGATTGCGGTCTCGCTGCTCTGGCCGATCATGGCGCAGACCCGCACCGATGCCATGCGCATCGCCTGTGCCAACAATCTCGCCACCGCCAGTGTCGGCCTTCGCAATTACGCCTGGGACAACCAGAACACACTGCCACGCTACTCGACCATCGCAGGCTCGCCTTGGTGGAACGTGGGCCAACCGGTGAGCGATGGCGTTGTGCAATCCAACTCAGCACACCTCTACAAACTTCGCCGCGAGGGATACGTCGCCACCGGCACGCTCAACTGCCCGACCAACGGCCAGGCCCCGCAGCAGCTTGCCGCCTCCGCCTTCGATTGGCCTAATGCTCGTGCGATTTCCTACAGCTACCAGAATCAGTACACGCCTGAGCCGACGCGGCTCAACCGCACCAATTCCATCGTCGTCCTCGCTGACAAAAACCCGCTCTTTACGCCTGGCGTCGAAGGCTCGCCTTCGCTCATGTTCAACAGCGAGCACGGCATCGATTCGCCCGGCCGTCGCCACTCAAAGGTGGGCCAGAATGTGCTGGTGCTCGATGGCTCCGTGCAGTGGGCCCCGACCAACGCCATCAACGGCGACAACTTCTACGCCGCCGGCAACATCACCTCCTACCGCGGCACCGAAACGCCTGCGAATCAAAATGATTCGTTCGTCGTGCCGTGATCTAAATCCCGTGTCTTGTCCTTGACGATTGGCCACAGTCGGTGCTTTCAGTGCCTAGGCTGTACGTGCCTTCTGGTCCCTATGTCGCAGGCTGACTGCCCTCTGCGGTTTTCCCCCATTTCATATATTCAGCATCACATTTCTATTGACCTGCAAGCTTCGTGTGATAAGCTGGGTAAGCGTGGTGAAGTGCGAAGCAGGGAAGTCAGAGAGAGAAACTCGCACTGCTGATTCGCACAGTTGACTGGGATGGTTTGGGCTTCGCAGTTTGTCACATCTTGCCTTTGAATAATCCGCTGTGGTGGATCGTTGCTTTTCGGCCCGGCGTTTGATGGAAAACAGTTGGAGAGATTCGCGGTGACGATCCGTGCCTTGGATGGGTGTGTACCTATTCATGGACAAACACAGCTTGTAGAATTCTCCAACATGGAGGTGCCTTATGTCACAGGAAATCCTGATTGAAAACGCGAAGAAACTGTGGGAACGCGAGTGGTCCGCATCGATGAACAATCGCAAGGGCAAGCATGTTCCTACTGTCTTGCAGACCTGTCCATCGCCAAGTCTGATCGAGACGCTGGTGGATATGGTCGCTGAAGATCCCAGCAGGCCGGTGGCGGAGCTGGAGTCGATCATTCACCGCATGCTCTTCGAGAATCAATTCATCGACGACGGCGGCGACAGCGTGATCCTCGACAGCTTCGACTCCATCGATGTGCAAACGACGCTGCTGGTGAAGGTGCTCGAACAGGTCCGGCAGCAAGGCCTGGAAGAAGGCCTCTGGAGCACCGCACCCACCACGCCCATGATGTTCGGCTGACGGCCACCACATCCCGCCAAATATTGATAACTGACGTGAGAATGCGCATCCGTGTGGCACTGCCAGGCCGTCGCTCTCGACGGTTTGCCAGTGGCGAAATAAACAAACCGCCAAGTCACCGCATATTGACCGCTGCCTTCCCCATTTCCCGTTTTATCGCTTTATCGCTTTCCCGCTTTCCCGCTTTCCCGCTTTCATCTCACCCTGCTACGCTTTGGATATGACCCACGATCCACCGCCCGCCTCTGAACCCGTTGAATCTCAAGTGCCTGACACTGTCGCTATTCCCCCCGATCATCGCGACATGTATCTGCTCATCGCCGGCCTGATTCTGGGCCTGATTCTGAGCCCGTGGATCATGGGCCGATTCATGGATGATGTGAGCTATCAGCGTTGGTACATGGGCGGCGGCGAGGCAGTCACCGCATACAACGAGTTCATGAAAACGCACGTCATCGACACCCGCGCAAAAGATAACGAACTGCTCGATCGCCTCAAATCCACGGGTGTCACGAAGGAAGCAGTCGATGAAATGCGGGCCAAATTGCAGGATGAAGCGCGAGCGCAGTGGCAACCCTATTACGATGCGGCAGCCGTTGAACGCGAGGCACACGCAGCCTGGCAGCGCGGCTTCATGGTGTCGCTGGTCGCCGCGATGATCGTGCTGATGCTCATGGAGCCAGTGTTTGAATTGGCGGGATCAATGGCGACGGTCAGGCGACGACTCGTGACGGGCAGGTACGGCCTCATCGCGGTGTGGATCGTTTACGCACTGGCGAAACCGCATGCATTGACGGGAATCCCCTGGGCCTTCGCAATGCTGGCGGTGCTGGTGATTGTCGTGGCGACGCTATTGCCGCTGCTGGTTAAGCGCATAGCGACCGAGGCAAATCAGTGATTCATCCTCGTTTAGCCGCGGAGCAAAGGCTCTGCGCCGCTCCGCGAGAAGGCGCAATAGCCGCAAAAAATCGCAGAAATCGCAAAAGAATCATCAGTGCAAATAGCATCGAAACAAAGTGATCTGCAGTGCAACAAGCGTGCGAAACCTGCTCGCTCTCTGGGCGATAGCGTCTTCCAACCCTGACGTTATCCACATGATCCTCACGGCCCCATAACGCACCTCTCATCCCTAAATCATTGTAATTCAAGCTGATGGGGCATTAAAGAGGCGCAGCCCATAAGCAGGGCGGCCAGGCGACTTGACATGCAGGCACAGGCCGATACACTTGTTCCCTCACTCGACATCAACGCCACCGCGAAACGGGGCCAAGATGACGAAGCTGATGGCAAGATTGCCCGCCGGTTACTTCCAGAACAGCTTGCTTAAAAACGACGCTGAACACGGATTTGACAACTGGAACCGAATCGACATAATGGACGACCCCGCAGAGAAGCCCGCCGCTGAAAAGTAAATCAGCAAGGCTTCATGAATCCCCCGCTCGTGGCGCTCACGACGAGTCACAATGCCCTGCAACGCAGGACCTGGTGACCCGCAGTGGGCGGGAACACGAGCAAGAAGGATGATGTGGCAAGGTTCGAATCAGAGATGATTTGAATCGTGTCTCGTCGTCTGCCTTGCAGATTGTTTTGCTCTTTGACAAGTGGATAAGTTGGGTTTTAACTCGTCTGTGTGTCGTGTCGATGTGGCATGACATAGCAGCGAAAACCGAGAGTAAGCGAGCGTATATGAGATGCTTGCTCAGGACTGGTCTGTCAGCCGTTTACGGCAAAGCACACCAAATGTCCTGGGTTGCTGTGTGTAATATCGTGCACAGCGGAAGCACTGATTAAGGATCGCTCAGGCACAGGAGGTAATACTTCTGTGATGTGATCGATTCGAGGTCGGTGTGATCAAGTTATTAAGAGCGCATGGTGGATGACTTGGCGTTAAGAGGCGATGAAAGACGTGGGAACCTGCGATAAGCCTAAGGGAGCTGGTAACCAAGCTGTGATCTTAGGATTTCTGAATGGGGCAACCCACCCGTAAGGGTATCTGCACCCGAATGCATAAGGTGTAGAAGCGAACCTGGAGAACTGAAACATCTTAGTACCCAGAGGAAAATAAAGAAAACTCGATTCCGTCAGTAGCGGCGAGCGAAAGCGGAACAGCCCAAACCAGGACTTGTCCTGGGGTTGTGGGCACCAATATGTACATCTGATTGACCGATGAACCGGATCTGAAAGCCGGACCAAAGAAGGTGATAGTCCTGTAAGCGGTTATGAAGGTGGCTAGGTGTACCCAGAGTAGTACGGGGCTCGTGAAACCCCGTATGAATCAGGAGGGACCACCCTCCAAGGCTAAATACTACTTAACGACCGATAGCGAAGCAGTAAGGCGACTGAAAGTTGAAAAGCACCCCGATAAGGGGAGTTAAAAGTACCTGAAACCGTGCGCTTACAAGCGGTCGGAGCTCGTCTTCGGACGAGTGACGGCGTGCCTTTTGCATAATGAGCCGGCGAGTTAATCTCTGTGGCAAGGTTAAGGCGTACACCGCCGTATCCGTAGGGAAACCAAGTCTTAAAAGGGCGTTAAGTCGCAGGGATTAGACACGAAACCTTGTGATCTACCCATGGCCAGGTTGAAGAGAAGGTAAAACTTCTTGGAGGACCGAACACGTGAACGTTGAAAAGTTCTGTGATGAGCTGTGGGGAGGAGTGAAAGTCTAATCAAACTGGGAGCTATCTTGTTCTCCTCGAAATAGTTTTTGGACTAGCCTCGCACAATAGTGCTAGGGGGTAGAGCGACTGGATGGGGACGAGGGGCTAACCGCCTACTCGCCCCAACCAAACTCCGAATACCTAGTACCGTACTGCGGGAGTAAGTCAGTGGGCGATAATGTCCATTGTCAAAAGGGAAACAACCCGGACCACCAGTTAAGGTCCCAAATTAGTGCTTAGTTTTGAAGGAAGTTAGGATGCCGTGACAGCCAGGATGTTGGCTTAGAAGCAGCCACCATTTAAAGAGTGCGTAATAGCTCACTGGTCGAGGATCCTAGCGCCGAGAATGATTGGGTATAAGCATTAAACCGAGACTGTGGACTGAGTAATCAGTGGTAGAGGAGCGTTCCTGTCGGCTGTGAAGCGAAACGGACAACGTTTCGTGGAGCGTCAGGAAGCGAAAATGCCGGCTTGAGTAACGATAAACCAGGTGAAAATCCTGGTCGCCGAAAGCCCAAGGTTTCCTGGGGAAGGTAAATCCGCCCAGGGTTAGTCGGAACCTAAGGCGAGGCCGAAAGGCGTAGTCGATGGACGGCAGGTTAATATTCCTGCACCCCATGCGTAGATTGAAGCAGCGTGACGGATCTCAAAGTTCAGGCGGCCGATTAGTCGTGGCCGTTGCTGAAAGGCTAAATTCTTAGATGATGATGCTGGATAGCGAGGTCTCTAGAAATAGCGTCTGTGGACGAAACATGGGTCCGTACCAAAACTGACACAGGTGGGCGTGGTGAATAACCTCAGGCGCTCGAGAGAACGGTTGTTAAGGAACTAGGCAAATTGACCCCGTAACTTAGGGATAAGGGGGCCCTCCTCCCGCAAGGGAAAGGGCGCAGAGAAAAGGCTCTGGGAACTGTTTATCAAAAACACAG
>CAZYQL010000095.1:0-15949 GCA_964650055.1 uncultured Phycisphaeraceae bacterium | reverse complement strand
AGATTGTTTCGTTCTTTGAATTCAGCGAGTGAGTACAGACGAGCGGCACCGTCGGCACCTTTGTCCGTGAAATAAATCTGATCACGGCGAAGAATACTGTTCCTTGCCTCACCGTCCAAGAGGGAAGTTTCATGCGTAGTAAAAACCAGTTGGCCTTTGACCGACGACGATTCCGATTCGCAATTGCACTCGCTGATCAAACGGCGAACCAAAGATGGATGCAGCGAATTGTCCGCCTCGTCAACATAAGACACATGCACCATTTCAGAGTGCGTCAAATCGTAGAGGATCGGGGCGTAATCGAGAAGCCGCTTGGTACCGCTCGATTCGCGGTCGAATCTAAATATAACGCTGCTGTTGCCTGCTCCTCGATGAGTCAGCAACAGTTCATGACGGACCCATTTGCCGCCGTCATCGCCTGTGCCTTCCGCTACTGCCCTCAACTTGCTGATGCCAAGGTCGGCGGCCTGTACTCGATCACTTAACCACTGATGAAAAATTCGATCATCTGCTACTCGCCTTGCGGTGTAGTCATCCGGCATCCATAGCTTACCAATTGCATCACTGCGAAGGCCGACTAGGCATCTCACCAATGTTGATGCGATGGATTTCGCCACCTTCGGTGCCAGTGAATCCGCCAACGAAAGAACCAATGCGTTGCGGCGCAAACCGACGCTGAGGAATTCAAGTTGGTCTTGTTCCTTCCAAACTCCCCGAACTTCTTGTCCATCCCGGTCGATGAGCATCGCACCATTCGGATTCAGTTGCTCAAGCCTCTCACGAGTGATGTTCAGACCATTGAACTCGATGCAATAGTCATAGACCTGTCCTTCGACGACTGCCTTCAATCCGAGTTGAGCCGATGACTTGCCGGACGAAGGCTCCAAAGCAAAAGGTTCGTACATTCTCAATCGCTGATCGGAGTCAAATTTGCCGCTGAGGTGAATGAGTTCACCCAAAGAACGAGCCGCGCGCAACACCGTTGACTTTCCCGACGCATTGGGCCCATAGATTGCCACGCAACGTAGCAACTCCAACGGTTCATCATCCCCTTCGATCTTGACACGAACAATGCCACGATCGTTGTCGCGGTCGATATCCGTTGCCAGCATGGAGAGGCGGAATTCGTCCCGGAAGCATCCGAAGTTTTTGCCGTACAGTTCAATTAACATGGCCGTTGCTCATTCGTTCTTGCGCAGGAAATCTGCGCGCGCTGCCCGTCCAACGGCATTCATCGGCGTTCCTTGCCCTTCGACTGTAGGCGAGCAGAGACTTGTATGCAAGAAACCTGCGCGGTTATCCAAGGTTGTCAGATAACAGTGCGCCATTAATCTTTACGCAATCACCGTCTTAATCAGTTCACCCGCCACATCCGTGAGCCGGAACCGGCGGCCGTTGTAGGTGTACGTCAGCTTCTTGTGATCGAGGCCCATCAGGTGCAAGATGGTGGCGTGGATGTCGTTGACGGTGACGCGATCGACGGCTGCCTTGTGGCCGATCTCATCAGTAGCGCCGTGAGTGACGCCGCCCTTGGAACCGCCGCCGGCGAGCCACATGGTGAAGGCGTGGGGGTTGTGGTCGCGGCCGGGCTTGGCAGCTTTTTGTGCGATGGGCAGACGACCGAACTCGCCGCCCCAGATGACGAGGGTGGAGTCGAGCAGGCCGCGCTGGGCGAGGTCTTCGAGCAGTGCTGCGATGGGCTGATCGGTTTCGCTGGCGAAGCCGCCGTGGTTGCCGGCGATGTCGTTGTGGCCGTCCCAGGAAAGCTGATTGTCCATGCCGCCGGAGTAGATTTGCACGAAGCGCACACCGCGTTCGACCATACGCCGAGCGGTGAGACACTGCTTGGCAAAGTGCGAGCAGTTGGGCGAATCAACGCCATAAAGCTCCTTGATGTGCGCCGGCTCGCTGCTGACATCCAGCGCCTCCGGTGCTGCGGTCTGCATGCGATACGCCAGCTCAAAACTTTCAATACGCGCTGCCAGTTCTGACTCCGCTTCGTTCTTGGCCAGGTGTGATTTGTTGAGCTTGCTCAGCAGATCGAGCTGTGCCCGCTGCTGGTCATCGTTCATCGTGGAAGTGCGCACGAGGTTGTCGATGGCGACGCCTTGCGGGCGCAGATAGGTACCTTGATAGATGCTGGGCAGGAAGCCCGCGCCCCAGTTGGAGGCGTGGCCTTTAGGAAGGCCGCGACCTTTGGGATCGGACATGACGACGAAGGCGGGGAGGTTCTGCGATTCACAGCCGAGGCCGTAGGTGACCCACGAGCCGACGCAAGGGTAGCCCATGCGAGGCAAGCCGGATTGCATCATGAACAGCGCGGGGCTGTGATTATTCGACTCGGTGTGGAGCGAATGAATGAACGCCATCTTGTCCACATGCTTGGCCATGTGCGGGAAGAGCGAGGAGACGTGCTTGCCGCACTGACCATGCTGAGCGAATTCGAAGGGCGACTTCATGAGGCCGCCGACGGCATCGGCGAAGAAGCCGGTGTTCTTGTCGAAGCCTTCGAGGGTTTGGCCATCGCGTTTGGCGAGCTCGGGCTTGTAGTCCCAGGTATCGACATGCGAAGGGCCGCCGTTGATGAAGAGCCAGATGACAGCTTTGGCCTTGGCGGCGAAGTGCGGCTTGCGGACCGCGAGCGGGTTGTCGCCGTGGTTGTTCTCAGCGATGTCGGCCAGCGCATTGGAGCTGAGCATACCTTGATCGCTCAGCAGACTGGCCAGGCCGAGCATGCCAAGGCCGCCGCCGGTGCGGGCGAGCATGGCGCGGCGGGAGAGGAAGGAATTATTCAATTTGAACTCCATGTCAAAGGACCCATTCCAAATCCGGGGGTACTAATCTAAAGGCGCACGCGCGACAGGCACTCACCTCGTCGCCTCTCTAAGCCAGAAACAATCTCTATCTCCACCATATTCACATAATCGAAGGAGTGGCAGCCCAACAAGTCCATCAAAATCACGATGACTCTGTTTGGATGCACGAACGACCTCTTCACTTCCATAACCGACAATACGCGAAACCAATCCAATCTCGGGCATTCTGATCTGAAACCACGCTCCGAGCAGATTGCCGAAGTTCGACATGCTGTCGGGCGCCTCTTGATGCGCAAACCTTGCCATCGTTTCTACTGCGACAACCAAGGCACAGGGGCTGCCCGTATCGACCATCAACTTCAGTTGCGTGACGGTTGAATCAAGAGCGATGAGGCGCATGACGACCCATGGGCGCTGTTGTATGCCTTCATAAGGGTTACGCTGTTCGAGTCGATTTCTGACCATCAGTATCACATAAAAATATTGACAAACTCGGGGTACACAGCGCCGACTTCAACCACGAGCACCTCCCGCGCATTGAGTCCCTTTGCGGCCAAGAGTCCGTCCAACTCTTCAAACGAAAGCGCATCTGCGACGATCTTGCCGCCATCAATTGCTACGAAGGTTCCTTGCGGATATCGCTGATCAATGTCCGCTTGAAGGCGACGGTACGCAGCTTGATTTTCATCTCTCTGTGTCATGCGCGTTGCTCCTGAGCACTTGAATCACTCCACATACACAAACTCATTCAAACACATCATCACCTGACAGAAATCCGTCAGCGCGGTGTCCAGACTTTTGCCCTTCTTCTGCGAATCATAGGACGCCATCTGCTCGCGGATGAAGGCGGTGTTGTCCGCGATTTCCTTTGCCGAAGGTTTGCGACCCAGTGCGATCACATACGCCTGCGCCACTGCATCATCAAGCGACTTCTCCGCAGCAGGTGCGATGCGCTTCGCAAAGCTTGCCGCATAAGAACGCACCTGGGCGTTGTTCATAAAGAGCAGCGCCTGCGGAGCGATGGTCGTCGCGGGTCTGCTGCCTTGACTCACCAGCGGATCGGGCATGTCGAAGAGCGTCATGATGGGAATCAGCTTGCTGCGCTTGATGAAAAAATAAATCGAACGGCGTTTCATCGCTTCATTGAGCGTGCCCGGGCCGTACATTGTTTCATCGAGTTGATCGCTGATGGCGAGCATGGAATCGCGGATGGCTTCTGCTTCGAGTCTGCGGAAATTCTGCCGCCATACGAGTGAGTTGAGCGGGTCAGCCAGTGACTTATCCGATGCGAAATCGCTGGTCTGCATGTAAGCAGCGCTGGTCATGATGAGTTTGTGAATGGGCTTGAGGTGCCAGCCGTTGTTGATGAGCTGCGTCGCGAGATAGTCGAGAAGTTCAGGATGCGATGGCCGATCGCCTTGCGTGCCAAAGTCGTTGGGCGTGTTTACCAGGCCCCTACCAAAGTGATGCTGCCAGAGTCGATTGACGATGACGCGTGCCAGGAGATGCCCCGCGCCATCTTTCGTATCGGTGATCCAGTTCGCCAGTGCGGTTCGGCGATACGACAGCTTTGAATTCGGCGCCGTCGCCTCCGGCTTCGCTCCCAGCCACTTGTCACCGGAATTACCACTGAGCGTGGCGACTTGCAAGAATCCTTGCGGCGCGACTTCGCCCTTCTTGGTCACATCGCCGCGACTGAGAAAATAAACATCCTTATAAAAGTGCGGAAACCCTCGGCCATCCGCATGATGCGGGATCGGCTTGACGCCTTCACTGGCGATCATCACCGTCGTCTGCTGAGGCTTGGGCTTAGTCGCCAGTGAAGCTTGCACCTTGGCGCTGAGCTTCTTCCAATCTTCATCCATCGTGCGGTAGAAGGCGAGCAGTTCGCCTTTCTGCTTCGCATCAAGCTTGCTCACATCACCTGCCTTCTTGAGTGCGCTGACCAGTTCGATGATGGCCTGCGGTGTTGCATCGCCTTCGATGGCGACGGGCGTTGGCTTTGTGGAAATGGAAAGGCGCGGCCGGCCGATGGAGTGGTGCGTGTTGTTGTTGTATTCAAATTCGAAGGTGAGGATCGTGCCGCCTTCATCGCCGACTGGCTTTTCAAATTCGAAGACAGCGGCGTGATTCTTGCCGAACTGCGGATCGACCGCCCAGCCGGTGACGCGATCGCCATCGATCGAACTGGCGATCGACAGGCTGGAATTATTCTGTTCGAACGTCGCCTTGGCGCTGACGAGTTTCACCTCTGTCGCTTTGCCTTCGCCAGTGGCGGGCTTGGCGAAAACCTTGAACACACTCAGCGCGAAGTTGCCGTTGGAAGCGCGGCCTGGCCCGCCTTTGACGAATGAAGGATGCGCGAGTGCTTCGAGTTTCACCGCGGTGATGCCCGTCTGTGTGGTCTTGGCGGTGAAGGTCCATTTGTCGTTGGCGGGGCTGGTGCCTGTGGCGAGCAGGGAGCCGTCGTTTTGTTTTTCGAAGGTGGCGCCGCCGTGCGATTTGGCATCGACTTCGAGTGTGAGCCAGGCGGGCTGATTCAGTGACTTTTCGGGATTGGTTTTCGCCCATGCTTCGAAGTTTTTCGGTAGCTGTTCTGCTTCATATTTCGCCAGTTCCGCGACAATCGGAGCGTGCGACTGTCCCCATTTTCCCACTGCATTGCCTGACTTGCCGCTATCGAGTTCAAGCTGCACGTTGGAGCGAATGGTGGTGGAGAAGGTGGAGACGAGGCGGTAGTAGTCAGCTACGGGAATGGGATCGAATTTGTGATCGTGGCAGCGGGCGCAGCCGATGGTCATGCCGATCATCGAGGTGCCCAGCGTGGCAGCCATGTCATCGAGTTCATCGTAGCGTGCGGACTCGAATTCCTTTTCGGTGAGCTGCGTGGGGAAGACACCCGCGACGAGAAAACCTGTCGCCATCGAAGCGAGCGGTTCATCGGGCGCAATCTCATCACCGGCAATCTGCCAGCGCACAAACTGATCGAAAGGCATGTTGCTGTTGAACGCTTTGATGACGAAGTCGCGGTAGTGATGAGCGTGTGGCCGATCGTAATCCTGCTCAAAGCCGAAGGACTCACCAAAGCGTGCGACATCGAGCCAGTGCCGCGCCCAGCGCTCGCCATGCTGAGGCGAATCGAGGAGGGAATCGATGAGGCGAGCGTATGAGTTTCGAGTTCTGGGTTCAAAGTTCTCAGTTGCATTTAACTTTGAACTTTGAACTTTGAACTCTAAACTTTCCTGTTCCCATTCCTTGACGAATGTTTCAATCGCCTCCGGCGACGGCGGCATCCCAACGAGATCAAAATAAGCCCGGCGAATCAGCACCTGCGGCGAGGCCTGCCCATTAGGCACCAGCGACTTGCTCTGAAGCTTTGCCAGAATAAAGCGATCAATGGGCGTGCGCGACCAGTTGTCATTTTTGATCGCCGCCGGCTCCACGCGCTTGAGCGGCGCAAACGACCAGAACGCACGATCGCGATCGGTCACCTGCATCGGCCCCTTCGCCACCGGCGTGCCCTTCTCGATCAGCGAGCCATCGTACGGGGCACCCAGATTGATCCACGCCTCCACCTTCGCCAGCACCGCGTCAGGCAGCTTCGCTTCCTTCTGCGGCATGAACGGCTTCTCAAGATGCGAAATGAGCTTAAACATGTAGCTCTTCTTCGCATCCCCTACCACAATGGCTGGCCCTTCTTCGCCGCCCACGAGCAAGGCTTCGCGCGTGGTCAGATCAAGGCCGCCGCGCGTCTTGTCGCCGCCGTGACAGTTGACGCACTTGTCGATCAGGAGCTGCCGAACATCGCTCTTAAAAAGCTCGAGACCCTTGGCCATGTTGCGAGCATGATCCGGATCAAGCTTGGCGACAGGCGCAGCATCGGCTGCATGCGACAGCGCAGCGCTGGCGCTCAAAGCCAACGGCAACAAAACAAGAAGACACAAAGCTCGATGAAACATCAGAATCGCTCCGCAATGAAAGCTGATAACGCCCCGCGATTGCACGCTGGCCATCGCACAGAGGCTCCGAGAATTATTGTAGCCGATAGGAATGTGGTAACACACGGATTACGTGGACGGCCCAAGGCGATGTCAAGACCGGGATGCATAAAGTAGATCAGCCCCAGCCATATCGAGTGGCATGGGCTAGCCCTCACTCCGAAAGGCTCGCGTGGCGCATCATGCGGGCCCGTGGCGTCCGTTGGCGGGTTGTGAGAGGACATTTTCTATTGAGATAATGGAGGGGACACTTCTATTGAGCATGACAGAGGTCATTTCTAATGAGCATCAACACAATGTCCCCTCGCACTTGGCAAGCCCCGAGCATTCCACTATTCTTCTCATCCCGTTCCCGCAGGCTGCCGGTTCAAGGCGGCGGTGGTCAGGGCGGAAATCGCTTCGAATTCTTGTTTCTCACAAGGGAAAATCCATGGCTACGGCTACACAAGGCGTGATCACCCAGGTCATCGGCTCCACCTTCGACGCAAGGTTCCCCGATGGCCAAATGCCCGACATCTACAACGCGGTTGAAGTCAAAGCCACCAACTCCAGTGGCGATATTGATCTCGTCGGCGAAGTGCAGCAGCACCTGGGCGGCGGCCAAATTCGTGCAGTCGCCCTGGGTACCACCGATGGTGTCACGCGCGGCATGATCTGCACCGATACTGGCGCACCTGTCTCCGTGCCTGTCGGCGAAGAAGTGCTCGGCCGCGTGTTCAACCTGCTGGGCAAACCCATCGATAAGCGAGGCGATATCGTTGTGAAAAAGCGCATGCCGATTCACCGCGAGCCGCCTAAGTTTGTCGATCTTTCGCCCAAGACCGAAGTCCTCGAAACTGGCATCAAGGTTATCGATCTGCTCTGCCCGTTCGTTCGCGGTGGAAAGATCGGCCTCTTCGGTGGTGCAGGCGTCGGCAAGACCGTCATCATTCAGGAAATGATCGCCCGTGTCGCCCGTGAATTCGGTGGCTACTCCGTGTTCTGCGGCGTCGGTGAACGTACCCGCGAAGGTAACGATCTCTGGCTGGAAATGCAGGAAGCTGAGTACACCGATGCCCAGGGTAACAAGGCTCACGTGCTCGACAAAGTCGCGATGGTGTTCGGGCAGATGAATGAGCCGCCGGGCGCGCGTCTGCGTGTGGCGCTTTCGGGTTTGACGATGGCCGAGGAATTCCGCGATGTGTCGGGCAAAGAGACGCTGATTTTCGTTGATAACGTGTTCCGTTTCACGCAGGCCGGTTCGGAAGTGTCCGCGCTTCTCGGTCGTATGCCCAGCGCCGTCGGTTATCAGCCGACGCTCTCGACGGAAATGGGTCAGCTTCAGGAACGCATCACTTCGACGGACAAGGGTTCGATCACTTCGGTGCAGGCTATTTATGTGCCTGCTGACGATCTCACCGATCCCGCCCCTGCGACGGCATTTAGCCACCTTGATGCATTCGTGACGCTCTCGCGTTCGATTGCGGAAAAGGGCATTTTCCCTGCGGTGGATCCGCTCGCTTCGACCAGTCGTATTCTCGATCCGGGCATCATCGGCGAAGAGCATTACGCAGTGACCCGCCAGGTGCAATCGATTCTTCAGAAGTACAAAAGTCTCCAGGATATTATCGCGATTCTGGGTGTCGATGAACTGAGTCCAGAAGATAAGCTGGTCGTCAGCCGAGCGCGTAAGATCGAGCGATTCCTGAGTCAGCCGTTCTTCGTGGCCAAGCAGTTCACGGGTTTTGAAGGCGTGTACACGCCGCTCAAGGACACGATCGACAGCTTCCGCCGAATCTGTGCGGGCGAAGGCGATGACCTGACGGAAAGCGCGTTCATGTATGTGGGCACGCTCGACGATGCCCGCGCCAAGGCAGAGCGCCTCAAGGCGGATTAAGCCGCGTTTTTCCGCCGCTTGCGGCGTAGCGCCGTCAGCGCAAAAAATCTAAAAATCAGAGTAAGAAAAATATTGACAAGGCCCCATCACATATTCATGATGGGGCCTTGTCGTTTTCGGAGGATTGTAGCGCTGATGACGCTACGCCGCGAGCGGCGATCAAACCGGGAACATGCGCCATGTCTCATCCTTTGGTCATCGCGTATCACCTCATTTGGACGGCGTACGGCTGGTGGCTTCCCAATGATCCGCGAGGCAGCGGATCAACGACCGTACGCTCGGATGTGCTCGCAGAATTGGGTGAACTTCATTACGGTCGCAAACGCGTGCAGCCAGCGGGCCGGGTGGTACGCGAGTTTTACGAAGAGGCGAAAGTTCAGCTCAAACACCCGCTGCTGACTTTTGATGCGGCTGCGCGCGAGGTCATCGCTGATTCTTTTGCGACCACGATCGCGAAGCAGAATTACACGTGTTACGCCTGCGTGATCATGCCGGATCATGTGCACATGATTGTTCGCAAGCATCGCGATACGTGCGAAGAGATGATGGATTATTTCAGATCATGGAGTGCGCGTGGTCTTCGTGCTGCGGGGCTGCGAAGTAGTGATCATCCCGTCTGGTCCGCAGGCGATGGGTACAGCGTTTTTCTGGATCATCCCGATGACATCTGGCGGACGATTCCGTATATCGAGAAGAATCCTGTGCTGCTGGGGCTACCGGTGCAGTCGTATGAGTTTGTGAAACCTTATGACAACTGGCCGCTGCATGAGGGGCATTCGGTGAACTCACCTTATGTGCGGGCGCTCAAGGCGGCGGGGAGGTATTTGCGCTGATGACGCTACGCCGCGAGCGGCGGAGGAATCATTCATCACTGATCTGTTCGTAGTCGTTGGCCCCTAGTTCGAGCGTGCTGGTTTCGATACCTGCGGGGAGGACGAGTTTGAGGATGCCGGTGTTTTGATCGTAGGTCCAGCCGGCGGTGATGACCGGGCTGCCCGCTTCGACGACGAGGGTGCTGTTGGTGAAGGGGTTCATCGGCGGCGTGGGGAAGTAAGGGCCGAGTCTGCCGGCGGCATCGACATCGCCAGCCTGCGTGGTCTTGCCGGTAAAACTTTCCCAATCGCTGGCGCCGGCCTGGAGCTGGGCGAGAGTGGGCAGATTGTCAGCGTGATCGAGTTTCCAGACTTCCATTTGTTTGCGGACCGAAGTGATCTGCGAGAAGGCACCGTTGGAGCGGGCCACATCGGTCGCACTGGAGAGCTTGGGGATGACCATGGCGGCAAGAATGCCCAGGACGGTGATGACGATGATCAGTTCCACGAGTGTGAAAGCTGCGGTTGCTGCCGATCGATTCATTCTCATGGATTGCCTCGCAGTGGATTAGGGTGGATGGCCACGCCGAAGGATTCAGGATGCATCCATCAACCTGACTTCCCATCCATCGCCGATTGGCGCTTTCAACTTAAACGTTCTTAAGCGCACTGGCCTCGACGCAGTTTGTGTGAACGTCAAAGACTTGCGAACCGTTACATTCGGACCAGTTGCGCTCATTCGATTGTCGATTTCGCATTTCCGAATTGAAAGTGTTTTGCCGCAATCAACGCGCCAGGCATAGAGTCGCATTCATCCGGCTATACTGATTCCATCTCATCAATCTCACCTTCACGGAAGTGCATCATGCCCAAGGCCACCACGCGATTCTTCATTCTTATGCTCGCACTGATCTGCGCTTTGCCTTGCTCATTTGCATCAGCACAGGTCAAGCGCAAACGGCCGCTGCCCGGTGAGAAGCCTGTACCGCAACCGGAGATTGTGGAGATTCCCGTCATACCCGTCATCGACGAGAAGCCCGCCGCTGCGCAGGTCGGCGCGATCAAGCTCGTCGGTCCGCTGCGCGAAGGGCCTGCGCCCTTTGCGTGGGTGCCTGAACATGAAATGGGGCCATCGCTTCGCTCGGTCACCGCGCAGCTTCGCTTTGTCGCCACGAGCGATCAGCACAAGGGCGTTGTCTTTTTTCTCGATCAGCCTGCGCTGAGTCTGGCTCAGATTGATGAGCTTTCCGCAGCGATTGCCGACACGCGAAAAGCAGGCAAGAAGGTTCTTTTCTTCGCCGAGGCTTACGACCTGCACAGTTATCTGCTCGCCAGCGCTGGCGATCAGATTCTCCTTCAGCAAAAAGGTTTTCTCGAACTCACCGGCCTGGGCATCGAAGAGATGTACATGGCGGGCCTCTTTGAAAAAATCGGTCTCAAACCCGACTTCATTCAGACCGGCAAATACAAAGGCGCTGATGAACAGTACATGCGCAAAGGCCCCAGCGAAGCGTGGAGTGAAAACTTCGACAAGCTGCTCGATGACATGTACGACCAGGTGCTCAGCAACATGGCCAAGGGTCGCAAGCTCAAGAAGCCTGCGATGGAAAAGGCGATGGCGGGCACGCTGTCGATGGATGATGCGCAGATGGTCAAGGCTGGCCTCATCGATCGTGCTGTGACGCGCGACATTCTCGATGTCACCACCAAAGCGTTCGGCGATGACTTTGACTGGGACCAGTCGATGGGCCAAGGCGACGCCAGCGGCGGCGTGGATATGAATAATCCTTTCGCGGCATTGCAGTCGCTGCTCGCTGAGCAGCCGATCAATCCCAAGCGCAACACGATCGCCATCATTCACTGCGAAGGCGTCATCACCAGCGGGCAAAGCTCAGCCGGCGGAATGTTCGGCGGCTCCGTTGTAGGCAGCAATACCATTCTCGAAGCCTTGAAAACGGCGAAGAATCAACCGCTCATCAAAGGCGTCATCGTGCGCATCAATTCGCCCGGCGGCTCCGCGCTGGCCAGTGAAGTGATGTGGCAGGCGATGCGCGATGTGGCACGCGATAAACCAGTCTGGGTTTCCATCGGCAGCCTCGCTGCCAGCGGCGGATATTACATGGCCTGCGGTGCGGACAAAGTTTACGCATCACCACAATCCATCGTCGGCTCCATCGGCGTGGTCAGCGGCAAGATCGCCATGGGCGGGCTGTATGACTGGGCGGGTATCACGGTGCATCGCCGTAGTCGCGGGCCGCTGGGCGACATGTTCAATTCCGTCGAGCCCTTCACACCCGAACAGCGCAAGGCTCTGACTGCGATGAGCGAGCGCATTTATGAACAGTTCACCGATCGCGTCAAGCAAGGCCGTGGTAATAAGGTCAAGGACATCGCCGCCGTCGCACAAGGTCGGCTCTTCACCGGCAAGCAGGCGCAGAAGAACGGCCTGATCGATCAGATCGGCGGCATCGAAGTCACACTCGATGATCTGGCGATGCAATTGAAATTGGAGCAAGGCGAGTATGACGTGATTGGTTTGCCTGGGCCGATGAGTCTGCCGCAGTTTCTGAGTTCGATGTTTGGTGGTGCGGTGCAGGCTCCGCATTTGTCTGTGGAACAGATGACGATTCTCAATACGGTCAAGGCGACGGTTGGGCCTCGCGCTTGGCCTGCGCTTCAGCAGTCGCTTGAGGGGATGTCGCTCTTGCAGCGCGAGCGCGTGCTGACGGTGATGCCGCAGGTGATTGTGGTGAAGTGAGGAGGCATTTTTAATTGCCTGAGCCGCGACTCAACGAGTCGCGGATGTGAGCAGCCTTAAAGGGGTATAAGTCGCGCAGTATTTCGACAGGCCACGACAGGCCACAGGTTGACTGGACGCTGTTTCACGAGACTACTGAAAAAGGCGAAACTCTTACAGGCCGAGCGCGTCCGCGACTCGTTGAGTCGCGGCTCTGGTCGCTACTCTGGTTGCGACTGTATTTTGATGACTGTGAGAAGCAGCGACCTTGACTGATAACGATAACCTGTTATCATACAACACTGTGATACGCCGTCGCTTCATCTCGCTGTTCATGTCACTGGTGCTGCTGACTTATGTCAGCGGCCTGGGGATGCAGTTGCATCTCGCGTGGGAGCACACCGGGGCAGCCGTGGCCATCGAAAGCTCGCAGTCCACACATCAGCGCTGCTCGCACAGTCTCGACCATCACCATCTTCATGACGTACAGCAAGGCGATGCCAAGGGGCAAGACTCGCCCGTTGCTCCCGCCTCGCCTGACGCTCCTGATTCTGATTGCCCGACCTGTGTCGCTCTTGCCTGCGGCATTGCGACCTTCCTGTCGATTGCCTGGCATGAGGCGTTGCAATTGGCGCTCGTACAGCGGCTGTCGATCGCTGACACCGCATCGGTGCCGTCGGCTTTCCTGTGTCATCCTTTCTCGCGCGGGCCTCCCGTGGCTGCGATCTGATCTGTCGCGCTCAGTGAGATTCCTTTCACGAATGTGAAACCTCAGATGCCCGTGCGCCAGTGCGCGTTCGCATTCGATGATCGCCAGCGCCAATCATTTGATTCGTCGTTCGCCAAGGCGAAGGGCTAACTGCGGCCAGTTGTTCATCGTTGTTGCATTCCTGTTGACTCCCTCAGAGGCAAAGGTGTCCCATGCGATCCCATCGCGCGTTCACGCTTATCGAATTGCTCGTGGTGATCTCCATCATCGCACTGCTCATCGGCATGTTGCTGCCTGCGCTGGGCAAGGCGAGGGCGGTAGCCAAAACCATGCGATGCCTGAGCAACATCCGAAGTCTGGAGACGGCACACTGGTCGTATATGACCGAGAACAACGGCCGCTTCATCGACGTGGGCATGGGCCACGGCGCCGAGGCCGACGCGGATGAAGTCGCCTGGTACTACACGTTGCAGGATCACTACGGGGACCAACTGGTGGCGCGGTCGCCCGTGGATGACAGTCCGCACTGGCCCGGCGGGGTGGCTGCGCCGAGCGGGAAGTTCAGGAAGACGAGCTACGGCATCAACAACGCCCTGACCCGCCTCAAGCCGGCGCTGCTGCCGGGCGACTACAAAACCCTCGAACAGGTCAGACGCCCCTCGGCCACGGTGCACTTTGTTTACATGGCGCACACCGGCGCCTTCGCCACCGCCGATCATCCGCACTTTGAAAACTGGATTGCCGGTGCGCCGATGGCCGCCACGCAGCTTCAGATCAATGCACACGGCGGGCCGGCTGCGTCGCCGCTGTCGATCACCAACTACGGCTTCCTCGATGGGCACGCCCAGACGCTGGAATTCAAAGGCGTCTGGACGTCGATGCTCATCAACAAATTTCGACCTGATACCGCGCAGTGATCGTTGCATTACGGTGGGTCAGGAATTGTCTTTTTTCGCTGTTGTATTTTTTGTTTTCTGTTTCTTCCACGTTTTTCAGGAGATCGAGTTATGAATCGTTTCCAATCGTTTCTCAGTGCAGGTTTGATTGCAGCGTGCGGCGCATCCGCCATGGCTGTCGAGATTGATGTGGCTGCTTTCATCGATCAGGGCAAGATTCGCACTATTGGCTACATCGATGCCACGGGACAGTTCTTTGGCAGTCCATCGGGCCCTGATGTGCGCGTCTTTGCCTACAACTTCGATGAAGGCATCGCGGTGTCGCCGCAGATTTTTCTGGATGATCCGGGCTTCAATGCGGAAGAGTTTGAGAGCGAGTTTGGTCAGCCCACAGGTTTTGCGCCGGGCAGTCATCTGGGCATTGCCATTCAATCAGCGCTTCAGTTCTGGGATGGCAGCGGGTTGCCGATTTTTGGGGTTGCGGATCCCAGCGCGAGTTTGACGCTGGCTAATTTCACTGCTGAGCGTGATGTTGATGCGACGACCTTCGATACAACGCCGTTCTTTGTTTTCGAAGTTGAAGACGCCCCCGAAGCAGGCGCGTATCACGGGCACATCACTTCGATCCTTAATGATGACACGGTCCCCGCAGGCATCTACGCGTTCCAGGCGATCGTGATCAACGGGGAACTGACCAACTCATCGACAGGCGAAGGCACCATCGATTCCCTCATCGAGGCCTCCGATCCGATCTGGTTTCTCTACAACGTCGGCTTAGCGGAAGATGATTTCGAGGACGCGGTCGAGGCTTTCATCGCATCATTGGACAACGGCACAGGCCCCGGCGGCCCCGCTGTGCCTGAGCCTGCGACAATTGCACTGCTTGCTGGTTCGATGCTCGCCTTCGTCCGTCGAAGCGACCGGCAGCGTCAGTGATTCGGTTTGCGGAGATGGAGAAAGTGTGACGGCGAGGCGCGTAAGCGTCTCGCCGTTGTTTGTTGTGACACGATTGTTCGAGGACTCCGTTCGCCAAGGCAACGGCTAAATAGTGCGTGATTGCGGGGGTATTTTTACTTTTTTCCGCCGAGGATGGATTGCATCACGTCGCTGATGCCGATCTCTTCGATCTTCGCGTTCATCTCTTTTTCGATGACCGCGTATTCCTTGACGCTCGGTGCAACCGTCAGCGGCTGGCGATTGGCGTTGTCATCGGCTTTGGTCAGTTGTAATGCGCCGTTGCCTGCGACGCTCACGGTCCATCGGCCTTTCTTATTGAGCTGGGCGTAGGTCGCACTGCCGCGCGGCGTATTTATGCTCTTCCAATCCACCGTCTGCATCTGCGGGTCAATGTGCAGCGCCTCCTTGGGCTTAGTGTTCTCATCAAACACCCGGCGAAGAAACAGGCGATTATCACGCACAATGAAATCGACATACACCTCGCTGCCCATCTTGAAAGTGGTGGGCACTACGCGCTCGGTGCCATCCGCATTGACGAACACCACGCAGACTGTTTCATCATCCTGCACCAGCAGTTCGGTGACGATGGTTTTCTTCACGGCTTCGTTGAAGGTTTGTCGCAGCGCTTCGTTTTCTTTGACTGCTTCGCGCAGCCGATCGCGGTAGAGGTCGGCAGCGATGTTGGATCGCATGAAGTTGTAGCCCAGCGCAAAGGCCAGGCAGGTGATGGCGACGAAACTGAGAACGCCTAATTTTTTGGTCATGATGATGCTCCAGAGGGCGAGGCAATCCCCGATCGGGATCGATGCCGCATTCTCTATCATAGATCGGTTCGTACACCATCCCCGCGCCAGCCTGCGGATTTTCATTGCGGAACTTTCCGCCGCTTGCGGCTTCGCTCCAGGCCGCTTGCGGCGTAGCGAGGTCAGCGCGGTGATCTACGGACTCGCCATCGGGCTTGGGGCGCACAGTTTTATAAAAAAAAGCCCCAGCGACTGCCGGGGCTTTTTCATTGAATGCTTGACTGACTGGTTGAATGAATCATCGATAGCCGGTGGAGCCGCCGCTGCTGGAGCCGCCGGACCCACCTGATCCGCCGCGATAGCCACCACCGCCACCGCCACCGCTGCCGCCGCCACCGCCACTAT
>CAZYQL010000094.1:9328-16146 GCA_964650055.1 uncultured Phycisphaeraceae bacterium | reverse complement strand
CCAAACAGGATTGGCCACCGAGACACCGAGGACACCGAGGAAGGCAGAAAGCAAGTGAAAGAATGCAAAAGCGTGAGACACTTCAAAATCGTCACCAACTCAATAGGTTGTCTTCCTCAGTGCTCTTAGTGCTCTCAGTGCTCACAGTGCCTCGGTGGCCAATCATTTTTTTTTGAAGAATGTCCTAACCTACAACTGCCCCGCCGCCAGGCGAGCCACGGGTACACGAAATGGTGATGAGCTGATCGCGCTGATGCCTGCGTGATGGAAGAAGGCGATTGATGCTGCCTCGCCGCCGTGCTCGCCGCACACACTGATGGACATCTCCGGCTTCACTGCGCGGGCCTTCTCCACCGTCATCATCACCAGCGCACCGACGCCCGAAGCATCGAGCGATTCAAACGGATCGCGCTTGAGCACGCCGCGCTCCAGATAGAGCGGCAAGAAAGCATTCGAATCATCGCGACTGAATCCGTAAGTGAGCTGCGTCAGATCGTTGGTGCCGATGCTGAAAAAATCTGCGTGACCAGCCAGTTCACCAGCGAGCAAAGCAGCGCGTGGCACCTCAATCATGGAGCCGATGGGAATGGCAAGTTCGCCGGTGAAATTCACGCGCTGCTTGGCTTCCTCGATGGCGCGCAGCGTCGCTTCGCGCAGGAGCTTGAGTTCCGCAGCAGTGGCGACCAGCGGATGCATGATGGCGGGACGAGGGTCGCCGCCAAAGCGTTTGCGTTCAACTGCTGCTTCGACAATCGCGCGCACCTGCATTTGCAGAATCTCGGGATAGCTCATGCTCAGTCGGCAGCCGCGATGCCCCATCATCGGATTGCTTTCGTGAAGCTGCGTCACGCGCTGCTGCACTGCTCGCAGCGGAATCTTCAGCGACTTCGCCAGCGCTGATTGCGAAGCGCGATCCTGTGGCAGAAACTCGTGCAGTGGCGGATCAAGTAATCGCACCGTCACAGGCAAACCATCCATTGCTTTGAAGATTTCGATGAAATCCCGCCGTTGAAACGGGAGCAGCCGATCGAGTGCCGCCGCCCGGGCAGCAACGGTGGTGGCGAGAATCATCTGCCGCATGGATTCGATGCGCTCGCCTTGGAAGAACATGTGTTCCGTCCTGCAAAGGCCGATGCCTTGTGCGCCCATGGCGCGGGCTCTTCGCGCATCCTCGCCGGTATCCGCATTGGCGAGCACCTTCATCGTGCGTCTTTGGTCAGCCCACTCGAGCAGCTTCGTCAGATCGCGCGTCAGGCGATGCTTGAGCATCGGCAGCTCGCCAGCGATGACCTGCCCAGTTGCGCCATCGAGACTCAGGACATCATCGTGTGTGAAAGTTCTGCCGCGCACGTGCAGACGGCGCTTGCCGGGGTTGATGCGAATTTCGCCGGCACCCACGATGCAGCTCTTGCCCCAGCCTCGCGCCACCACAGCTGCGTGACTGGTCATACCACCAGTTGTTGTGAGTATGCCCGCTGCCAGGCGCAGTGCATCGATGTCTTCCGGATACGTTTCCTTGCGCACGAGAATGATCGATTCACCGGCCTTGGCGCGCTCGATCGCTTCCATCGGTGTGAAGGCCGGCTTCCCCACCGCAACACCCGACGATGCTGCCACACCTTGCGTGAGCAGTTCCGCACGATCGCGCGCAGCGGGCGCAAACGTCGGCAGCAGAAACTGCATCACATCATTAGCAGGCACACGGGCCAGTGCCTGTTCTCGCGTGAGCAGTCCTTCTTTGGCGAGGCCGACCATCATGCGAATGTTCGCCGCCGCATCACGATCCGCCAGGCGAGCATCGAGCAGCAGAAGCTTGTCACTTTCAATCACTGCATCAAACTCGACGAGGTCGGCAAAGTGATGCTCCAGTGCGTGACGAGCCTTCTCAAATGCTTTGGCAAGCGGGGGCTTCCTGCGCAGCAGCGCGGGCACCTTGCTCGCCTTGCCTGTGCGCGGATTGCGGGTTTGCCAGGTGTGGATGGGTAACTTGCTTCCGCTGATCTGCTGCTGAAGGATCACCGCCATGCCTTGATCATCGATGTTCTGCACAGCGCGGGCCCGCCGCGCCAGAGGATGATTCCAACTGGCAAAAGCACCGGCGATCGCATCGACCACGGGGGCATAGGGATCGCGATTTTCATCATCTTCACTTCGCGCGGCTGGCCCAAGATCAGTCACCGCGTCCATCAGGCCCATCGTCCTTTTCGCTGGACTGGGGCGCAGGATCAGTCGCAGCGATGGCTGCCCGCCGTAGATCGCGCCGCTCTGCTTTTGAATCCACGCGATGGCTTCGATCACCGCTTCGCGCAGCTTCGCTTTCATCTTCACCGGCGACAGAAGAAACGCACTGCACACCTGCATCGGAATGACCACCGCCACCGGCAGCGCAAGACCCAGCCTGGCGATGGTGGCCAGCGCCATGCCTTTGCGTCCTAAATTTTGTGCTGTGAATAATGCGCGATCACTCTCAACAGAAGAGATCGGCAGCCACATGGAACTTGTCATCAATTCAGAATCGGTCGCGTCGGCCATGACGAGATTATGACGCGATTGCCCGCGCTAAGCGACTCGCACTGCGCAAGACGCAGCGCCGTCGCATGTTGCCATGTGCTGTGGCGGCGAACTCCTCCCCTTCTGTGTTCACCTTCTGGCACATTCAGTTTGTCGTTCGTCATGGCGAAGCTCAATGCCAAGCCGGATTTACCACGAGGCACGAAGTCACGAAGGGGACTTCTGAATAACCTCGTTAATGATTTTTTTACGGAAAGCAGGAAAGGCGGGAAGCAGGAAAAAGACTCATAAACAGAATTCTTTTCATTGTTTCCATCCTTCCTTCTTTCCTTATAAAACGATTGCATCGGGTTATGCAGTGGTCCTGAAGTTTTAAGTCAATGAAACCAGTAATTGCTACTTTCCGGTCCTTCTTCGTGCCTTCGTGCCTCGTGGTAAAAATGGATTTCACCATCGCCTCGCGTTGCATAATGGCTTGACAAATGTGTCGGCCGTTGGCGAATGGGAAACAGGAAGCATGCACACGCCAATATCAAGCGGCGGCAATCTATACTGCCGCGCTTGAAGGAAGCGCATCACCCCAGCGCATAACACTCCGGAGACCTGCCCATGGAATGGTTCAGTCGTCACTTCACCCGTTGCCTCATCGCCGGCTTCGTCGCCATCTTGCCCATCGGCGGCCTCGTGCTCGTCATCGTCACACTCGAAACCAGCATCGCCGGCCCATGGCGCGACAAGATGCCGTTCTATTTCCCCGGCATGGGCATCATCGCCGTCGCGATTCTCATCTACCTCATCGGACTGACCGTCACCACTTTCCTTGGAAGGTGGATGTGGCGAAGGTTTGATCAACTGATGGATCGTCTGCCGCTGCTGGGTGCGCTCTATCAGACGCTCAAACAAATCTTGGGCTACGGCACCGGCAAGGACGCCATCTTCAAATCGGTCGTGCTCGTCTCCAACGGCGAAGGCGAGGGCGAAGAGCTTGGCCTGGTCACCAATGAAGTGGCAGATGCGCAGGGCAAGCCGATGCTCATGGTCTTCGTGCCTGGTGCCCCGACGCCCACGGCGGGTCGCATGGTGGTCATCGCCCCGCACATGGTGCGCACCGTCAATATGAAAGTGAACGATGCACTCAAATGTCTAGTGGCGGTTGGGGCTACGCCTGTGCCGATGGAGAAGGTCAAAGCGTGATGCGGCCATCTGCTCAATGACACGTATGATGTTCAATTCTGCCAGGGCCCGCTGGGTACGAATGTTTTTTTTGTTTACGAATCCATGCAATAGGATCATTCATGAATCACCTGCTCAAGCCAATGTTTTTGATCGCCTTGATTCTCTGGGTCAGCTTCATCTCCGGCAGTCCGCTCGAAGCAGCCGACAAGGGAAAAACCACCACCGGCAAGCAGTGGCTGGATATGGATTATGGTCCTTATCTCACCACGACCGTCGAAGCCTCGCAGCCCAAGGGCAACTTCGCCTACAAAGGCATTGTCATTCGCGTCGGCGAAAAGCAGGAACAGACGATCATCTTCGACACTGACACGCTGCGATATTCTGCGGGCCTGAGCAACAGCTACATCGCCCTGAGCGGTATCGTCTTCGACGGCAAGCACTGGGCCTACCCCACCACCAACGGTCCTTACCTCTTCACCAACCCTGTTGGCCCAGGCTGGGGCAAGACGGGGGCAACTGCTGACAAACGTTTTGCCGACACTCGCTTTCGCGGCAACGATGGCAAGCCTTACGGCCCATTGCCTCACGATGTCGGCCATTGGAAAGGCCTCTACCTTCACGGCAGCAACGTTGTTTTTTCCTATACCGTTTCTGATACCGCCATCCTCGAAATGCCCGCCGGCGAACCCGTCGCTGATTCGCACGCCATCACGCGCACTCTTCACATCGCACCCTCCAAAGAAACCTTGCACGTGCAACTGGCCACACTCGATGGCAAACCCGGCACTGCCAGCGAAAAGGGAAACACGCGATGGTTCACCACCACCGAAGGCGCGGACAAAAATGCTGCTGCCTATGCGTGCATCGCTTCCGATGATTCCAAAGCAACCTTTGAAGTCGATGACGACAACCTCCGGCTGGCAATTGCCGCGCACGACAAAGCGATCACACTCAAGCTCATCCTCTGGCGCGGCGATGGAAAGCAACTGGATGCAGCGGTTGCGAGCGTCAAGCAATCGAAGCCTGCGGTGGATGTGAAAGCATTGACGCAAGGAGGCCCGCCGCGCTGGGCGCAGAAAGTAACCACGCAAGGAAAGACCGGCGAAACCAGCAAAAAATCGCCCTGGACCACCGATGAAATCACGCTGCCGGTGCAGAATCCCTGGAACTCATGGATGCGCCTAGGCGGCTTTGATTTCTTCAAAGATGGCACCCGCGCTGCGATCTGCACCTGGAGCGGCGATGTCTGGATCGTCACCGGCATCACGCCGGGCAAACCAATGAGCGATCTCACCTGGCAGCGCATCGCCACCGGCATGTTCCAACCCTTGGGTCTTCGCATCGTCGATGAACAGATCTACGTCACCTGCCGCGATCAGATCACCCGCCTTCACGATCTCAACGGCGATGGCGAAACTGATTACTACGAAAACTTCAACAACGATCATCAAGTCACCGAACACTTCCACGAGTTCGCCATGGGACTTCAGACCGATGACGCTGGCAATTTCTATTACGCCAAGAGCGGCCAACATGCCCGTGACTCACTCGTTGAGCAGCACGGCACGCTGCTGAAAGTTTCCAAAGATGGCAAGTCCACTGAGATACTCGCCAACGGTTACCGCGCCGCCAACGGCGTAGGCATCGGCCCTGCCGGCACGTTTTTCACTTCTGACCAAGAAGGTTTCTGGATGCCCGCCAACCGCATCAATCTCGTCCAGAAAGACAGCTTCAGCGGCAACATGTATTCCTACCACCGCGGCCAGCGCCCCACCGATTACGACCGCCCCATCGTCTGGCTGCCCAAGCCTTTTGACCGCTCACCCGCTGAGCAGGTCTGGGTGCGCGATGATCGCTGGGGTCTGCCCAAGGACAGCATCATCTCCCTCTCCTATGGCACCGGCCACATCTTGAGCGTTATCTATGAACCGATCAAAGATGTGAAGCACGTCAATGCCCAAGGCGCTGCGTTTCGACTCGGCATTCAGTTCCCCACCGGCATCATGCGCGGCAGGTTTCATCCCGCTGATGGTCAGCTTTATGCTTGCGGCCTCTTTGGCTGGAGCAGTGATCGCACCAGCCCCGGCGGCTTCTGGCGCATCCGTTACACCGGCGCGAAAGTGAACGTACCCGTGGGCTATCACGTCGCTAACGATGGCATCGTGCTGACCTTCAATCACGCGCTCGATCCCGAAACCGCCAACGATGTGGACAGCTACGCCATTGAACAGTGGGATTACAAATGGACGAAAAACTACGGCTCACCCGAGTTCAAACTCTCTGACGGAACCAAAGGCCGCGACACCATCAAGCTTGCCTCAGCGAAGCTGGATAAAGACGGCAAGACAGTGAAGCTGACCATCCCCGATCTGAAACCGAGCATGCAGATTCGCATTCAGTGCAACCTCGATGCGGCAGATGGCAGCGAGATCAAGCAGGATTTGTATGGCTCGATCTTCGTGGTGCCGCAGAGCAAGTGATCCAAGCGCGGGCTGTGCTTGGATTCGCCTACAATGTCTGACCATGAAACTCGGCACCGGAAAAAAAGTGCTCGTCGCCATGTCAGGCGGCGTTGATAGCTCCGTCACCGCAGCCCTTCTCAAAGAGGATGGCTACGAGGTCGTGGGCTGTTTCATGCGGCTGGGCAGTGAAGATTCGATCGAGGAGGACACGGGTGCCAGCAGCCAAGCCACACAAGAAACCGCATGTTCAACGAAACCCGGCGCCAATCGCCAAGGCTGCTGCTCAGTCAACGATGCTGCCGATGCCCGCATGGTCGCGGCGCTTTTGGATGTGCCGTTTTATGTGATGAATTTCCGCAAGGATTTTGGCCGCATCAAGGATTACTTCACCGCTGAGTACAACGCCGGCCGCACGCCCAATCCCTGCGTTCGCTGCAACGATTGGCTCAAGTTCGGCAAGCTCTTCGACTACGCCCGCTCCATCGATGCGGACTACATCGCCACCGGCCACTATGCACGCGTGGAAAGAAGCAGCGGCAGGAGCAGTGGCAGTAGCAGTGGCAGCGGCAGAAGCAGCGGCAGTAGCAGTAGCAGTGACAGTGATTTCATCCCTTCTGCTACTGCTACTGCTCCTGCCGCTCGTACTCGTCTTCTGCGTGGCCTGGATCA
>CAZYQL010000094.1:4051-9228 GCA_964650055.1 uncultured Phycisphaeraceae bacterium | reverse complement strand
CTGCTACTGCTACTGCTCCTGCCGCTCGTACTCGTCTTCTGCGTGGCCTGGATCATCACAAAGATCAGAGCTATGTCCTCTTCGGCATGAAGCGCGATCGCCTGGCGCGCATGCTGCTGCCCATTGGGGCGTTTCATAAGCCGCAGGTGCGGAAGATGGCACAGGAGATGGGCCTGCCGATTTTTGATAAGCCGGACAGTTATGAAATTTGTTTCGTGCCTGACAACGACTATCGCGGATTTCTCGAACGCAGATCGCCCGAGAGTTTCGAGAAAGGCACCATCGTCGATGAACAAGGCCAGACCATCGGCGAGCACGAGGGCCATCAGAATTTCACCATCGGTCAGCGGCGCGGCTTGCCGGTGAATCGCAGCTATCCGCTTTACGTCATCGGGAAAGACGCGGCAACCAACACCGTGACACTCGGTCCGCGCGAAGCGACCAATGCAAACGGCCTTCGCGCTGATCAGACCAACTGGCTCATCGATGACATCCCCACGACGGCCCGCGCCGTCACGATCAAGATTCGCTCCAACTCCGATCCGGTGCCCGGCAGCGTCATCGTCCACGCAGATGGTGAGCTTGAAGTTCACTTCGAAGAACCACAGCATGCCGTCGCGCCGGGACAGGCGGCAGTCTGCTACGACGGCGAAGAACTCATCGGCGGCGGGTGGATCACGCAAGCGCTCGTCTAATCTAAGTAGTGTCAACACATCACAAATCCGCATGGCGATTGCCTGCCGTGCCTATATCATGCAGCGCTTCCTTATCTGTTCCCGGAGGTTCGCATGAATCGCAGGCTCCTTGTCATCACATCGATCTTCGCCCTGTTTTTCCAGACGATTTCGTCATTCGCCGCCGCCCCGCTGGTTGCGCCGACTGAGCCGCTCTCGCCGCAGGAGCAGCAGAAGAAATTCAAGCTGCCTCCGGGTTTCGAGATTCAACTCGTCGCCAGTGAGCCGACCATCGGCCAGCCGATGAATATGAATTTCGACACACGCGGCAGACTCTGGGTCACCAGTTCCAACGAATATCCCTGGCCCGCCGCCGACCCAACGAAAGCCCGCGATCGATTGACGGTCTTCACGAACATCGGTGCCGATGGCAAGCCGGAGAAATCGCACGTCTTCGCTGACAAGCTCAACATCCCCATCGGTGTCATCCCTCTCAAAGGCGGCAGCGAAGCGATCGTCTGGTCCATTCCCAATATCTGGAAAATGACCGACACCAATGACGATGGCATCGCTGACAAACGCGAGATCATGTTCGGCCCGTTCGACTACGTTGACACCCACGGCAACCAGAACGCCTTCCGCTACCACCTCGACGGCTGGATCTACGCCAACCACGGCTTCCGCAATAACTCCATCAACATCAAAGCAAAAGGCGAAGGCCCCGTCGTCATGCAGATGAATTCGGGCAACACTTACCGTTTCAAGCCCGATGGCTCGAAGATCGAATTGTGGAGCGCGGGCCAAGTGAATCCCTTTGGCTTGACCTTCGATGAATGGGGAAATCTTTTCTCCGCTGACTGTCACAGCAAAGCCTGCACGATGGTCATTCGCGGCGCGATGTACGAAAGCTTCGGCAAGCCTCACGATGGTCTGGGCTATGGCCCGAACATGACGAATAACGATCACGGCTCCAGCGGTATCGGCGGCATCGCGTACTACGCAGCCGATCATTTCCCCAAGGAATATCGCAACTGCCTTTACCTGGGCAACGTCGTCACCGGCATCGTGCAGCGCGATGTCATCAAGTGGAACGGCTCAACGCCTTGGGTCGATAAGCCCGTCGATTTCATCACCTGCGATGACCCGTGGTTTCGCCCGGTGGATATTCAGCTTGGCCCTGATGGTGCACTCTATATCGCGGATTTTTATAACTGCATCATCGGGCATTATGAAGTCGATTTGAAACACCCCAGGCGCGATCGCGAGCATGGAAGAATCTGGCGCGTGGTTTATAAGGGAACGGATTCAACTTCTGCATCACTGAACACACACACCAATCTCTCCAAAGAGACTATCAAGGAGTTGGGCTCGCTATTTCATCATCCCAACTTGGTGTTGCGCTCACTGGCGACCCGCGAAGCGATGGACCGACCGAAGGAGGACCATCGAGCGATCTTCGAAGAAGCTGTGGTCGTTCCGGATGATACGGATGCAGAGGAGCGCTCGCTTATCCAAGCTAGTTGGATGATGGACCTGATTGGCAGGAACAATATGGATCCTAAAGGTCCGCTTGAGCCTGGAGCGTTTCTAACGACCAACGTCATTCGTCAGTTTGCCGAGCACGTGAATTTGAGTCCGCCCGCCCGAGAATGGGTCACGGAAGGACTAGGTGCCAAGGAGCCGATGATTCGTCGCTTCGCCGCCGATGCGCTGGGTAGGCACCCCAATCCTGCAAATATCAAACCATTGCTCGCTGCGTGGAATAGCGCTCACGAACACGACACCGCACTGATTCACACGATCCGCCTTTCGCTGCGCAATCAGCTTCGCAGTGATGCTGCCATCGAGCAGCTTGCGAAGATCAAACTCGAACCCGCAGAGCTTGCGAAGCTGATTGACATCGCACTCGCAGTGCCCAATGAGAGTGCTGCGTGGTTTGCGTTTGAGTATGCACTACACAACGACACCGCCCCCGATGTCACCGCTCGCATCCTCGCGCATGTCGCTCGAAACATCGGCGACGGCCGCATCAGTGATGTGATCCATTTCGTGCGCTCCAAGTTCGACAGCAACATCGACCAGCAACTCGCCCTCTTCCAATCCATTCACGCAGGCATGAAACAGCGCGGCACCAAAATCGCGACAGGCAGCGACATGAAAAAGTGGGCCTTCGCGCTCGCCTCCGATCTCCTCGATCCCGCAAAACACACCCTCGCCGCATGGACCACCCACCCGATCACTTCCTCATCCACCACCACGCTTGCGCCTCCGCCTTTCGGTCTCCGCGATCGCACCTGCGATGACGGTCAAAAAACTCTCTTCATCGACTCCATCGTCCAAGGCGAAAAACTCACCGGCCTCTTCCGCAGTCAACCCTTCAAAATTCCCGCCTCCCTCTCCTTCCACATCTGCGGCCACAACGGCCTGCCCGGCTCCAAGTCGCCGCAAACCAACCTGATCCGCCTGCGCCTCATCGAAGGCGACGGCGTGATCGCCCAGCAGCTTGTCCCCCGGCAGGATATCGCGGTGAAGAAAACCTGGGACCTCACCAAATGGTCTGGAAAACAAGGCATTATCGAGATTGTCGATGGTGATGACCGCGACTCCTACGCATGGATCGGCGTCTCCCGTTTTGAACCCGCCGTGGTGCGCGTGCCTGCCGTCATCGGCAACACCAGCGATCGTCAATCGCAGGCCATCGCCATCGCAGGCGAACTGAATCTGACTGGTCTGACCCCGCAAATTCTCACGCTGGTCGATGATGAAAATGCTTCCGCCGAGTCGCGCCTCGCTGCGTGTACCGCTGCGATGCAGCTTGATCGTGACAAAGCGGTCGCAGCGCTCGCAGCGCTGGTGCAGAATCCGGCGCAGACAATCTCGCTTCGTGCTCGTGCAGCACAGTTGCTTGGTCCGGTGAATAGCAAGACAACACGCGATGCGCTGGCTGCATCACTGACCAGCGCCCCGGGGCTGCTTCAGCGAACGATTGCTGTTGCGATGAGCACGACCAGTGAAGGCTCGGTGTCGCTGCTCAATGCGATTGCAGCGGGCAAGGCTTCACCTCGCTTGCTGCAGGACAAAGAGATTGCCGAGCGCATGAGCGCGCATCCTGCGGTGATGAGCGATGGCCGTCGCATTGAACTCGTGAAGAATCTGCCCACCGCAGAAGATCGCATCAGCAAACTCATCACTGAGCGGGCCGGCAAATTTTCAGCCATACAAAGTGACAAGGCGACACTTGAAAAAGGCCTGGCGATATTCAAGACCAATTGTGCTGCCTGTCACAAGATCGGCGACGTCGGCAACCTCGTCGGCCCGCAGCTCAACGGCATCGGCGTGCGCGGCCAGGAGCGACTGCTCGAAGATATTCTCGATCCCAATCGCAATGTCGATGGCGCGTTCCGATCCTTCATTTACACCACCAAAGAGGGCGAAACCATCACCGGCATGAAGCTGCGCGAAGAAGGCAAACTCCTCGTCCTCGCAGACACGCAAGGCAAGGAAATCCGCGTGAACATGGATGACATTGCCGAGTCCCGCGCATCAGCGCTGTCGCCGATGCCTTCGAATTTTGCGGACGTTATCAGTGAGCCGGAGTTCTTTGATCTGTTGGCGTTTTTGTTGTCGCAGAAGCAGACGAGTAGTGCGCCTTGATCACAGATTGTTTTGTGGTTCAATCGGTCATCGTTTCATCACGCGGAGCGACGGCGGCCTTTGCTCCGCGGCTAAACGAATACTTTTTTATTCTTTCATTGGAAGCCTTTTCATGTCAAAATCCAAGATCGCGCTTTCACTTCTCGCTCATCCTGATGATGCCGAGTTTCTCTGCGGCGGCACGCTGCTGCGTCTGAGGGAAGCTGGCTGGGAGATTCACATCGCTTCGATGACGCCGGGCGACTGCGGCTCGATGGTGCACAATCGCTGGGACATCGCCTCGATCCGCACGAAGGAAAATGCTGCGGCTGCGAAGATCATGGACGGGACTTATCACTGCCTCGATGAGCGCGATCTGATGGTGGTGTATGACAAAGTCGCGATTCAAAAGTGCATTGATCTGATGCGAAAGGTGAAGCCTGATCTGGTCTTCACGCATGCGCCCAAGGATTACATGATGGATCACGAGATGACTTCGCTACTGGCACGCGGGGCGAGTTTTGGTTTTGGTGCGCCCAACGCCTCGCAGCTCCCGCTGCTGCCCGGCTCGCATGTGCCTTATCTCTATTACTGCGACCCCGTCGAAGGCATCGACCCCTATGGCAACGCGCCCGCGCTGACCACATGGATCAATGTCACCAAACAGACCGCGAAGAAAACGAAAGCACTGGCAGCGCATAAATCCCAGCGCGACTGGCTGCGTGCCCATCACGGCATGGATGAATATCTTCAGTCGATGCGCCGCCAGAGTTCGATGCGCGGCAAAGAGATCGGCGCGAAATACGCCGAGGCCTTCACACAACACCGCGGCCATCCGTATCCGAAAGATGATGTGCTGGCGACGATGTT
>CAZYQL010000094.1:0-3951 GCA_964650055.1 uncultured Phycisphaeraceae bacterium | reverse complement strand
ATGCCCATCAATTTCATGACCACCGTCAAGGGTTCGCTGCTCGAAGGGTTTTATCCCAAGGGGTGGGATTTCAAAAAGATTGATGCGTGCTGCGCGATGGGGCCTAAGAAGCTGCTCGCGCCGGCCAAGCACTGGCACAAGCAGTTCAAACCTGTCACGGTGAAGGATGTCGCGGAGATGGATCGCAAGATGGGCGATGCCATTGCGGATCAGATTATCCATACGAAAAAACGCGGACAAAAGCTGGCGATTATTCTGCCGGTGGGTCCGATGGGGATGTATAAGCAGGTCGTCGCGCGGATCAGGAAGGCGAAGGTGATGTGCGATCATGTCACGACCTTCAACATGGATGAGTGGTCTGATCGCAAAGGCAACACCTTCCCCGGCAATCAGGCCGGCGGGTTTGAACAGGCGATGGGGCAGGCGCTGTTTGGGCCGCTGGGTGCTTATACGGTGCCGGTGCTACAGCGGAATTTTGCGACGAAAAAAAATCTGCCGACGTATGCGAAGAAGATTGCAGCGATCAAGCGCGGCGGCGGGCAACTTGTCACCGTCTATGGCATCGGGCGCGCCTGCCACATCGCATTCTGGGAGCCGCAGATTGCGGGCGAATTCAAATCGAAAGCTGCGTGGAAGAAACAGACACATCGCATCGGGCAGGCGCTGCATCCGCTGACGATTGAGCAGAATGCGCTGCACTCATTTAACAGTAGGTTTACGCTGATTCCCTGCTGGGCGAACACGATCGGGCCGGGGCTGTTTCTGCAATCGGATTTCTGCATCGGCGGGGCCGATGGTGCGTACCCGGATCGCGGGGCGATGTGGCAAGGGATGTCGCTGTGCGTGACGCTGCAATATGGCAGCGATCCGTGGATTCCATCGAGCTGGATGCCGACGATGGCGGGCCGACTGTTTCTGGTGAAGGAACTAGCGGGGCCGCTGTTGCCTGATGCGCACTAAGTGAAGGCATTGGCTGCGAAAAAGCGCAGAAGGCGCAAAAAAGAGAAGGCACCGAGGGGGCGGATGGATGAGGGCGCGGGAGGTGGTCGTCTTGCTGCGATGGAGTTTTCAGAGATCAATCATCAAGGCCATTTCTTAGGAAAGCAGGAAGTTAGGAAGGCAGGAAGAAGAGAGAGAAAAGCTTGGACTTCGTTGCCTTGTTCCTGATTTCCTTCCTTCCTGCTTTCCTTAGAAAAATGTCTTGTAGGACTTCACGGTGCTGCTCCCCTGCTCACCCCTTTTGCGATTTTTCGCGGCCATCTGTTTTCCTTTCGCGGCAGCGCATCAGCTCAAAGCAATTTCGCCAGCACAGCGTCGGCGATGAACAGGCCCTCACTTGTCAGCCGAAGGTGCGTCGCGGTGCGCTCGAGCATGCCCAGTTTGATGATCTCGTCAATCACAGCAGCGCGGCCATCCGATTCAACGAGATGTTCCGACAGCCACGACAGCGCCACGCCTTCGCGCAATCGCAATCGCAGCATGAGCTGCTCGCCCACCGATTCATTTGTCGGCAGATGTTCGTGATCCTGCGTTGGAGGCTCGGGACTCATCGCCAGGTATCGCCCCAGGTGCGGCTCATTCTTCCAGCGGTGGCCATCGATGTGACTGGCGGCTGCGGGACCGATGCCCAGCCAGTTGGCGTTTTGCCAGTAGAGAAGATTGTGATGGCAGCGGAAAGGCGATCCCTCGTCTTCGTGCGACTGCGTTCGCCAAGGTGAACGGCTAATCACCTCATCACTTCGCCGCGCCCAGTTGCTCACTTCGTAATGCTCAAAGCCAGCCGCGCTCAGTCGCTCCATCACGCGTGCATACATCGCTCGTTCCGTCTCCTCATCCATCGGCGTGATCTGCCCCAGCTTCATCCGCTGATTCATCGCAGTGTTGGGCTCGAAGATCAGCGAGTAATAACTCACATGCATCGGCTCATGCGACAAGACCGCATCGATATCTTCATCAAGCATCGCCAGCGTCTGCCCGGGAATGGCGAAGATCAGATCGATATTGAAATTGCTGATGCCCGCGCTCTTGATCATCTTCGCAGCCTTGCCCACCGCCATCGGATCGTGCCAGCGCTCAAGCACTTTGAGCATTGCCGGATCAAAGGACTGTGCGCCGATGCTGATGCGGTTGACGCCGCCCTCTACGAGCACATCGAGAAGCTGCGGCGTGACTGTTTCCGGATTCGCTTCAACGGTGAATTCCGTGACGCGCTCAAGCAGCCCTGCCTGTTTCATCTCGCTCAGCCAGCGTCTCCACAGATCAGGTGACAGGAGCGTGGGCGTGCCGCCGCCGACGAAAATGGTGCGAGGCTCGAGTTTCAATTGCGTGCTTCGATGTGAAAGCTCAGCGAGCAGTCGATCGAGAAACGGCAACTGCCTGGCGGGCGGCATCGTGGGGTGTGCCGCTTCATTATCTTTTGCCTCGCCATGCCCTAGCGCATCGACGATGCTGTAGAAATCGCAGTAGTGGCACTTGTGAAAACAGAACGGCACGTGAAAATAAAGCGCGGAGGCATGGGACATTCCCCGACCTTCAACTGTTTGCAGCGGCTGCGGGACACCGTTAGACTTGCTTATTGGCAACGGGCCTTTGTTCTCAACTTGGGGTAGGATCTGGATCATGCAAGTTCAACTGGTGATGTTTAAATCCGATGGCAGTCGGCGCGATTTTCCGTTGACGCGCGATCGCATCATCATCGGCAGGACCAACGAGGTCGGCTTACGCATTCCGCTCTCAAGCGTCTCCCGCAAACACTGCGAAATCGCCATCGAAGGCAATGTCCTTCGCCTTCGCGATCTGGGCTCGAGCAACGGGACACTTCATAATAACGTTCGCGTCAAGGAAGCGGAGCTTTCCGCTGGCGATCGCATCGAAGTCGGGCCGGTGGTTTTTATTGTGGTGATCGATGGTCAGCCTGCGGAGGTCGAAAAGGTCTGCTCGCTTCTGGAACAGGACTTGGTCGATACCAGCGTCGGCATGCCCGCTGTCGATAGCGACGATGAGGCCTGCGAAGCAAACGTCCCGGCCAAAGTGATGGAAGCTGGCCCAGTTGCCCCTCAGCCAACAAAGTCCGCAAAACCTGCTGCTCCTGCGCCAATCTTCGCCACTGCACCTACAGATGGTGCCAGTGATGACGATGCTGATGATGAAGTTCTCGCCGAACTCGAAGAACCTGGCGACCTGCTCGCGCCTTCCAAGCCGTCGGTAGCTGCATCCGCCAGGTCCTTCGCGCCACCGGTGCAAGCCCAAGCGGTGGATGAAGAAGATGCTCTCGCCGCCGCCGCCAATGCTGCCGAGCTGGCTGCGAGCAAGCCCAAAAAGCCGGGCGAATCTTTCTCAGGTGGTGCCGCAGAACTCGATCACGAAGACCCCATCGCAGCACTGGAGCGATTGGCCGCTGCCGAGCGTGCACAGGAGGAAGAGTTCTCCATGCTCACGCAGGACATTATCAAGAGTCCCAAGACGAAGAAGAAGTGAACGCGGGTTTCACGTGGAGCCGCGACTCAACGAGTCGCGGACGTCTGAGGCATGAAGGCGTGATCATCGCGCAAATTACCTGGGGCCGCACGGATCACCGCACACCCTTTCGCACCGCATCAATTCCACAATTCACAATCACACAGGCCGTTGGCATCCGCGACTCGTTGAGTCGCGGCTCTAACCAATGTTGGCAATCAGGCCGTCGTCTTTTCACCGGAGGTCGCTTCGCCTTCGGTGGGAGCGGGCACAGGCTTGGCCTGCGGGATACGAAGCTTGGTGCCGCACGAACGACAGCGCACATCTTTGCCCCTGGCAGCCGCGGGAACTGAAAGAATCGCCCGGCAGGTCAGATTCGGACAGATCAATCGGATGACTTGGCCTGACATGTGCCTCTCCTTTGATGAATGCAATACGCCTATCGCCTTATCGGCTCTGTAATGCCTCGACTTGACACCACCACGTATTCCGTCA
>CAZYQL010000093.1:12984-16523 GCA_964650055.1 uncultured Phycisphaeraceae bacterium | reverse complement strand
GTATTGACTATCGGGGATTTGCCGAGGCGGATATCAGGCAACTCCTCGTTGACGATCCGTTGCAAAACATCATGATGATGATTGAACATCAGTGCCTCGCACAAGTGAATCGGCTCACTACTGACAATCATCAAAGGCAAGGAAGCTCTCATGCTTGTTCGTGAAGTCATGCACAGCCCTGCAATCGCGACGACGGTTGATGCTTCGGTCAAGGATGTGGCCATCGAACTGTCGTTTCATCGGTTCAGTGGTCTGCCCGTGGATGACCGCAATGGTCACGTCATCGGCATCATCACGGAGGCAGACATTGTCCGCGGGATCATGGAGGGGAAGGATCTCGCGGAGGTGTCTGTTGAGCAACTGATGACGCGCAATCCATACCGCGTGAAGGATACTGATCAGGTGATGGAGGTCGTTGAATTGCTGACTGACCATCGAATTGTGCGTGTGCCTGTTGTTCGAGATGGACGCCTGATCGGGATTGTGTCCCGGAGCGATCTGATTCGTGCCGCGTTGCACGAAGGCTTTAAGGGATTCTGATGTTTCATTAAGGTGACGATTGTTCAAGCGTTGCATGGATCGGTATCGAAAGGTTGCGTTCATGATTTATGAAGTTGACGGTGACATTCTGCTCACGAAAGCACAAGCGATTGCACATGGAGTCGCTCCCAACGATCACTTTGACCATGGGTTGGCCCTTGCCTTGCGCGAAGCCTGGCCCGCGATGGCGAAGGATTTTCGGCACTACGCTTCGCAGGCTCATCCCAAGCCAGGCGAACTCTGGGTATGGGGCGGAGTGGGAGGAATTCGCATATTCAATCTGTTGACTCAGGAGGGAGAGTTGACGCATGGTGCGAAACCGGGCAAAGCGACGCTGGCGAATGTGAACCATTGCCTTCACCGACTTAGGCATGAGCTGGAGAAAGGGGAAATCAAGAGCCTGGCACTGCCGAAACTTGCTACCGGGGTAGGAGGTTTGACGTGGGGCGAGGTATTGCCGCTCATGACCAAGCAACTGGGCGACCTGCCGATTCCGATCGTTATCTACTCCACCTATCAAAAGGGAGTGCAGGCAGCGGAACCATCATCGGTCGGTTGATAATGATTCGACTTAACAACGGAGGCCCCGTGATCCAACTCAAACAAATTCTGATCCCAACCGATTTCAGTCCCCATGCGGCGCGAGCGGCGGACTACGCCTTTGCTTTGGCGGAGAAGTTCAATGCCAAAGTTCACCTGTTGCATGTTCAGGAAACAACTCCCGCTCCGTTGCCTGACTTTGTCATGGGTCTGGCGATTCCGGCGCGGATTAAGGAATCACGCGAAAGTGCCCTTGAAGGCATATCTCGATTTCTGGAAAAGGGTGGCTGGAGTTCTCGGGAAGTAGTCTGCGATGCCGCCGATGGTGCGCCATTTGTGGAGATCATTCGTTATGCCAAGGAGCATGACATTGATCTGATCGTCATGGGAACCCACGGTCGGTCTGGACTCATGCATGTGCTCCTGGGCAATGTTGCCGAGCGGGTGGTACGTAAGGCTCCTTGTCCGGTCATGACGATTCGTCCTGAAGGTCATCAGTTTGTGATGCCGTAGCGAAGCCTGCGTTTTGCATTAACTCTTCGGTGATGTGGGGCAACCGGGCGGCAGGTAGAGCGAGATACTTGTCCAAGGAAGAAATCGATCCCGATGGCGCAGCGGTCTTGAAGCGAGACCCCCCGTGGCACCGGACCTTTCGACTGCGCAGTCCTTGCGCTGTACGTTAACGTAGTCGTTGCACCACCAGCAGTGCGACGACAGTTGCTGCCGCTGACGTGATCGGCAGCCTTGTGAATCACGAAAAAAGGATCGCACCATGGAATACCGACAGCTTGGCCAAAGCGGCCTCAAAGTCCCCGCGCTCACCTTTGGCACCGGTACCTTCGGCGGCGGGTCGGAAATGTTCAAAGCCTGGGGCACCACCGATGTGCAGGAAGCTGCGCGCCTCATCGATATCTGCCTCGATGCAGGTGTGAATATGTTCGACTCAGCGGATGTCTATTCCAAAGGCATGGCGGAAGAAATCCTCGGCCAGGCCATCAAAGGCAAACGCGATCGGCTGCTCATCTCCACCAAGGCAGCGTTCCGATTCGGCGACGGACCAAACAACGTCGGCTCATCGCGGCAGCACATCACCGCTTCCGTCGAGGCCAGTCTCAAACGCATCGGCATCGATCACATTGATCTGTTTCAGCTCCATGCCTTCGATGCGCTCACGCCCATTGATGAAGCGATGCAGACGCTCGATGATCTCGTGCGAGCTGGCAAGATTCGCTACATCGGCTGCTCCAATTTCTCCGGCTGGCATCTGATGAAATCGCAAGCCGTGGCTGACCGAAGAAACCTGTCGCGGTTGGTGGCGCATCAGGCTTATTACTCGCTGGTAGGGCGGGAGTATGAATGGGAACTGATGCCCGCTGCGCTGGATCAGGGCGTGGGCACGGTGGTCTGGAGCCCGCTGGGTTGGGGCAGGCTGACGGGCAAGATTCGCCGGGGGCAGCCGATGCCTTCGGTGAGCAGACTCAATTCAAAAGCAGCAGTCGATCCCGGCCCGCAAGTCGATCAGGAATACCTCTACAACGTCGTCGATGCACTCGATGAGATCGCCAAGGAGACGGGTAAGTCCATTCCGCAGATCGCGCTCAACTGGCTGCTGTGCAGACCCACGGTGGCGACGGTCATCATCGGCGCTCGCAACGAACAGCAACTGCGCGACAACATCGGCGCAGTCGGCTGGAGCCTGTCGGCTGACCAGATTGCGCGATTGGAAAAGGCCAGCTTCAGAGAGCCAACCTATCCCTACTGGCACCAGAAAAAGTTCACCGAACGCAATCCGTTTCCAACCGCGTAATGCAGCAGAACAATGCGAATCGCTTCCCGTGTCGCATCAAGTAACGCTGTTCAACGTTCGATGGTTTAATGGTGCGGCAAGCGCGATGTCACTGCACGAGGTTTCATTCACCGCAGTGGCATTTTGATTCGTTATCATGTCGCCTTTCCGCAACCTCCTACGAAAGGATTCCCGTGGCTGATAAGACAGATCCCAACGCGACCCTCGGTGGCGTCGCCAACACCAACCAGATTCAAGTCGAAGTCGATGACGAAGGCGTCCCCGTTACCTACGGCAAACTCGTGCGCGTCGGCGCCAGCGCTGAAGAAATCACGCTGGACATCGCCGGCCCGCTCAAGCAGACTTCGCAGAATCATGCTGTAATGAAAGTCGAAAACCGCATCATCCTCAACCCCTGGGCCGCCAAGCGTCTCGCCATGGCGCTGGGGCAGACGGTGTCCAAGTACGAAGAAATGTACGGTCCTCTCGAAATCGATGAACGCAAACGAATGAAACAACAGTGATCAACTCCGCCGCTCGCGGCGTAGCGACATCAGCGCAATCACAGCCGCGGTGAAAACCGGGGCTGTTTTTTTTATTCTGGCAGAACGCGCAGCGAGGACGCTGCGGCTATCAAAGAGCGCCGCACATTTTCTGACCTCTGACCTCTGAC
>CAZYQL010000093.1:6056-12884 GCA_964650055.1 uncultured Phycisphaeraceae bacterium | reverse complement strand
TCTGACCTCTGACCTCTACTTCTGCTTGCCCGTGAAACTTTTCACAATGAACATCGGGCGATTTTTCACTTCGTCGTAGATGCGTCCGAGATACTCGCCCAGCAGGCCGATGGCGATCAGTTGAATGCCGCCCAGAAAGAGGATGAGCGTGATGGTGGTGGTGAAGCCGGTCTGCGAAGTCTCAGCACCGGCGATGCGTTTGATGATGAAGTAGATCGCGACAAGAAACGACATCATGCTCACCATGACGCCCGCCCACATCATCAGTCGCAGCGGCTTGTAGGAAAAACTGAACACGCCATCCATCGCGTACTTGATCAGCCGTTTGAAAGTCTGCTTCGGCTCACCAGCGGCGCGTTCTTGCCTGTCGTAATAAACCGTGCGCTGATCGAATCCGATCCAGGCGCGAAGGCCGGGGATAAAGCGATTGCGTTCAGTGAGCTTGACCAGTTCCTCATGAGCAGCGCGGTCCATGAGTCCAAACACGCCCGTCTGCGACGGAATCGGAAAGTCACTGAGCCAGCGAAAAAATTTGTGAAACAGGTCAAAGCCCACGCGCCGCAGCCCCGTCTCCGCACGGCTCTTCCGCTGGGCCATGATCACCTGCCCGCCTTGACGCCAGGCTTCGACGAGCTGCGGAATCAGCTCCGGCGGATCCTGTAAATCCGCATCCATGATCACCACCGCATCGCCGTCCGCATGAGACAGGCCCGCGGTGATGGCTGCCTGATGCCCGAAGTTGCGCGAGAGTTTGACGAGATTAAATCGCGGATCAGCAGCGTGCTGTTCGAGCGCAAGCTTGGCCGTGTCATCCTTGCTGCCATCATCGACCATGATCATCGACCAGGTCAGATCAGGCACGCTGTCGCACGCCTCCTTAACCCGCCTGCAAAGCTCGGCGAGATTCTCCTGCTCGTTATAGACAGGCACCACCACCGTCAGTGTCCGCGTAGCGGCGGGGGCGTCGGCTGTTGAAATCTGAGTCATCGCAATTCCCTGAATCGATGAATACAAAAAGACAAGGCGAGCCGGTCGTGGCAGGCGATGCCAATAACGACGATTTCGCGATCGCTGCACCTATCTATCGGCACAATCCGCCCGGAACCTGCCGCACGCACCAAGCCGTCGTGGTATCGGCCATTCGATTGTGACTGACACATGCCAAATCGCCCATCGAAAAATAACCGTACAAAAATTTAACAAAAAGACTTGACAAGCCGATCCGTTAGGTACATGATAGGTGTGTCGGTTAGGGTATTGATCGGTATCAACCAGGACATGACCAAAGCCCGAAAGGAATCCACATGCTCAGCGTTTATCAGATCGAGCGTCACTTCCGCAGCCGCCACATCGACACGCTCCTTCGGGGGGTTTCTCCGCTGGGGATGGAGTTGCCGTTGCCGCTGATGGTTCGGCTCAGCGCTGAACCCGTAGCAGTCATCGCTCTGGCGCTTCGCCGGGTATTGGAACTGACCTATGGGCCCACACCGCTGAGCCGGGAACTGATCGCCTATCTTTTGGAGCATCAGAATAACGATGGCTCCTTCGGCGATGGTACCACCGGCAACGTCAATGGCCCCGGCGACCCTCTGGCGACGGCCGCTGTCGTTGCAGCGCTCACCGCACTCGCACGAGAACACGCAAACACCCCACACCCCGAGGCTGCTTTGGCACGCGAGCGCGCCATCGCAGCCCTCGCCAATTCCCAGGCTGACTCGGGCCTGTTTTCCTCCGCTGCCGACCGAACCACAGAAGATACCACCCTCAACTCCGCCTTCATTCTTTCCCTGCTCGCCGGCGATGAAGAGTTTCGGCAGTCCGTGCGCTTTGCCGACCTGCTCACATGGTTCGAAGAACACGTGGATGAAGTAGATGCTGCCGCAGAAAAGTTCATCCGCCTGGCCCGTGTGGAAGCCCCGGCGACATTCCGAAAATCTAGCGCCATCGCCGCTATTGCGGCGTGATCATAGAGTGCTTGTTCGATGGATCGAAAGTGTGGCACGAGCAGGCCGTCGCTCTGGACGGTTTGCCCGTGGCGAATTACAGGAAGCTCGAATACACCACTGGAAAACCGCTCAAAGCAGCGGACTGCCAGTGCCACACGTACTGGAAATACTAGGCCCACCCCTGGTTTGACTTCGATCGCCGCGCTTGGCGTATCACTCTTCATTCTTCCTCGACTCGCGGCGGCGATCGCTTTCATTGAGCATTCGCTTGCGCATGCGGATCGATTCCGGTGTGATTTCCACCAGCTCGTCATCGCCGATGTATTCCATGCACATCTCCATCGACATTTCACGCGCAGGCCGGATGCGGGCTGCTTCATCTTTGGAAGTGGTGCGCATGTTCGACAGTTTCTTTTCACGCGTCGGATTGACGGTGATGTCGTTGTCTTTGCAATGCTCACCAACAATCTGGCCGGCATAAATCTGATCGCCGGGGCGAATGAAAAAGAAGCCGCGATCGTAGAGACTGTCCAGTGCGTATGCCGTGACGCGACCGGGTTCCATCGCGACCATCACGCCTTGCGATCGGCTGGGAATCGCGCCACGCATCGGCTCATATTTTTCAAACGTGTGATGCATGATCGCCTGGCCCTGCGTTGCTGTGAGCATGCGCGAACGCATGCCGATCAGCCCGCGCGCAGGAATCGTGAACTCCATGTGCGTGAAGCCTGTCGTTCCCTGCTTCGCATCCATGCGCACCATCTCAGCGCGGCGATCGCCCAGAATCGACATCACCGAACTCTGGCACGAGACCGGGCAATCGATCGAAAGCAATTCGATCGGCTCCATCTTCACGCCTTCGATGTCCTTGAAAATAACCTTCGGCTTACCCGCCGAAATTTCGTATCCTTCGCGCCGCATGTTTTCCAGCAAAATGCCCAGATGCAGCAGGCCACGACCTGCCACGAGAAATTCATCAGCGCCGAAAGTCACCTTGAGCGCGACATTGGATTGCAGTTCTTTTTCCAGTCGATCGCGAATCTGGCGACTGGTGACATACGTGCCTTCCTTGCCGCAGAAAGGACTGTCATTGACGCGGATGGTCATGTTCAGCGTGGGCTCATCGATGGCGATCGTCTTGAGCGCTCGCGGATTGTCCGCACAGGCGATGGTGTCGCCGATGTCCACCGGATCAAGCCCGACGACTGCACAGATATCACCAGCCCCGGCGCTATCCACATCCTTGCGACCCAGGCCTTCAAACTGCATCAGTTTCATGACGCGCTGCCTGGAGTGCTTGCCATCACGGTTGATGACCATCACAGGATCACCCGAATGGATCGAACCTGCAAAGACGCGGCCGATGGCGATTTTGCCGACGTAATCAGAATAATCGAGCGTGGTCACGAGCATCTGGAGCGGCTCGTTGGGCGCAACCAAAGGCTGCGGAACGTGATTGACAATCGCTTCGAAGATGTCGCGCAGGTTGTCCTTCTTTTCCTTCAGATCCATTGTCGCCCAGCCGTCGCGGCCGGAGCAGAAAACGATGGGAAATTCCAGCGCTGCATCGTTGGCTTCGAGCGAGACCAGAAGATCAAAGACTTCGTTGACGACGTGATCCGGCCGAGCATCGGCGCGATCGATTTTGTTGACAACGACGATGGGGCGCAGGTCGTTTTCGAGTGCTTTTTGCAGCACAAAACGTGTCTGCGGCATCGGGCCATCGAAAGCATCGACGAGCAGCATGACGCCGTCGGCCATTTTCATGACGCGTTCGACTTCGCCGCCAAAGTCCGCGTGGCCAGGGGTGTCGATGATGTTGATTTTGTAAAGGGTGCCGTCGAGAGCGAGGTAGGGGACCGAGCAGTTCTTGCTGAGGATGGTGATGCCGCGCTCGCGTTCAAGCGGGTTGGAATCCATGATCAGGCCGTGCTGTCCGCCGGCGAGTTTGTCCAGGTCCGAGTTGCGGAAGAGGCCCGATTGGTATAGGAGTTTGTCAACGAGGGTGGTTTTCCCATGGTCAACGTGGGCAATGATCGCGACGTTACGGAGGTTGGCGGACATAAGGCTCGCAGGGTGTGGGCGACGAAGTGGGCTAAGGCCAGTCGTCGCCGGTGGTGGGGCGGGCAGAATCGAGCCGAGCATCATACCTGCAATCGGCGTCTGTTGCAGGGCGTTGGGGAATGGAATTGGATAGTCATGGAAGAGATTGCAACTGCCCATCCTAGATACATATACTGGGCAACCACATTTGCCGGCCCTGGGATTTGTCTACCCTGAGCATTTTTCATTTGTGTCCACCCTTTTAATCCGTTGCAAATACTAAGGTTAGACCGTATATAAGGGTAAATTGGTAGACGTCTACCCACAAACTCTCGTGCCTGCCTCACAGGCAGCGGGTCCATGCCAACGGCAAATGCACCGCGAGCGAGCCCCAGAGCAATTGAATTGGCGTCCATCCGAGCCGCTAGGCGAAAGCCTGCGGAGTTACGAAGCGCCTTGTGTTTCCAAGACTCCGCAGGCTTACGCCTTGCGGCGGGGACATCCATGCGATTGGCCTGCAACGGGCCGATCTCGTTGGACGAAATGGAACTCGGCAAAACGGAAAACGTGGCAGTGGGCATGGTAATGGCTCCAACAAGAGAGGAAGGATCGAGCCTCTCATAGTTTAGCATATTTTAAACCTAGGTCAATAGGTAATGGCTATTAAACATGCGAATTGACGGCATCCTTCGCAGGGCGATCGCATGCAAGACTCAAGTCGAAGGGTGAAACTCGTCTTGACCACCAGGGCACGAGGCACGAAGTTCTGAATCCATGAAGCTATGAAACTCATCTTGACTTCCTTTCTTCGTGTCTTCGTGCCTTCGTGGCAAAAATGGATTTCACCTTTGAAAGTGCAAGGGCTATTCAATAGGGGCGCCGATCCATGCAGTAATACGCTCATTGATTACGCGGTCGATCCGCACAAGAAATCAGGCGAAGCGCTTGAGATTTTTCCTCTTTGATTCTTGGTGCATGTTTGTGATTTGTAGATTGGGACCACTGAATAACCCGATGCAATCGTTTTGTAAGGAAAGCAGGAAAAATGGAAACAATGAAAAGAAGGCTGTTTATGAGTCTTTTCCATGCTTTCCAACTTTCCTGCTTTCCTTAAAAAAATCATTTTCGAGGTTATCCAGAAGTCCCAATTGTGATTTGATCATTCGCTCCGACAACACATGAAGTCAGCAAATTGCGGCGCGACATCCTCCACCATTCGCACTCGCTCGCTCCTGATTTCCGTAGAATCATTGCATCTGCTCGCTGTGATGCAGATCTGTTTCGCTGGATTCCACCGATTGACTAGAACATGCAAAGCCCTATACGCAATCTGACGCCCGTTGAAATCGTCGCCGAGCTTGACCGCTACATCATCGGCCAGGCTGACGCCAAACGCGCCGTGGCTGTCGCCATTCGCAATCGCTGGCGCAGGCAGCAACTGGGCGCTGAGATGGCCCGCGAGGTTTATCCCAAGAACATCATCATGATCGGGCCCACCGGCGTGGGCAAAACTGAAATCGCCCGCCGGCTTGCCAAACTCACCGGCGCGCCCTTCGTCAAAGTCGAAGCCAGCAAGTACACCGAAGTGGGCTACCACGGCCGGGATGTCGAATCGATGGTGCGCGATCTGCTCGATCAATCGCTCTCACTCATTCGTACCGAGATGGCCCAGAGCGTGCGCGAGAAGGCCACCGATTCAGCCAACGAGCGCATCGTCGATTTGCTCTTGCCGCCCACGCCTTCGTATGGCAGCAGTCGCCCGTACACCGACTTTGCTGAAACATCTGAGCCGACAGAAAACACCGGCGACGTCATAGAAGAAAAAACAAATCAGCAAGAGGAAGATCACAAGCGACACGAGCGCACCCGCGAACGCCTTCGCAAGCAGGTCATCGCAGGCAAGCTCGATGATAAAGAAGTCGAACTCACCATCAGTCATCGCCCGCAAGGCAACGTCATGTTCGCCAACATGGGCTTCGATCAGATGGACCCGGACATGGCGAGCATGCTCGAGAAGATCATTCCTGAGCAGAACAAAACGCGCAGGCTCAGCGTCGCTGATGCTCGCGAACTGCTCATTGAACAGGAAACAGAAAAGCTGCTCGATAAGGAAAAGATCACCACCGAAGCCATTTCGCGCTGCGAAGAGAGCGGCATCATCTTCGTCGATGAGATCGACAAAATCGCCACCACCAGCGAAGGCGGCGGGCGCGGCCCCGATGTATCGCGGCAAGGCGTGCAGCGCGACCTATTGCCCATCGTCGAAGGCTCCGCTGTGACGACACGCCACGGCATCGTGCATACCGATCACATTCTCTTCATTGCCGCCGGTGCCTTTCACTCGGCAGCCGTCAGCGATCTGATGCCCGAGCTTCAAGGTCGCTTTCCGATTCGTGTGGAACTGACACCGCTCAAAAAGGAAGACTTCATCCGCATCCTGAAAGAGCCTCACAACGCGCTGACCAAACAGCAGCAGCACCTGCTCGCTGTGGAAGGCCTTGAGGTGACTTATGACGATGGCGCGATTGAGGCGATTGCCGACCTGGCAGCGCAGGCCAACGCGCAGCTTGAAAACATCGGTGCCCGCAGACTCATGACCATCGTCGAAAAGGTTTTTGAAGAAATTAATTTCGATGCCCCTGAGCGCGTAGCGCGAGGCGAGAAGAAAATAGCGATCTCGGACATGTTCGTCCGGCAGCGCGTGGCCGATATTCTTAAGGATGAAGATTTGAGCAAGTTTGTGCTCTGATGCGGAAGGCCAGAGGTCAGAGATCAGAGATCAGAGATCAGAGGTCAGAGATCAGAGGTCAGAGATCAGAGGACAGAGGTCAGAGGTCAG
>CAZYQL010000093.1:0-5956 GCA_964650055.1 uncultured Phycisphaeraceae bacterium | reverse complement strand
AAGTGCCAAGCCCGATGGCGAGTCCGCGAGCCGTCGGGGTACGGATCGATGATGACTGCCCCGCCACCGCGATTATCACAGGAATTCACCATGATTCTCCGACTCCGCAGTCTGTTCGCCATCGCCTTGTTTTCGGTGCTTGTCACTACCTCTACGCAAGCCGCAGAAATGATCGTCAGCGCCAGCGCGGGCAAGCATGATCGCGTCGATGCGATCGTGCAGTTGCCGCTCACTGGTGAGTGGGCCAAATCGCCCCGGCTCGCCGTCGAATCCATCGATGGCGACAAGCGCACACCGCTTCGCAGTCAGATCGTGACCAGCGATTCCGCTTCCTATCTGACATGGATCATCCCCGGCAACTTCAAAGCAGACACCACGCGCCTGTTCAAAATCAAAACCATCGCACCCGCCAAGTCAGACCACACCTTTGTCACCTGCGACAAAGATGATGATGCCCTCACGCTCTCCGTGAACGAGCAACTCGTGCTGCGCTACAACATGGCGATCCAGCAGCCACCCAAAGGCACCAAGCCGATCTATGCCCGCAGTGCTTACATCCATCCGGTCATCACGCCTTCGGGTCGGCTGCTCACCAACGACTTTCCCGAAAAGCATCTTCACCATCACGGCATCTGGTTCCCCTGGACCGAAACATCTTTCGAGGGTCGCAAGACCGATTTCTGGAACATGGGCAAAGGCGAAGGCACCGTCGAATTCGTCAAGCTTGATGCACACACCAGCGGCAACGTCTTCGCCTCTTTTCAAGTGCAGCAGAAACACGTCGCACTCAAGGCCGCCAAAGGTAAACAGGATGTGCTAAATGAAACCTGGCATGTGCGTGTTTATGGCACCGAGAAAGTTCGCCTCTTCGATCTGGTCAGCACGCAGACCTGCGCCACCGACAGCCCGCTCACACTTTTGCTCTACCACTACGGCGGCCTGGGCGTGCGCGGCTCCGCTGACTGGGAAGGCGCAGGCGATGCCTGCAAGTTTCTCACCAGCGAAGGCCTCACGCGCGACAAGGGCCACGGCACTGCCGCCAAATGGTGCGCCATGTCCGGCAACATCGGCACCAAAGATCAAGCCAACCCCGCAGGCATCGCCATCCTCTGCCACCCTGAAAATTTCCGCTTCCCTCAGAAAATGCGCATTCATCCGAGCGAGCCGTTCTTCAATTTCGCACCCGAACAGGATGGTGAATTTCAGATCGTCCCCGGCAAGCCTTATGTCTCGCGTTATCGTTTTGTCGTCTTCGATGGCGATACGGATGCGAAACTGTGCGAGGCGCTGTGGAACGATTACGCTGCGCCGATTGAGGCACAGATGGTGAAGTGATGATCGAGTTTGGCCGCGCAACTTCGCAGTCACTTGCCGCGAATCAGTGCATCAAAGGCGTCCATCAAGAGCGGAGCGGTGTCCGGGCCGACGCTGTTGATTTCACCATATTGCGACTTGCTACGACCGTAAGCATAAGGCGGAAAGAGATCCCACTGCCGCTTAGGAATGATGTAGCCGATCTCGTCGTTGCCCAATCCGATGAACATCACTTCAGGAGCGGGCAGCATGGCATGGAGATGTTTTTCTTTGGGCGCATCGGGAAAATCCGCGCCAGCGTCGGCTGGATCCTGAATCTTTCCGCTGATCAGTTCGGGATAGATTTCGCCGGGGATGGTGACGACGCTGAGCGATCCCAGTCGCAGGTAGCCGATCTCGGTTTCAAGCGCAGGCAACTTGGGCGCATGTGAATCCAGATAAGGTTCACCGCGCTTGCCCGTATCGTTCTCCCACACGAATGCTTCGCGTTCCAGCACACCAGCCTGCCTGGCCAGCACGTAGATGGCATTGGCCAGCGGCAGGTAAATGTTTTTCGTATGAACGACAAACGGCGTAAGCTCGATCGGTTTGGCCTTGGCCATCGCCTGTTCCGTCAGCTTCGCCACCATCTCGCCATAGACGCGGGTGTACTCGAAATCGCCTTCTTTTAGCCTATTGCCTTTCTCATCCTTCACGCCTTCATCGGGCGGTGCCATCAGCCCACCCACCGCACCGCTGACATAGACCACAGCACAATCATGTTTCTTCTTGAGCGCGGCAATGGTCGCCCAGGGAAAGTCTGCGGTGATCTGCGTGTTGCGCGGCCCCATCGCCTCGGGATGACAATTCCATTGCACGAGCAGCCCGTGCGGCTTCCCATCTTTCGTTCGCTCAAAGCGAAGCACGCGGAGTGTGGCGTCATAAGTTTTGGGCAATCGGCTGTCGCCCAGGAGCGATTGATCATCAGCACTGCCGTAGCTGGCGGAAACTTCAGCGAGATTCTCGCGTGCCAGGTCGATGGCCTTGACGCATCCTTGAATGAGTTGCTTCATGAATGCGGGATCAATGCCGCTCCTAATGGCCATCGGGCCCCAGAGGCCGATGGTGTCGGGGGCTTCGTGATTATGCGTGGCGCAGACTGTGACATGTGTAAAGCCTTGAACCTTGCTGCGAATCTCTTTCACTACTGGGAGCATGACGCCCACCACATCGACGCTCACGATCGCGATCATCTTCTCGCCATCGTGAAGGACCACCGCCCTTGCCATGATGGGATCGTGCACGCCAGTCGCCTTGCGATTCTGTCCATATCCGGCCAAATAAATGGGGCGTTCTGCTGTCACCTGAGGTGTGATATCCGCCTCACCAAATCCTACGCGCAGCGGCGATGCCGCGCTCAAGGCTGAGGTCAGCATGAGGATCAGTGCAAGTGCGATGCGAATTGGGCCAAGCATTTGATGATCGGAAGTGCTCATGACCGATCATACAGCCAGCGAGCCGTGCAGGGTGCAGTGGCACCGTGAAGATATGATTGCAGTCGAATCACACTCAACATCCGCACTCGGTCACCCAGAATCAATCACCCTCTGCCCATGCCCACCAGCGAAACGCCAACTCCTGAACCGCATGATGAAGAGCCGACGATTCGCGTTGAGCAGCTCGTCAAGCGGTTCGATGGCAAGACCGTTCTCAACGGCATCAACCTCAGCGTTCGCCAAGGCGAAACGATGGTGATCATGGGCGGCTCAGGTTCGGGCAAGAGCACGCTGCTTCGCCTGATCATCGGTTCACTCAAAGCAGATGAAGGCCGTATCAGCGTGCTGGGCACGGATATCACACACCTGCGCGACAGTGCACTGGACGACATCCGCAAGAAGTTTGGCATCCTCTTTCAGTCCGGCGCACTTTTTAATTCCATGACGCTGCGCGAGAATGTTGCGCTGCCTTTGGAGGAACACACCGACCTGCCTCGCAACGTCATCGACATCATGGTGAAGATCAAGCTGGAAATGGTGGGCCTTCGCGAACACGCTGAGAAGTTTCCTTCGCAGATTTCAGGCGGCATGAAAAAGCGCGCTGGCCTGGCGCGGGCGCTGTCGCTTGATCCGCAGATTCTTTTTTATGATGAGCCTTCTGCTGGGCTGGACCCGGTGACCAGCGCGGAGATCGATCAGCTCATCATCAATCTCTCCAAGCAACTGGGTGTGACCAGTGTGGTGGTGACGCACGAAATGGATTCCGCTTTCACGATTGCTGATCGCATGGCCATGCTTGATAAAGGGCGCATGCTCTGCGTGGAATCGCGTGACTACTTCGACAGGATCCGCTCCACAACAACTGATGAAGCTGGCAATCTCAATGCCGACGAGCAGCTCATCCGCCAGTTCCTGCGCGGCGATGCGGAAGGCCCGATCACGCAGCGGAAACAGACGACCAATTATGCAGAAGACCTCCTGAACACCGGCAACCAGATGGATATGGTCCGCCCGGCAGTGCAGGCCACGCGCAAGAAAGTTTGATCCACAGCACACAGGGATGTAGCCATGAATCCGCAGCGAGACAACGTCAAAGCAGGCATCTTCGTTCTATCGGGCATCGTCCTCGCAGTGACGGTGATCATCGTGCTGTCCGATTTCAGCGCGCTCTTCGCCAAGCGCCAGTCGGTGAAAGTTTATTACGCCTTGAGCGATGGCTTGCAAGGCCTCAAAGCTGGCGCTCGCGTGACCATCGGCGGTCAGCCCACGGGCGAAGTCGTTGAGATCGACGACTTCTCTCCGCCAGCGGAACCTGACAACATCATCGGCTCCGTCATCACGATTAGCCTGGCAAGTGACATCAAGCTCTGCTGGAACGCCCGCATCGAACTGGAGCGGCCGCCTCTGGGCAACAACACCACCATGAACATCGCCAGCATCGGCACAGGCAAGCGATACGAAGACGATCAGAAAATTGTGATGGCTGATCTGCTGGAACACTATCCGTTTCTGCGTGCTAATCCCGGCGACAACGACATGGTGCAGAAACAGCGCGAAGAGCGCGCAGCACTTGTCCTTGCGAACCTGCCTGCTGGCACGATTCCCGGTCGCATTGCGGGCAGCGCTATTGCGCAGGCCTTCACGCGCAACATCGGCATCGAAGATCAGCAGCGCCAGCAGATTCAGGACATCATCGCCAACACGCGCGAGCTCACCGGCGACCTGCGCAATCTCACCGCTGCACTGGGCACGCGCGGCGGAACTGTCGCAGAAGTCATCGACAATGTGCGCGACGCTACCGGCACACTCAAGAACGATCTGCCGCTGATCACGGCCTCAGCCAAAACCAATCTCGATAACGTCGGCAAGATCATTGAGGATGCCAGACTCGCCATGGCGGACCTGAGCAAAGCCACCAGCGATGCGAAGGAGATCATCGCTGACACGCGCAAACGCAGCGAAGCCTGGCTGACGAGCATCGATCATGTCACCCGCAATGCGGATGAATCGCTCGTGCTGCTTCGCGATCTGATCAAGCAGAAGGATCCGATGGTGCGCGCGGCGATTGACAATATTCTGGCGGTCTCCGAGACAGCGAAAGAACAGACGATGAAGCAAGTCGAAGTCGCCTTGGACAAAGGCACACAGGCGATGGAGAACCTGCGCGTCGCAACGGAGGATGTCAAAGGCCTGGTCATCGGTCAGCGCCCGGTGCTCGAGCGAGCCTTTGCGAATGCGGGATTGACCACCGCTCAGCTCAAGCTTGCCGCCATCGAAGTACGCAGGTCGCCCTGGCGTCTGCTCTATTCACCGGGCGATGAGGAACTGGAAACCGACAACCTTTACGACGCAGCGCGATCTTTCGCGCTGGCTGCTTCAACGCTTGATTCCGCAGCGCAGGGTCTGCGCGCTGTTGCCGAGAAGGAGCCGGGCAACAAGGAACAGATTCAGCGCATGCTCGGCGATCTGGAAAAACTCTTTAGCAAATACAAGGAAGCGGAGGACGAGTTCTGGAAAGCGCTCAAGGCCAAGCCTGCGGCAAAGTAAATCAACCTATTCGTATCACACTGTCGCTCGCTCAAACATCATCGGTCACCGACACTAAAAGTAGAAATGGCGCTGGTGCGGTGCGCCCAGCGGAACTGATACGCGCAGCTTCACATCCTCAAACGGTTGCCAGTGGGCGATGTTGTCGTTGTACAGCACGTTGCCACCGGCTGGTTTGAAACCTGTGCCCAGATGATTGCGCGAAATGGAATTGGCGTGGTCTGCCCCGACATCAATGGTGATGTTGTCGCTGACAATCACGCGGTTGGACGCTGATGACGCATCCTTGGCGATGAGAAAATCGAGCGTGCCACTGGGATCGTACGCGCAACGATACGTGGCCCAGTAGGGATAGTGGATGTAGGTGTAACGCCAATCATCGGGGCGCCAACCGGTGGCCTGACTGGCCCAGTTACTTTTCGCGTGACTGTTGGAAGGACAGTAAGTTGAGGTTTGAAACTTGGCGAATCCGCACTTGCAGGATTCGCACCACTGGGTACCATCCTTCTCCTTCGCTAAGTCGTGAGGGCGCTTTGGCCGATAGACTTGGTGGTTCAACGGCAATGCGGGTGTAGCTCAGCGGTAGAGCGTCACGTTGCCAACGTGAATGTCGTGGGTTC
>CAZYQL010000092.1:0-16795 GCA_964650055.1 uncultured Phycisphaeraceae bacterium | reverse complement strand
TCGTGGCATTCTCGGGTGCGATGAAGTCGCCTGTATCACAGGATGTTGCCGCCCCCAGCCCTGAGCTTCGCACGTGGTTCGGGCACAAGCCTGACAGATGACTGCGGTTCAAGGAGCGGTATTGGAAGGAACTGCTGGGCCACGCGGAACTGGTCGAGATGCTTCGTCGAAAGGTGCAGCGATGAAGAGTCATATTCGTTTGCGCAAGGAAAGATGTTGAGCGCAATCGAGCGATCGCGCTAAAAGAATTCATTGAGAGGTTGCAGGAAGTGGTATAACGCTTTAGAGAGGATACGCGCGGATCAGGGAAAGCTCCGTAGCGAATCCGGTCTTACCCGTTGTATGCTTCGGTCGGATCAGGAACTCGCCGGTGCAGTCACGCGACCGATTGGTGTCGCCGCGAGCAAGAAGACCGCCATGAACCGAGACCGCGTTATAGCTACTGTGGCGGGAACACTTGCGACGCTGGTGCTCGTGGCCCTCATTGTGCTTGGCTCGCGCAATCTGGCGCACTTTGATGCCGCGCTGGTCGGATACACCTTCGCCACGATCTTCGCGACCTTCGGCATCGTCTATCGCTACACCATCTGGCTACGACGGCCTCCGACAAAAATGTACTGGCGGCGCGGTTGGCAGATGTTCTTTTTGCAGCCGCGATATCTCGTCTCCAATCTAATTGAACTGTCGCGCCGATTCATCGTCGAGTTCGTCGCGAACCGTTTCATCTGGCGGCGCGGCAAGGCTCGCTGGGCCGCGCACTGGCTCATCATGTGGGGCTGCATCCTCGCTGTGGCAATCACCTTCCCGCTCGTCTTCGGGTGGGTTCACTTTGAAACGATCCCGGGAAATCTTCAGTGGTATCGCGCCTATGTCCTGGGCTTTCCCACGTTCTCTTTCCCGATTGATTCGGCCTTCGGCTTTGTGATTTTCCATGGTCTCGTGTGGGCGTCTTTCCTGGTGATTGCGGGTGTGATGCTCGCCATGCGACGCCGAATGACCGACCACGGCTCTGCCGCTGTCCAGCAGTTCGGCGAAGATTTTCTCCCGCTGATTCTTCTCTTTGCCATCAGTGTGACCGGCTTGATGCTCGCCGCCAGCTACACATGGATGAAGGGCTATGCCTACGACTTCCTCGCCATCCTGCACGCGATCACCGTCATCTTCACACTGCTGTGGCTTCCATTTGGCAAGTTCTTCCACCTCTTTCAACGGCCGGCGCAGCTTGGCGTCAGCTTCTATAAAGATGTGGGGCGCCAGTTAGAACAGGCGGACTGCCGGCGTTGCGGGAAGCCGTTCGCCTCAAAAATGATGGTGCAGGATCTGATCATCGTCGAGCGCGAACTGGGCTTCACCTACGAAATGGAATCGAAGGAAACAGAACATTACCAATGGATATGCCCCAAGTGCAGGCGAGCCATGTTTGGCTTGTCGCAAGGCGCGATGTGGGCCGCTGAACATAAAAAGGAAACATGATGACTACTCCAATTGACGATCGACTGCGGACGCATCCGGAAGAACGGTTTGTTTCTCCGCAGCTTCAGTTCGATCTGAAAAAGATCGCAACGACGCTGCTCGCCGAGCCGATCACGGGGCCGCGCAAGCATCGACAGGAAACGCTGTACAAGCACGGCCAGGTAACTGTTGCACTGTTTCACTTCGAGCAAGGCGCAGGCCTGTCGGAGCATGTGGCGCAAGGCGTCGTAACCGTCCATGTGCTTGAAGGGCGACTGAAGATGACCGCTCAGGGAACAGTGCATGAGCTGCCGGCGGGTCAACTGCTGGTGATGGCACCGGGTGTGCGGCATGATCTTGTTGCTGAGGAATCCACGCGAATGCTGCTGACGGTGTGTCTCGAAGAATCCAAAGCGAAATAAAAACGAAAGTCAAATTGGCAACTCAACCCACAGACCCACTGAAGATCATCGAAGGCTACGGCCCGCATCTGGCGTTCACGTCGGGCGATCGCTTGTCCACAGCCATCGTGCCCGACAGGCTCGTGAAAACTCACTGCTGCTTCTGCGGCCAGCAGTGCGGGATTCAGCTCAAGGTCAAGGACAACGAAGTGATCGGCTTCGAGCCTTGGGAAGAGTTCCCTTTCAATCGCGGCATGCTCTGCCCCAAAGGCGTAAAAAGATATCTCCAAGGCTCGCATCCCGACCGTCTGTTGACTGCGCTGAAGCGTGACCCCTCTTCGCCGACGGGTTTCAGCGCGATGGGTTACAACGAAGCCATTGCCCGCGTGGCCAGCGAGATCGATCGCATTCAGAAGCAGCACGGCAATGATGCGTTCAGCGTGCTCACTGGTGCTAGCCTGACGAGCGAGAAGACCTACCTGATGGGTAAGTTTGCCCGCGTCTGCCTCAAGACAAAATACATCGACTACAACGGTCGGCTCTGCATGGTCAGCGCCGCAGCCGCCAACAAAAAAGCCTTCGGTGTCGATCGCGCCGCCAACCCGTGGTCAGATGTGCCCAAGGCCAAGGTCATCTGGATCAGCGGCGCGAATGTGGCTGAGTGCGCACCGATCACGACTGACTACGTTTGGCAGGCGCGCGAGAATGGCGCGAAGATTATCGTGGTGGATCCACGCATCACGCCGATTGCTCGCACCTGTGATTTGTTTCTGCCGATCAAGCCCGGCCGTGATATCGCACTGTTCAACGGTGTGCTCCAACTGATGATCGAGAACGACTGGCTCGATCATTCGTTCATCGAGAAGCACACCGTCGGTTTTGATGCGCTGGCGCAGAGTGTCCGCGAGTGGACACCTGCGAAGACGGCGGATGTGACGGGCATTCCCGAACGATCCATTCGCCAAGCTGCTCAGTGGTGGGGCACGGCGAGCACGAGCTTTCTCATGCACGCGCGCGGGATCGAACATCACAGTCACGGCGTGCGGAACTGCATGGGCGCGATCAACATCGTGCTTGCCTCCGGACGAATCGGCCGCGAAGGTTGCGGTTACGCCACCATCACCGGACAAGCCAACGGACAAGGCGGCCGCGAGCACGGACAGAAAGCCGACCAGCTCCCCGGCGGGCGCGACATCGAAAATCCCGCGCACCGCGAACAGATCGCCAAAATCTGGAACATCAACGAACCTGATCTACCACACGCCGGCGTCGATGCTTACGAAGTCATTCGCAAAATCGATCAGGGCGAAATCAAAGGTCTGCTGTCGATCTGTTTTAATCCGAAGGTGTCGCTGCCGGATAATCATTTCGTTACCAAAGCACTTGAGAAACTCGACTTTTACGTTGCGATCGATTTCTTCCTCAACGACACCGCGCACCATGCGGACATCGTGTTGCCCGGCTCGCTTCAGGAAGAGGACGAAGGCGTCGTCGCGCAATTTGAAGGCCGCGTGATCAAGATCAATAAAGCTGTGGATTGCCCCGGCGATGCACGCGAAGACTGGAAGATCATTCAAGACATCGCCGCCAAACTCGGCCGAACGCACGGCATGCAGTTCCAGTCGCCAGGAGAAATCTTCGACGAGCTGCGCGCCGCTACCAAGGGCGCAGTGGTGGACTACTCGGGCATCACTTACGAAAAGATCGAAAAGCAGTTCGGCGTGTTCTGGCCTTGCCCCAGTGAAGATCCCGATGGCAAGCCGATCAATCACACCGGCACGCCTCGCATGTTTGAGCCGGCATCATGGAACCCTGTCGCCAAAGGCGCGGGGCCGTTTTACTTTCCTGATGGCAAGGCGCGATTCAATGTCGCGCCTTACGAGCCGCCGACGGAAGACATCGACGCGGAGTATCCCTTGATGCTGACGACCGGCCGCGTGGTCAGTCAGTTTCTCTCAGGCACGCAGACGCGCCGCATCGGGCCGCTGGTCGAGCAATATCCCGAGCCTCGCATCGAGATGCACCCGAGGCTCGCAGCGAAGCTGGGCATTGCTGATGGTGACTGGGCGACTGCTGAGTCTCGTCGCGGAACGTGTACGCTGCGAGCGCAGGTCGTCACCACGATTCGGCCTGACACGATTTTCATTCCTTATCACTGGGCCGGTCGCAAGAGCGCCAATCAACTGACGATCTCGGCGCAGGATCCGATTTCTAAAATTCCCGAGTACAAGGTGTGCGCTGTGCGTGTCACCAAGGCCGCAGCCGCGCCGGATTATGCGAGTGAACTGGAGCCGCAGCAGTAGCAGCAGCGAATCGCAGCCATCGAAAGTTTTCATCATGCCCGTGCCTGAGCATCTTAATTTCTACATCGACCCCAACCGCTGCATCGGTTGCCAGGCCTGCGTGCAGGCATGCACCGAGTGCGACACGCACAAGGGCGAGTCGATGATCCATCTGGAATATGTCGATCGCGGCGAATCGGTACAGACGGTGCCTGTCGTCTGTATGCACTGCGATCAGCCCACGTGTGCGGAAGTCTGTCCCGCTGATGCGATCAAACGCACGGAAGATGGCGTGGTTCAGTCGGCACGCAAGCCGCGCTGCATCGCCTGCGGCAACTGTGTAATCGGCTGCCCCTTCGGTGTGCCGGAAATCAACATCGAGCAGCAGCTCATGAAGAAGTGCGACATGTGCTACGACCGTTCATCGGTCGGCAAGAAGCCCATGTGTACCACGGTCTGCCCGAGTCAGGCACTGTTCTTCGGAACGCGCCAGGAGATCGAGCTGCTGCGCCCGCGCAGCATGCCGGTCAACGAGTTTCGCTTCGGTCGCCAGTCGATCACCACGCGAGTCTCGATGATGGTGCCCCGGCAGTCGCACGAACCAGCTCGATATGTAGATGTGACCGCCGCGATGGATGAGAGGCCTGCATCAAGGCATGTTTCGCTCACGGTGATTGATGATCCCTTTGCGGAGGTGCAGACGGGATGAGTACCGATTCAAAAAACGAAATGATCATGAAGAAGTCGGATGGTCCAGCAGCCGCGAGTACGAGTGAACAGATCACCAAAGCGCCCGACGGTCGCCCGCCTGAAGAGCAGCCCACATGGCGGCAGGACTTTCCCATTGACTGGCCGCAGGACCATCACGTGGCGCGGCGAGACTTCACCAAATTCCTGGTGCTCACCAGTTTCGCATTCGTGGTCGGTCAGTTCTGGATTGCTGTTCAGAACTTTATTCGTCGTCGCCGAAGCAAGCCGCAGATGGTGAAGATTGCATCGCTGGCCGCGCTTCCTGTTGGCGGTGCGGTGGTCTTCAAGTATCCCGATGCGCATGATGATTGCATCCTGATTCGCACGGGTGAAGACACGCTTGCCGCCTTCAGCCAGAAGTGTACACATCTGGCGTGCGCGGTCGTACCTCGCCCGGAATTGAATGCATTCCATTGCCCATGTCACGCAGGGTACTTCGACATGAGCACCGGCCGCGCGATTGCCGGGCCGCCTAAGCGCCCGCTTCCGCGCATCACGTTGAAAGTAAACGGCGACCTGATCTACGCCACCGGCGTGGAGGTGAGCACCCTATGAAACGCCGCTTCAACCGCGCTCAGCGCACCACGATCATCTACGCGATGCTCTGCATCGTGCTGCTCATTGTCATCCTGCAATTGTGGCTGCTCACAGCCACCATGAACGCATTTCTGGGCGATGATGATTCCGTGATCTGGCCCGCTGTCGGTGCCAGTGTTGTCTGTCTTTTGCTCAATCTCGGCCTGCTGCGTTATCTCTACCAAATGGAGCGGCCATGATGATGCCTGCCGTTTCTTCTGATTCGACAGCGCCACCAGTCGTTCAATCATGGCTCGCAGATTTACCGGTGAACTACTTCGCCATGGTCATGGCGACGGGCATCGTGTCGCTCGCCTGCCAGTTGTCCGGATTCGATTTTGTTGCAACCAGTCTGCTCTGGCTGAATATCGGATTCTTCATCATCCTCTGGGTGCTGATGCTCGCCCGGCTGGTGCGCTATCCCGGACGAATGCTGTCTGATCTTCTGAGCCATGGCCGATGCGTCGGCTTCTTTACAGCGGTGGCCGCCACGTCTGTCCTTGGCAGCCAGATGTTGCTCATCGCCAGGAGTCCAGAAATTGCAGCGGTTCTTTGGGCGATCGGCATCGTCCTATGGGCCGGCCTGACCTACACAGTGCTCACCGCGCTGACCGTCAAGCGAATCAAGCCGACCTTGGCCGAAGGTATCAACGGCGGCTGGCTTCTGATGGTCGTCGCCGCGCAGTCCATCGCTGTGCTGGGCGCTCAACTCGCCGTGCCGATGGGGTGGACGCAAACGCCCGTTCTGTTTTTCAGTCTTGCGGTCTGGCTCGGCGGCGGCATGCTCTACATCTGGATCATCTCGCTCATCTTCTACCGCTATACATTCTTCGCGCTGAGCCCTTCGGATCTTGGTCCGCCGTACTGGATCAACATGGGCGCGGTCGCCATCTCCACACTCGCGGGAACAATGATCGCCGCTAACGCACCGTACTCGGCTGTCGTCGCGGATATTCTCCCGTTCATCAAAGGCTTCACACTTCTGTTCTGGGCCACCGCCACCTGGTGGATCCCGATGCTCGTCATCCTCGGCATCTGGCGACATGTTTACGAAAAGTTCCCGCTTCGCTACGACCCGCAGTACTGGGGCGCGGTGTTCCCCCTGGGCATGTACACCGTCGCCACTTACCGACTGGCACATCTCCTGAATGTCCCGTTCCTGTCAGCGATTCCGCAGGTATTCGTCTTTGTAGCGATCGGGGCTTGGTGCGTGGTGTGCCTTGGCCTGGTCTTCAAACTTTTATCACGTGCCACTGCGTCAAAAGTCCGTTGATTCGCATGAACCGCTCAACTCTGGCTACTAGCTGATCTACATAGGCCGTCAACAAGTTGCTGCGTGGCATGAACGTCGCGCGAAATTGCATCATCAACTTACTCACTGGGCCTTGACTGTGGCGCGCAGTGACTTGGACCACGTCTGCTTCCATTCACTGCCGGTGTGATGGCCCATCTCGATCTTGTCACGATGAAGGCGGAAGACCAGAAAGCCTTTGGGTTTGCTTGCAATCTCAGGCTGCTTCGGATCGCGATCCTGCTGCGGCGAAGGTGCCATGATCACGTCATATCCTTCCCACTGATACTGATCAAAACGATGCTCGTGACCATGCAGGATCAGCGCGATGTTGTACCCCTTGATCACCTTGGCGAGTTCTGTCAGGTCTTCCTGGGTCCACCACTTGTCGAGTCCCCAGCCACGCAGGCCGTAATGCCAGACCAGCACGATCGGCTGATTCTTATCCGTCACCCGCGTACTCAGTTCCTCCTTGAGGAAGTCGAGGCTCAAGCGCGGATCGTTCCACGGCGCTTCGCGGTCGTACACCGGTCGATGCGTGTTGCCTGGAAAGATATTGAGCTGAATGAAACGTACTCCAGCCCAGGTCCATGCGTAGTGATAGTGATGCTTGTCGAAATCGAACTTGCCTTCACGATGCTTGTTGCGCTCGATGAACTCCTTCTGAAGATAGTTGAGCTCACCCGCAGGCTGGCGCGAAGAGAGATCGTGATTGCCGATGATCTCGTAGGCTGGAAACATCAGTTTCGCTTTGCCGCGAGGGTCGTAGAAAGACTTGTATCGCTTCCAGTTCTCGGCATTGCCCAGCTCATCGACCAGGTCCCCCGCAACGATCACGCCCACGGGTTTGCCTACCTTGCCGCCCAGCGGAAAATCCGCGCCAGGCAGACCATTCATGACATCAATGATCTGTTCGGTGCCTGCGGTTCCCCATTTTGGAATGTTGATCTGAGGATCTGCGGTGACGAAAAAGGTCATCGGTTCCGCCGCCTCGGCAGCCGCTTGACCGCTCCATGCGGGAAGCAAAGCCATTGGTGCCAGAGCAAGGCCACGTTCGAGGAGTTGACGGCGAGAGATATTACTCATGGTTGAGTCCGCTGAATCTACAGGGGATGCACGACGGTTGCTGCGAATGACACAAGCACACGATGAACGGCTCGCTGCGATAATCGCCGAATCATCCGATCACTTTTCCCACACTTCAATCTCGGTGAGACCGGTGCGGGCCTTGCCTGCGTGCGTGAAGACGACTCGCACTTTGCTCGACTTGACTGCATCGAAGGTGACGGTGTTCATCGTGCTGCCTCGCGGCTTCTGGGGTGATCGCTTGAGGTTGCTCGCTTCTTTCCACGCGTCGCCGTCGAGGTATTGCACGGTATAGCTGGCCGGGGGCTGAACTCCGCCGCGGTCATCGTAGATGTGCAGCTCGATGCGGCCGACGATCTTGGACTCGCCGAAATCCACTTCAAGCCAGTCGGTGGGCATCGGTGATTCGTAGGTCGTCCAGCGGTTGTTGGGATTTGTGCGGTAGTTGATGTTGCCGTCGTTGACGAAAGCAAGCTTGTCGAATCGCGAAGTATGAGAAGCGCTGACCTTGGGAAAACCTTTGCCGCTGGTGTTCGTCGCCATGCTTGGCGGCGGGCTCGGCGGATCGGTGAGCGGCCCGTCGCTTATGCCCCATGCTTCGAATTCGCTCAGGCCCGAAGCTGCACCGGATTGATGCGTGAGTGTCGCGCGAAACTGCTGCGATTCCACCGGCGAGAAACGATAGACCATCGGCCTATTGCCGACGATCTCACTGGGCTTCTGCACAATGTCAGTCACCGGTTTCCAACCCTGACCATCGTGGTACTCCAGCTTGATCGCAACAGGAGGCTTCACCTTTTCGCCGTCATCCAGCACGTAGAGTTTGATTTCGTGAATCTTCCGCTTCTTGCCGAAGTCCACCGCGATCCAGTCGCTGGCATTGGCGGAGCCTTCGGTTGTCCAACGGTTGGGCGGGTTGATGTGATACCAGTAGTTGCCATCAATCGCGCTATTGGGCGAAGTGCGCTCGCCCGCTTGGGACACAGTGACGCGCGGATAAAACTTCCCATCATTGCTCACCGCGAAGTTATAGACGGGAGGCATCGCCTCCAAATCCTCGCGCGGCTGCTCCGGCATCTTTGCTGTGAGCTTGCCGATCGTTGCACGGCTCGCGATCTTCGTACCGTTCACCAGGATGTGAAGCCCCGGCCCCTGCCTGTACTTCTCACCGGTCTTGTCCCAGAGGATCGAAACCATCCGCCCTCTGTAAGCGACATCCACAAGCGCGAAGTACGGCCATGCCCCTGCGCCTTCCGAAGGCACCAGTGGATTGATTTCGATGATGTCATCGGCGCGAGGCCGCAAACCGATGAGGCCGGTGATGATCAGGTCGGTGTAACCCGAGTGGAAGTAATGCTCGCTGTGGTTGTAGTTGTCGTAGCCTTTCCATGAGCCGGTGTCGGGGTTCGCACCCTCAGCAATGTATGGCTTGCCGTCTTTGCGATGAGTCATGGTGTAGGTCTTGAGCACCTTGAAGTAATCAGCCGGCGTGACGACTTTCTGCTGATAGTTGTTGAGCAGATTGGCGAAGGCGACGAGCGTCTGCGTGGTGGCGTAAGGCCAGGACTGACCACTCCACCAGCAGCAGTGATCGGTGACGAGGAAGAGCGGGTCATGCCGTTCGGTGACAGTCGGCCCGTAGTTCGCTTCGAAGTAGTTGCGATCGATGAGGAATTTCCAGGCCGCCTCGAATCCCTTGTCCGCATCGGGCAAGTTGAACTGCCAGGGCACGTAACCGATCAACTCGCGGCCATGTTCGTTACCAGCGTACTGGCCGGTCTGATAGGTCAGCGTCAGTGCCTTGTTAACGTGGCCATCCTTCTCTTCATCGTTCTTGAACATAGGGAAGAAGAACTGCCGCTTGGGGTCCCAGAGTTTCTCCTGCACGAGTTTCTTGATGCTCGCAGCTTTGGCTTCGTATTGCTTGGCGATCTTCTCATTGCCCGCCAGTTGAGCGATCTTCGCGATGGCGACGGCATCGGCATACATGTAGGCATTGAACGAAGGGCGATAGCTCGGTGCGCCGCGAAGAATGTCCTTGGTCTGCCGACTGTTGATGTTGAACTCCATGCCATCATCGTGGCCAGTCTGCCAGAACAAGCCCACTTCGGGCACGTACTGGCGCTTCTCCCACCCTTCATGGTTCTTCACCAGATCCTCCAGCAGATCCCTGGCGAACGCTTCATCGCCATGCGCCATCTGCACCGCCCAGACCGAGTCCGCAAGCCAGGTGCTGTAGTTGCGAGGCTGAGCGCCAGGTGTACGCAGCCAGTAGCGTGCGTAGTCCTGTGCATAGCGATGGTCATGAAGCCAGCGCACTTCATAAAGCTGATGTCCCGCCGGGCAACTGATCGCGCCGTAGGCCCCTGACCAGAAGGGCCGATCGATGAACTCGGTGTAGGAGTAGCCGCTGCGCGGAGAGCCGTAGGTCAGGTGCTTGGTGACGACCTCCCAGCGGTAGTAGTAAGTAGTGTCGATGTCCGCATCGGGCGTTTCGAGAAAAGGAATGTTGGCCTTGTACCAGTCCCAGTCGCGGTTGTCCCAGAAAGTCTGAGCGTCAAGAAGTTTCTGCTTATCGACAATCTGCGCGGGGCAGAGGGACGCAAATACAAGTGTGACCAGCAGCGAGCGGACGAGGTGGAGCATCGGGAAGTCTCGCGATCTATCAGGAGATATAGGTGAAACAATTTGAGCCGACTTGGCGCACCTGTGAGTCAACAAACAATCAGGTACAGTACGTTGAAGGGGCAGCCTCCTTCAACGTACTCGACCTGTGCATGTGAGCATTGACGCCAATGCCTATCAAACGGGGCAGTCGTGTACAAGGAACTGCCGACGGCGAAGCATCAGCGCACCACCGGCTACAAGGACAAGGACCATCGACGCGGGTTCGGGAATGGCCTCAACTGCGGCAACCTCAACAATCTGGAAGCCCGAGAGTCCCTGATGGAATCCCGCAGTCCGATTGAAACGGATCTCCAGGTCATCGGCTGTGAGCCCGGCGAACACGGCATAGTTGTCGTTCAGGATGAAGCTGCTGGGGAACGGAGACGAGTTGTTCACTGTTCCAAGTAGGTTATTGTTAATGAAGACTTCCCAAGTCGTGATCGGCGGATTGCCTCCTCCCGGAAATGCATTGAGGTATAGATACAGATCATATTTCGCAAAGCCGATGTCGTTGATATTGGTGGTGGCGGTACCATCGATAAAGTCATCGTAAAGCTTTTCAAAACCATTGGCGGATGAATTGCGGTTCCATGTATTGGCGCTGCCAGCCACGCTGAGATTCAGAGTCGCATGAGTCACACCCGCATCGTTCTTAAGCGTGCCGGCTGATGCGGAGGTGGGGTTTCCGATGGCGATATTATTCCAATTGGCGGCGGGAACTACACCGAACGAATCGGCTGGAGCGAAGACGTTGGGTGCATTGATGGCGGTGAAGTCAACACTGATCACCGACAGCGCTTGCGCAATCCCGGGCGTTGCGAGCAGTCCTGCAATGGCCAGAACCATTGCTACGAAGGTGTTGTATTTGCGATCGTTCATTGGAGGTCTCCTTGACGGGTTGACGTTGGTGTTCCGGACTACCAATGACATTGGTAAACAATCTGGAACACGCTGGTTAGGCTGCCTGCTCAGTCATCTCTTCCACTGCGTTACAGTGGGTTGTCGCCGATTCATTTCACATGCTTTGCTTGAAGGTTTTCTGAAGCGGATACTTCCATTCCCATTCAAGCGGTACCGCGGCCTTGCCCGGCTCCCCGGCCTTGTCGGCCTCTTCAAGCTTGACAGGCTTTTTTGTCTGATAGGCCAGTCGCATTTTGTTTTCGCTGATCTCCACCACAAAAAATCCCTTGGCGGTCTGGCCGGTGTTCACCACATCAAGCGGCGGCTGTTCACCTTCGGGTGCCCACTTGCGCACGCCGGTGCCTGAGTGGCCATAGAAGTAGGTGATGACGTTGTAGGGCTTGAGCGCGGTGTAGAGCGCAGCCCAGTCTTCGGGGTGCCACCAGTCGGTATCCACGCCGCAGTGGGACATGATGATGACCGGCCGTCCGGTGTCGCCGACGCTGGCTTTGAGGTCCTCCTTGAGAAACGTCAGTGCGCCTTGCGGATCGTGCCAGGGCAGCGAGTAGCGGATCTTCACATGTTGTTTGTCAGCGGGATAGATGTTGGTCTGTACGAAGTGGATGCCGCCCCAGTCCCATGAATAATGCAGGCCGTTTTCGGAGACATTGCTGATGCGGCCGGTTTTTTTGCGTTCGATATTGCGGGCCTTGAGCTGGGCCTGCACGCTGAAGCCGAAGCGTTCCTTGCCCACCGGCGGGCCGTCGTGATTGCCCCAGCCTTCATAGACCGGGTACTTGAGTAACCCATCGGTGCCATCGAGCCCGAACTGCGATGCAAATTGCTTCCACTGAAACTCGGTGGCGTTGGGCTTGTCGCCATCGTCCACGAGATCGCCCAGCGCCAGCACGCCCAGTGGTTTTCCGATGGCCCCGCCTCCGAGTTTCTCAGGCCAAGTCTGCGACTGAATGACATTCATACGCTCGATGGTGAGCTTGTTGCGATCGTTCATTTCGATGTCTTTGTGCGACTTGTAGTGAGAGTCCGATGTCACAATGAATGTGATCGTGTTCTCCTCCGCAGCAACTGCGAAGCCTGCGCTGCTGCACAGCGAACCGGCCAACGCAATCAGAGCGAACATAAATCCAGGCAGGCGGCGAACACTCATGAAAAACTCCTGTGTAATACGAAACTTTGATGATGACTCATGGATAGATCAGGCACCGGAAAAATCATTCGATCAACAGACGGGTTTCTACTTCGCGGGTTTGTTGATGGTGATGGCATCGACGGTCTGCCCTTTGTCATCAATGGCGCGCAGTTCACACTTGAGCGGGGACAGATCCATCTGCACGAAGGTGTGGCGATCTGCGATCATTTTCGCGGTGTAGTCGCCGTAGTTGTCGCCGTACTGCTTTCGCAGACTTTCGGCACTCTTGTCGAGCCCGGGGCCGTACAACGTAGCTCCGCCGCCGCCGGCGACGATGTGGATCACGCCTTTGGGCTGCGTGTTGCTGCTGCCGTCGAAGGTGCGATCAAGAGTGAACTTGCCGTGGACCAGCCCCTTGGCATCTCGTTTGGGCGCGGAGGGGGCGAACTGCATCGGCCAGGTGCGCTGGTAGTTGTGAACGTGACCGGCGAACACCATGTCCACACCCGCCTGCTCGAAGAGCGGCTGCCAGAGACGCATCGCCTGAGAGGTGTAGTGCTGCGGAGTGCTATGGAACGGCGGCGCATGAAAACAGACGAACTTCCATCGCGCCTTGGTGTTCTTCAAACTGCGCTCCAACCATTGCCTGAGCTTGGCCTCATGAACACTGCCCGAGAGATTACTGTTGAGGATGACAAAGTGTGCCGGGCCGTAGTCGAATGAATAGTTATCCAGTGAAGGGTAACTGTCGCCATTGGCTGCGCGGAATCGCGCGACAGCCTCCTTGTCGGAGCCTAGTGGTGTGTTCCAAGGCCCTTCACCGGGACCGTTTTGAGGTGGATGAAAAAAGTAGTATGCGCCCAGAGCATCAGAGATGGCTGGATATTTCGCATCCACATCATGATTGCCCAGCAGTGCGTAGAACGGCACAGAGGCCATCAGCGATGAACCGACCTTAGGATCGGCAACATCCGTGTTGCTGTAGGTATGCCAGTAGTTAAGCATGTACTCGCTGACGCGCCCTTTGGGATAGACCATGTCTCCCAGCACGACCATGAATTGCGGCTTCTGCTGGGCTATCTGATAAGCGACGACGTTCTGCGACTCTTTCCCCTTGGCCAAATCTCCCACCATCACAAAACGGATGGACTGTTCAGCCGTCGCACGCGTTTTGAAGGCAGCTTCGCGTACTATTTTTTCCCCCAGCTTCACGCGGTAGGTAATCTCGGCGTTGAATGGAAGATCTTTGAGATAGGCTGCATACTTGAAATATCGCTGCTCCTTTTCACCCGGATGAGGCGGGCCAACGACAGGGACAGCCGTCTTCTTCTCTGCAACTGCGGCAAAGTTAAGGGCCACTCGCACCGGTTCAACAGTGCGCGTGCCACCAGCGGGCAGGTCGTACTCAACAGCAAACGTGCCGGGCGTCTGGTCCGTGAGCCAGCAGATTACTTTGACATCTGAAGCTCTCAGCTCGCTGCCGTCGCCAGGCTGCACATAAGGCTTGACGAGCAAAGTCTGTGCAGATGCAGAACCGACCACACCAACAAGCCAGAGCAAAAGCGCCGCGATGAAATGGCGCGAATATCGATGCGTGAAACTCATAAAGAATCCGTCCTTGAACAATGGGCAAGACCTGCGGCAATAGATGAGCAGCCGTCCACTTGGAGGTATCCGTCATGGCCTCGGGCTGATTCACTGTGCATCAAATGATTTGCGAGGAATTTTAAGGTTTACCGTCGTGCCACACCGTGACATTAATGTGTCCAAAGCGTATCGCCTGGCTATCTTTGCCGCGCGGATCGCATGCGAAGATGCCCGCGACCAGATCGCTGCGACCATCAAGGAATTCCGGGTGGCGGATTTCGAGCGTGCTGGTTGCGCCAGAGGTGCGGTTCTCGACGCCCATGGTGTATTTGCCTTGCCTGCGCGCCAGGGTGATGCGCATGTCATCGCCCGCTGAACCGAGACCGACAAAGTACGCATCCTTGTCGCGACCTTCGCGCGTGTTGACCAGGAACTGTCGGAACGTGGTTTGCTCGCGCTGACTGACAAGTCCGCCCCGCACAGCCCACTGGCTGGAACTGCCGACGTAGACGCCAAACTGTCCGACGAATTCGAGAACCGGAATATCGCTGACCGTCACGGTAATCTCAAAATCCTCCTTGCCGCTGAACCCCAGATCAGCAAGACGAATGCCGGGAAACTGTGCCCGTTCAACTTGATACTGGGTGTTCAGATCGCTACTGGTGGCGGTCACTTCCAGACAACTTGAACTGGGAATGAGCCGCAGAAATGGATCGTGCTTGGGCAGGCTGTCACCGGTGCCGGGCAGCCGATGTGTCAGGCCGGTGCCAAGGCCGCTCTCATCGCTGATTGTTCCGGCGATGGCCTCGATGAAATCAAGCGACTGTGAGCGCGGCATGCGCGCAATCGAGAGCCGCGATCGGTCCTGTGCAGCAAGCAGTCCGACCATCCCGCCACCGATGAGCATGCCCAGAATCAGCGACGCCGCCACCATCGAGCGAAGAGCAAGCCGCGTCGAAGTAGACTTGTAATAGATTCGAGGCGGCGAGGCTTGATCCGTCTGCTCATCCAACCGGGCGAGCACCTTGGCCTCGGATGCGCGTGCAGCGAGTTCAAATCCTGTATCCGTGTGCAACTGCATGTATGCCGCGAAATAGCTGCGAACTTCATCATCCTCACGCAGCAACTGCTCCAGCTCGCTCAGCTCAGAGGCATCGATGGTCGAATCGATATAACGATCGATCAGGTCGCGAGCCCGTTCTGTCAAAGGCGGATTCTTGTTCATGGGATCACTCTCTTGCGACGCGGGCTATCGCTTTAGAAACACATTCAAACAGCGCACGGCGAATGCGCTTGAGGGAGTTATGGACGCTTTGCGGGGATCGCTCCAGCTTCTGCGCCACCACCGCCACCTCAGCCTCGCGGTAGTAGCACGCTTCGAGCAGATGCCTGTCAGCTTCGGGCAGTCGGCCGATGCAGCCTGGCAGCGCTGCCTGGCGCTCCGTGATGTCGGCCTCGGGAAGCTGAGCGAAACTGTCGATCAGCAAAAGTTCGGTTTCATCGGTGAATCGCAGCCTGTCTCGTGTCTGCGATCGTCGCAGCGTCGCCACCTCAAACCTGGCCACGCCGCAGGCCCAGTGAAGAAAGCTCCGCGACGGGTCATACGAATCAAACCGTCGCCACATCGCCATGGCGGTCTGCTGAAACACATCGTCAGCATCGGACAGGTTGCGAACCAGCGTGTGGATATATCCAAACAGTCGGGTGCGGCTCTGATCCAGCAGCCCAGTGAACTGCGCTCGCTTGATTTCAGTTGACTGGGCCTGCTGCATGGATTCCATTTCGGCCAAGGTGTGCGTGGATCACAATATCGACTGTCCACAAGATATCCGTCATGTGCCAAATAAAATTCACCTGACAAGTGGGTCTGTCAAAGGAAAAAGTGATTTCCTCAGATGCCCCTCCTGAAAACTTGATCGAAGTGTTGCGAGTGAATCCGCCCGGACTTTTTGTCGCAAGCCAACCTCGGCCGTAGATCCATGAATTGCCTTTGGAGTGATTCTGCCTCTTGAAGGCTCACCCCCAAAATGAGGTGAAAGCCCATGAGGTGTCAGGCCGTAGATGATGCCCAGAGTTCAGGTCTTCATCTGGTCTCGCATCTTCGAGTACTTTTTTTTGAAGGCTGCTCGTGCCAGTACGACGTCTTCATCGGCACCGTCAAAAGTCTGGAAAAACATGTCTACCTGCGCGTTTTTCAACTCGCCATCGACAGCGCAAATCATTTGATTAGAATAGTTTACGTCGTGTCTATGGGTAAACGTGTAGACGTCTACCAGGAAACCCGTAGTCTTGTGTCGCAACACCAGTATATCGCTGGTGTTATGGCCCAAAACAGCAAAGAAACACACGACAAGGTCGGCAACACGCATGGCCAAGGCTCCGGAAGAAAAGAAAGGATCAATCCCGCCGTAGTATATCATATGTTGAACTAAAATTCAATGGTTATTTTTCTGATAAACATGGTGCGGGTGAATTAAAGGTACTTATCCTGCTCTGTCGAAAACCTCTTGATTGCCGTCGGGGTATTGACCGTGAAATTGCCGCCTTTTACCCCGACGTCTCGGCGGACCTCGCCAGCGCATCATCCGTGGAAGCGAGGCGTGGCGGGGATCAGCGCGGTGACGCCGTGCGTGTCGCGGGCATACTCGTGATG
>CAZYQL010000091.1:0-16868 GCA_964650055.1 uncultured Phycisphaeraceae bacterium | reverse complement strand
TTGGTTAGCATTGCACTTCTTCAAGAGCGTCCGGCACTGAAATGATCGTGACTGAATGATCGTGTATGCACCACGCATTTAGCAGTCGCAGTAACGTGACTCCTTACAAATTCAAATCTTGACCCGCATCGCTATCGCGGTGATCTTCTTCGTGGCATTCGCAAGTGCGCTGATCGAATTTCATCGCTTGGCGAACAGGGGCGGTATGATCGCCTATCTGTTCGTTACTCATTGCGAAGCAGTTTCAAGGATGCAGGCCAATGCGATTTATGTTTTCTACTTTTCTGCTGCTGAGTGTTTTAGCACCATCGACTTTTGCTGCAACGCCTCATGTGCTGCTGATCATGGCCGATGATCTGGGGTGGAATGATCTGCACTGTCAGGGCAATCAGGTGCTGCGCACGCCGCACCTCGATGCGCTGGCGAAACAGGGGGTGCGGTTCACGGATGCTTATGCAGCGTCGCCGGTCTGTTCACCCACCAGGGCATCAATCATGACCGGTCTCGCACCAGCTCGATTGCACATCACGCAGCATGGCCCCGATGGCAAACAGTTTTGGCCGGCCGATCGCAAGGTTCAGCCGCCGCCCAGTGACAACACGTTGCCGCTGGAGATGACTACGCTCGCAGAACGGCTCAAGCATGCGGGCTATGCGACAGGATTCTTCGGCAAGTGGCACCTGGGCGACAAGAAGGAATTCTGGCCCACCGCGCAAGGCTTTGATGTCAACATCGGCGGCTGCGGCTTCGGCGGCCCGCCGACCTTCTGGGATCCTTATCGCATTCCAACCATCGAGCCGCGCAAGACCGGCGAGTATCTGACGGATCGCCTCGCCGATGAGACCATCGCCTTCATGCGTGATCACAAGAGCAAGCCGATGTTCCTTTGCCTGTGGACGTACAACCCGCACTATCCGTTTGAAGCGCCCGCCGATCTGACGAAGCATTACACGGGCAAAGAAGGGCCGGGGCTGAAGAATCCGATTTATGGAGCGCAGATTGAAGCGACCGATCGTGCGGTTGGCCGGGTGATTGATGAACTGGATCGTCTTGAATTGACGGACAACACGCTCGTCATCTTCACCAGCGACAACGGCGGCTGGCTGGGAGCGACGGACAATCGTCCGCTGCGCGCCGGCAAGGGATATCTCTACCAAGGCGGCCTGCGCATTCCGCTGATCATCCGTTGGCCCGGCAACACCAAAGCAGGTGCGACGAATGACACCCCCGTCGTCAGCATGGATCTGACAGCCACCATTCTCGAAGCGGCGAAGGTGCAACTGGCGAAAGATGAAGCGCTCGATGGCGAATCGCTCAAGCCGGTGCTCTCCGGTGGCAAGCTCCAGCGCGAGGCGCTCTACTTTCATTATCCGCATTTTGCTTTTCACAAAGACAACCGCCCCGGCTCAGCGATGCGCATGGGCCAGTACAAACTCATCCTCAACTACGACGATGACTCGCTAGAGCTTTATGATCTGGAAAAGGATCCGAGTGAGAAGACAAATCTTGCGGAAAAAATGCCCGCTCTAACCGGCGAACTGGCTGTGAAACTGCGCGCATGGCTCAAGGAAACCAAGGCGGGCATTCCGCAGCAGCGAACCGGGCCTTCGGCGAAGTAAGAAGACCTGCCAGTGACTAAAGGGCAATCGCATTTAGGGTGCGTCAAGGTTTTTTTTCGGGGCGGCGCAGACGCACCATGTTGGATCAACAAATTTCAGTTATTGAAAGTCACAGAAAACGCGTGTCCAACGTGGTATGTCTGCGCAGCCTTGACACACCCTACGATCGAAGCTCGCGGTGGCCCATCAATCCTTGAAGTCGGTGTCCGCTTTGTCGAGATTCAGTTCTTTGATCCAGATGTTGCGATAGCGCACATCGTGCCCTTCGCATTGGAGCTTGAGGCCGCCGGGTGTATCGGTGATGCCTTTGCCACCGTCGTTGCCGCCGTCGATGCCTGAGTTGGCGCCGCCCCAGACTTTGGTGATGGTCTGGTTGACGTGCACCTTCTTGCCGTTGAAGTACATGGTGACCATGGCTTTTTCGGTGCGCTTGCCTTCAGCAAAGCGGGCGGCACGAAAGGTGATGTCGTAGCTGTTCCACTTGCCCAGGCCGTTGTAGCTGTCGTAAGGCGATTCGGTTTCGTTGATGACGGCGCCCATGCCATGCTTGGTTTTGTCGCCGTCGAGAATCTGAATCTCGTAGCGGTTTTGCAGATAGACGCCGCTGTTGCCGCCTTTCTTGGGGATGAGAAATTCAATGTGCAATCGAAAGTCCTTGTACTCCTGCTTGGTGACGACGTCGGCTGTGCCGTACTTGCCGCCAGCAGCCGCAGGATCATCGGTTTGAAGCACGGTGCCTTCGTCCACGGGATCCGCAACAATTTTCCACTTGATCGGGAGCTCTGACGAAAATCGCGGCCCTTTCCAGTAGGTCCACTTCTCATCGAGCATCTTGCGCGAGCCATCAAAAATGACCTGAGCGCCTTCAATCGGCTTGGCCCCCACGCCCACTTCGCCGCTGGCGCGTGGAACAGTGGCAAAGCAAAGCGCAACCGCGATGAGAAGGGAGGACGTGCATGTGAGTGTTTGTTTCATTGGATATCTCTTGTGGATGAACCGGTGGTGGATGAACGGGCGAAGGAGTGGAAAGATTTTCAGCACTCGTCCATTCTACGGTGATCGTGATCAATCTCAATGCTCTCTGCAACGCACGGCAATGGTATGATCGATGCTTCTCCAACTAAAGGTCCAACATGAAAACCGTCTGTATGCTCGCGGCTGCTCTTCTCCTTCTGCTTTCACTGATCACCCAGGCTCAGGTCGCCACTGAACCGGTTGCACCTGCCAAGCAAGCGGCGAAAGCGGACAAGAAGGCGGATGAACCCGCCAAACCCGGGGCCTCGATCGATGGCTATCGCTTTGAGTTTCCCTGCAAGGATCCGATGCCGGAGAAGCCCAAGAACGGGGCGGACTGCGCATCAGGTCTAGTCAAAGGCGACCCGAACAAGACGGACAACTTCACCGCTTCAAAAACCTTCGAAGGCGAGAAGGGCAAGCGGTACAAAGTCACGCTTCGCATTCGCGGCGTCGTCGAGCCCATGATGTACAAAGACGGCAAGATGGATGGTGATTACTTCTACATCGGCGGCGAGCCCAACAATACCACCTACAACATTTACAAGATCACCATCTCCTCGCCGCAGTCCCACTACTTCCTCAACCGTCAGGACAAAGTCGGCCATCGCATCTTCACCATCGACTACACCAAGACCATCGAAGTCGATGGCGGAGCGACCATCACCTTTGATGGCAACGGACAGAACGGCCACTTGATTTCAAACTTCGCCAAGCTGGTGGTGCCTGATATCGAGCCCGCGCCCAAGCCTTTCAATGGCCAGTTCATTCAGGTGAATGTGGTGGAAGTTGTTGAGGTGAAGCAGTGAAAGATGCCGGTCGCAGCAACTTGCTGTGGCGCGGTTTCACACTTGTAATCATGCAAGAACAGGCTTCACCACATGGCCCGCGACATCGGTCAGGCGATAGTCGCGGCCGGCATGGCGATAGGTGAGCTTTTCGTGGTCCATGCCCATCAGGTGCAATATCGTGGCATGGAAATCGTTAACGTGAACACCATCGAGCACGGGCTTGATGCCATACTCATCGGTCTCGCCATGCACGATGCCGCCGCGCGTTCCGCCGCCCGCCAGCCACGATGAAAAAGCCCAGTTGTGATGCTCTCGCCCCGCAGCCTGAGCGCTGTTGTTGAACGGGGTGCGTCCAAATTCAGTCGTCCACACGACGAGCGTGTCATCGAGCATGCCTCGCCGTTGGAGGTCAGCCAGCAGTCCGGCAATGGGCTGATCCACATTCCTAGCCAGGCCGGCGTGGTCCATCATGTTGCCATGCGAATCCCAGTTGCCGCTGGAGCCTGTGTCGATGAGTTCGATGAACCGCACGCCTCGTTCAGCGAGTCGCCTGGCAATGAGGCATTGGTAGGCGAAGCCTTGCGTGGAACCGCGAGGCAGGCCGTAGAGTGCGTGCGTTTCGTCTGTTTCCTGCTTGAGATCGAAGGCTTCGGGCACGGCGGTCTGCATGCCGAAGGCGGTCTCAAAGGTACGGATCCTCGCCGCCAGTTCATCGTCGAGATTTCTCTGCGCAAGATGCTGCTGATTCATGGCGTGCAGTGCGCCCAGTTCCAATTCCTGCAACCTCTGACTTGCCGCACGCCGATTGATGTTGGCGATGGCTTCGCCTTTACCTGCCGCGCCAGCGCCGGGGACGACGAGTGTGCCCTGGTGGCTTCCCGGCAGAAAATCAGATGCCCAGACCTGCGTGCCCGCATAAGGCATCTTCGGCGCGATGACCATGAACGAAGGCAGATTGCGATTGATGCTTCCCAACCCGTAGCTCATCCACGCACCGATGGAAGGCCGAGCAAAGTTGAACGAACCTGTGTGCATGCCTAGCGTGGCGTTGTAGTGATTGGAATGATCGCTGTGCATCGAGCGAATCAGCGCAAGATCATCCACACACCTGGCCATATGTGGAAAGAGGGTGCTCACCTGCGTACCGCACTGGCCGTGCTTTTGAAATTTCCACTGAGGCTGCTTGAGATAGAGCTTGTCGTAGCCCGGCCGGCCGCGCGTTTCGGGGTGATCGAGCGTGACAAGCTTGCCATGATCTGAAAACAGCCGAGGCTTGGGATCGAAAGAATCGACATGCGACACGCCACCTGACATGAAGAGAAAGATCACCCGCTTGGCACGCGGCGCAAAGTGCGGCGCTCTGGCGGCGAGGGGGTCGTTGCTCACGCCAGCTATGTCGCTTGGCTTGCTTCGCACGGCATCATCCGCAAGCAGCTGCGACAGAATACCAGGCATCAGTGCAGAGCCAGCGACAAAGGATCGCATGAAGCTGCGACGAGAAGATGAAGTTGAGGATGAAGATGTTGTGCTGCTGATTCGCTTCATTGGGCTTCCGTGATTAGTCAACGTAAACGAATTCATTGCTGCTGAGCATCACTCGAATCAGCGCGGCCCAGGCTGACTTGGACTTTTCGATATCAGTTCCTGCCTTCAGTTCCTTTCGGTATTGAGCCACCATTTGAATGCTCAATTCGCGTTCTCGCTCACTAGGTGCACGCTGGTACAGCAGGGCGTAGGCCTGCAACAGTCGTGCATCATCAGGCAACTCGATCAGTCTGGAAGCGATGGATGCTGCGCGGCCATGGACGAAAGGATCATTCATGAAAAACAGCGACTGCGTGGGCACCGTGGTCGCTCGTCGCTGCGACGTGCTTGAGTTGACATCAGCACCGTCAAAGAGCGACAGAAACGGATGGCGACGACTGCGCTGCACCATGAGATAGACGCTTCGCCGGGTGTGTTCGTATTGTGCTGCGAAGGGGTTGTGCTGTGTAAATCCCCACGATTGTTCCGGCGGGAACGGATGAGCTTCGCCGAGTGTGCGATCCAGATCGCCGCTGACAGCGAGCATGCTGTCGCGAATTTCCTCGGCATCCAATCTTCGCCTTGCGAAATGCGAAAGCAGCGCGTTGCTCGGATCAGAAGCCAAAGCGGTATCAGTCAACTGCATGCTCGACTGCTGATAGGTTTTCGACAGCATGATGGTGCGGTGCATCGCTTTGACGGACCAGCCGCTTTGGACGAACTCGTGAGCGAGAAATTCCAGAAGCTGCGGATGCGAAGGCTTCTCGCCGCGCGATCCAAAATCGTTGGGTGTGGTCACCAGTCCCTGGCCAAAGTGATAAAGCCAGATGCGATTGACCATCACCCGGCTGGTCAGCGCCTGTGCACTGAGACCGCCCGATTGCCCGCCGCTCTGTGAATCGCGGGTCAGACTGTAGGCCAGTTGCAGCCTGCCGCTGCCGCTGCTTTCAGCGATCTGCTCGCCACCGAAAAGTTCGAGCTCTCGACGTGGTACAGGATCGCCAGGTTTTTCCGGGTCACCGCGTTTGAGAAATTTCGCATTCGCGATGATCCCTTCAGTCACCGCGTAAGCCTGATCGACCTTGGGCGCCGCAGCGGCCAGTGCATCACGTTTGCGTTTAGGCTCAGTGAGCGACAGTGGCGCATCGCGCATGGCCAGCAGCGCATCGCCGAGTTTGGGAGATGCCAGTGCTTCAAGCGTCCATGCGACACCATCGCCACCAGTGCCATCGATATCAACTGCTTTGCCGATGATGCTGACTTCACCATCGATCGGACTGACCCAGAGGATCGCCACGCCGCCGCCATCGGTGTTCGATGGATGAAGAACAACACTTCGCGCAGGCTGCGTCACCGTGACATATTTGATTTCCTTTGCGTTGGTATTGACGCCCACCACCGGAAAGCCATCGCTGCTTCCCGTCCACAGGTTCAGGCCCGGCGTGTTGTTGGCACCGGCAACATACTTATCCAGAAATGCGCCGCCTTTGCGCTGATCGATGATGCACCACACGTTGTCGTTGCCGTGGCTGTCGCGGTGGGCGTTGCCTTTGCCGCTAGCGTGGAGGTCGTCGAGCAGGTCGGCGGTTAGATTCCACTTGCGTTTGTCGCCGGTGAGTTCGCTGATTTCCAGTTCGATGAGCGTGCTGTCAGCGCCGTAGTGGCTTCGAGGCCGTACTGCGAGTTGTATCGCACTGCCTTTCTTGACGGGCACTTTCGCTAGTGAATCAGCGGTGATCTGGCCGGCTTCAAAAATCTGCGAGCCGCCGTTGTCGAGTTCACCTTTGGCAATCACCTTGCCATCACTGACCGCCAGATCGTGCACGAGTTTGCTGCTCTTGTTGACCTCACTCAGTGCCAGTTGAAATTGCTTTTCCGCATCAGCGAGTGCGACCTGTCTGGGTTGGATCAACTGCGCCATGTTCTGCGGCGACAGTAGCGGCATCATGTCGCGCGGCTGCGGCGTCTTCTCGCAGCCGGGATAGGGATAGCGCGTGCTACCGAAAATGCCAAACAGCGCGTAGAAATCCTGCATCGAGATCGGGTCGTATTTGTGATCATGGCAACGGGCGCAGCCGATGGTCAGGCCGAGCACTGACTTGCCCAGCGTGTCCACTGTGTCCTCGAGTGTCAGATGATGATCCTGTTCAATGTTGAAGCCGAACCTGCGGGCAATGGCGATGTACCCCGTCGCGGTGATGAGTTCCGCATAGCGCGCTGGCGGCGCATTCTCGGGAAGCTTTGCCGCCATGAGATCGCCAGCGATCTGCTCGTGCAGAAACTGGTCGTAAGGCTTGTCGCGGTTGAACGCATCAATGACATAATTGCGGTAACGCCAGGCGTGCGGCAGGGGATAGTCTGCGGTCTCGCCTGCGGTGTCCGCATAGCGCACGACATCAAGCCAGTGCCGCCCCCAGCGCTCGCCATATTGAGATGAAGCGAGCAGCCGATCGATGACGGTTGCAAACGCCTGGGGTGAGTCATCCTTGATGAACGCTTCAACTTCAGCAGCGGTAGGCGGCAGCCCTGTCAGATCGAACGAAGCCCGGCGAATGAGCGTCCGCTTGTCAGCAGCGGGCGAGAACTTGAGCGAATGCTCTTCAAGTCGTGCGAGAATGAACCGATCGATCGCGGCTAATGATTCATCCTCCTTCTTCAGCTTCGGCGGTGTAACTTGGTGCAGAGGTTGAAACGACCAGAATGTTTTTGCTTCATGCAGATCAAGCCGCGTCGGGGAGCCAGCGTGTTCGGGAATCTCGCCGCCGCCTGGTGCGCCCATCGCCACCCACTTCTCAAGATCAGCAATCGCTGCGGCGGGAAGTTTTTTCTTCGGCGGCATCTGCGTGCTTGCGTCCTCGTATCGCACCGCTGCAACCAGCAAACTGACATCCGGTTTCCCCACCACCAGCGCAGGTCCTGATACACCACCTTTGAGCCAACCTTGCCGATGATCCAGACGAAGGTCGCCTTTGATCTTCTTCGATTCGCTTGAGTGGCATTCATAGCAGTAGGCGGAAAGTAGGGGGCGAATGTTCTTCTCAAAAAACTCCACGCCCGCAGCATCAGAAGCATCTGCGCGGCTGACAAATCCGGCGCAAGAAAAAATCAAAATGAAAAGGGGAATTCGCATGATGGAAAGACCGACATGAGCATCACTACACATTAACAGTGACATGTCATGCCAATGCCATCATATCGTCAATCGGGCTTACCCCAAGACAATAGAGAAAAGACTGCCTCAGATATGGCGAGTGTTTTCGCGATTCTGTTCGCAGCGTCTGTGCCACTTTGCCAAAGGATCGGCTTCGCGAATTACCGTTCTTCCTGCGGAATGGATTCGCGCGTGCGCAGCAGCAGTTTGATGGGCACTTCGCTAAAGGGCAGCACTTCGCGGAAGCGGTTCATCAGGTAGCGCTGATAGCCGACGTCGAAGAACTGTTCATCATTGACGAACAAGCCGATGGTCGGCGGATTCACATCAAGCTGAGTGACGTAATAAACCTTGGGCTGTTTGCCTTGCCTGGCGCTGGGCGGCTTGGCTTTGACGATGTTTTCCACCACGCGGTTGAGCTCGCCTGTCGAAACGCGATGGCAGGCCTGCTGATCGAGATTCAGCGCCATCGCCACGACTTCGCGCACGCCTTCGGAATGCTTGGCGCTGATGAAAGCAACGGGGGCGTAAGCGAAACCTTTGAGGTGCTTTTCGAGGTACTGAATGTATTCATCCTGATCGTGTTCATCTTCGACCAGATCCCACTTGTTCACCACGATCACGCAAGGCTTGAAGTGGTTCTCGATTTCGTGAGCGAGCTGCTCATCGACCTGACTCACAGGAATCGTCGCATCAATCATCAGCAGCACCACATCAGCGCGGCGGATCGAGCGCAGCGACCGGTGATAACTGTAAAACTCAATATCACCATCGAGACTCTTGCGCTTGCGCACACCAGCTGTATCAATGGCGGTGAAGACTTTGCCATCGATCTCAAAGCGCACATCGATGGAGTCGCGCGTGGTGCCTTCGACTTCGCTCACGATGACGCGTTCATCGCCAGCCAGCGCATTGACGAGCGTGCTCTTGCCGGCGTTGCGTTTGCCGACGATGGCCATGAGCATGCCGGTGTCGGGTGAATCTTCGAGACAGACATCGCCCTGTCCCAGTTCCTGCGCGAGCTCCATGATTTCAAGGAGCGTCTCACGCAGCGTGCGGACGAAGCTGTTCTTGTTGTGCTTGGTGGTTGCGGAGACGGGAATCGGCCGACCAAAGCCGAGCTGATTCGCCTCTTCCGCATTGGGCTCAAGCTTTTCGCCATCGACTTTGTTGGCGATGAGCATGACGCGTTTGCCCAGCGCCCGCTTGCCGGTGATTTTTTTGCCCAGAGGAATCGCGCCTGCTTCGCGCAGGAGCTTGGCGACTTCTTTATCGAGCGGAAGGATGCCGGTCTGAGCATCGACGACGAAGAGGATCAGGTGAGCATCAGCGACACCCAGTGCGATCTGGCGTTCGACATCGAGCGTGAGATTCTGTGAATCCTGGATGCCGTGGCCGCCGGTGTCGGTGAGCGAAATCGCCATCGTCTCGCCGCCGTCAGGATCGACGAGGTCGGCAAAGGTGGTGATGCGATCGCGCGTGACGCCCGGGGTGGGATCGACGATGGAAATCATCCGCTCGGCGAGCAGATTGAGCAGACTGGACTTGCCGACGTTGGGCCGGCCGACGATGACGACCTTGGGAATCATGGGAAATTCAAGCGTAAAAGGCTGACGAAGGAGGTGCCCGCCGCGCGGGGCGAACCACGAATGATAGTCGAAAACGTCGATGTCTGCCGGGACGCGTGTGGCGGTCCGTTATGAATGGAAATCAGATCATGTATCAGGGTCGGCGTATTTCGGTCGTAATCCCCTCCCTTCCAGGTCTCCATAGGCGACTCGCAAAGGCGAGGAAGGGTTGGGGGAGGGTTGGATTTTCGATGAACAATAGTGCTGCGTTTATGCAGTTTTCTGAGCGCTCGACCCTCCCCTTGCCCCTCCCTAGCAGGGAGGGGAATAAGAAAAAGTCATATGCGTTCGTTCTGTTTTGAATGGAAATCAGATCACGCCTTGCCGTGGATGCGATCCCATAGCTCGACCGCTTCAGGCGGCCGTACGTAGAGCGGAACAAGCGCCAGCGGATCAGTGTATCGCCCCTGTTTGGCAGCCATCCGTCCCAGTCGCCATAGATTCTGCGCCGTCGCCTGTGCGAAGCTCTTATCCATCACGGTGACACCGCTGCTGCCATCGGGCAGCTCGGGGAGAGGGTCGCCAATGATCGCCAGTGGTCTGGGCGCGATGGCGAGCAGATCACTCATGGTGCGCAGCTCTGGTTCAGCGATGGGTTTCATCGTGTCGCCTTGGCGCTCATAGATGCCGGTGTAGAGCGTTTCCTTTTTCAGGTTCAGACCGACGGCGACAAACTGAACATCAGCAGGCCCATTGCAAGCAACCACATCGAGCGTGGGGATTGCAACGATTTTCGTGCCCAGAGTGAGGGCGAACATTTTGCAAAGCGTGACACCCACGCGAAGGCCGGTGAAGGAGCCCGGGCCGATGGAGAGATAGACCTCGGCAAGCTGCGCGGGCGAGATGGATCGCCTCTTGCACAAGGCATCGAGATGTTGCATCAGCAGCGATGAGCCACCTTTGCCTGCGCCGCCCAGTTGCGGAGGAAGATCGACGACTTCGATCAGTTCATCGCTGAGTCCCAGAGCAAAGGAACCTGTGCGGCCGGAGGTTTCGATAGCGAGATTGAATGATTCTGTTGACACGGCCCCATTGTAGGGGCCGGCTCAAAGCTTTGCGTGAAGAGCGAGGGTAACGCTGCTCATCGTTTACTTTCGCACAACATCAGCTTGGACGGCGATCGTGTCGCCGTCGCGGTAGGCCTGAATGTTCATCGCCTGATAGTGCGAGAGTAGGCCGCTGATGATGCGGGCACCGCGAACGAGCTGAGCCTCGGGCGTGGCGGGGAGTATCTCCTGCGAAGCTTCGATCACCTTGGGACGAACCTGTTTCCAGTGTGCCTGCCAGGTGTCCATGTGTGCGGAGAGATCGCGGGGCTTGAGCATGGCCGTGAAGATCGGGGCTTCGTGGTTCTTGAGTCCCATGTTGGTAAATGAACTACTGGCGGTGAGGCTGCGCGCAGAATCCAGATGGGCATCGATGCACTGCTCAAAGAACTGATCTTGCGTGCAGATGATGTACCACTCGCCGACGCGGCCGTAGCTGATGGTGAGAGGGCGCAGCTCTTCGCGCTGAGCGCGATGGGCCAGGGCGCTGCCGATGTTGGCGTTCTGGAATGTGATGTCGCTGTGTGATTGCGCTTTGACTTCGACGAGTGGGCCTTCCCATTTTGCAGCGGCAAAGTTGGCGACAAACATCAGACCATCGATCGCTTTGGTGAGGTCCTCTGCGACGGAAGGATCGCGCAGCTTGAGCGAGAGGCCTGCAACAGGAATGGCGAGGCCGGGGTTGGGCGTGAGCTTGTCGCCGGCCACTTCGCCCAGGAAAAAAACGGTGGGAGTGGCGAGCTTTGAATGAATGTCTTTGGTGAAGGATTTGCCGGGGAAGAGGCGATTTAACTGCTGCGCGCCGGGGCCAGGCGGAGGCAGGATGTTGGCACTGATGGCGGCAAGGGTGGAAGTGGGCAGCGGGCCAAAATCGAGTGCGCCGCCGTTGCCAAGATAGGCAGCAAGCTGCGCGAGCTCGGGCGATTTGCCACGGTACTGAATCGTCAGATCGCGCTCTTTGCGATAGACGCCCAGTGCGTGCACGTTGTCATCCGCCTGTCGAATATAGACGGTGGCGGTGCGGTCGCCTGCGGGCAGCTTGGCGAGCCAGGCTTTGTGCAGATCGTTTTTTGCGAGTGGTGCATCGGCGCCTTCGAGCACTTTTGCAACAGCATCGCTGTAGCGCGGATTGGTGACGATGATCCAGCCTTTGCCGATGGCGATGTGGGCTTTGTCATCAGCTGATTTGAAGCCGCGATAGCCTGCGACATCTTTGGTGGGCACCAGTTGCAGTTTTTCAATGGCGAGAGCAGCATCAGCGTCGGTGACCTTGGTGATGATCATGCCTGGATCATCATCGGTGGGATCGAAGGCGACGAAGGCGACGGTCTTGCCGAAGAAACGATCGACGATTTCCTCGCCGTTCATGCCCATCACTTTCTGAACATTGAGCCAGCCTTGCGGCTCCGGTGTCATCGGCAGGTTGTCGCGCAGATACTTGGCCAGCGGATCGGTGGCCCACTCTTTGCGCAGCGTGGCCAGATCGTGAATCTCGATGAAAACCGCAGCGGATTCAGGCACGAAAGAGGCAGCATCCTGCTGCGCGATTGCGAGCTGACTGCTGCACAGCGGCAGCAGCAGGGCGAAGATGAGTTTCCACATCGCAGTTCTCATACGAATCCTTTCGAGGCGTGAGGCTTGAAGAAGCCTGAAGCACTATCACTGTCACTATCACTGTCACTATCACTGTCACGATGCACGAGCGATCCATCGATCAGCCACCATTGGATGGCAGGATATAAGTTGCCGGATCGGGAACACCCGGGTCCAGCAAGTCGGCGAGGTTCGCCACATCAAACATCGCAGCGGTGTCGGCGAAACCTTGACGCCAACGTGCAGGCTGAGCGGCAGCCACGGCATAACTTTCTTTGGCACTGGTGAGCAGCAGACCGATTGCTTCGGGGGCGGTCTCCTGTGCAGCGTTGCCATTCGTGTTGTTCTTAACGGACGGGGCGATGACGATCTCGCCGTCTTTGTTCGTGCCGGATTGCGAAGTGAGGATGGAGACATAAACTGCTGCGCCGATGAAGAGGACGATCATCGCGGCAAGGCTGGCGTAGCGACGAAGCGAACCGGATGCAGGCGATGGCCCAATCTTGGCGACCACGCCCAGCGCTTCGCGCTCCTGCTGCGCCTGCCACGCTTCAACGGTACTCATCGCGAAGCTCTCGCCGCTAACAGCATCGGGCTCATCCGCCATCGCACTATCTGTCAGCTCACCGTCCACATCCGCCATCAGCGCCAGCCACTGCGATTCAGCCTGCCACATCGCAGCCGCTGATTCGTTCTCGCGCAGGTACGCTTCCAACGCAGCGCGATCTGATTCGCTGATCGAACCATCGCGGCTGGCTTCCCAGAGGTTGTTGAGTTTTGCTTTGTTCATGGTTCGTTCTCATATAGCCCCGGCCTTGCCGAAGCTTCGTGTCACAATTCAATCAACTCCAACTGCGGTGCCAATACTTTTCGCATGGCAGCGCGGGCACGGTGCAGGTGGCTCTTGATGGTGCCCACCGGCATCTCCATCACCTGCGCGACCTGCTCAATAGATAAATCCTGTTCGTGAAAGAGCACCATCACTTCGCGCTGCGGTAGTGAAAGCTGCGCCAGCGCACCATCGAGCATTTTGCGGGTGACCTGTTTCATGTCTTGCGCCTCAATCTTCGCGGCCGGGCCGTCGCTATCTGAGCGATGCCCTTCGTATTCGGTGGAGCCCACCTGTTGGTCGGCTCGCTTGCTGTGGTTGATTGAGAGCCTGCGGGCAATGGTGAGCAGCCACGTGCGCATCGGGTATTTTTCGTCGTAGCTGCCGGCATGTTTGAGCAGTCGCACAAAAGTTTCCTGCGCCAGGTCATCAGCAGTGTCAGGCTTGCCGGTGATCTTGCGGAGGAACGAGCGCACCAGCCGTTCGTAGCGAATAATCAGAACCTGAGCCGCCTGCTGATTGCCGCCAGCCGCCAGACGAGCCAGGTCGCCATCGGTTCGCAAGTCCTTGGCCGCATCGCGAGCCAAGAGGGTGGCGGTGGTCTCTACTTGACGACTCATACGGCTGATTCCAACAGGACTTACCGGCGACGAGCAATGCGGTTGCAGCAGGGCGGTGGGGTGAGGCTGGCGTGCTGGATAGACGAGACGATCAAACTCTTCCATCGCTAGTACATTTCGCACCCCAATCCTCACACCTTCTTTACGCCTTCCCACTTCCACTTTACCATCGACCTTCCCATGCAATTCAAATTTCGGCATTTTCTTCTGGGCCGCTGGTCCCACCTCATCGGGCGCAACCCGCGCATGGTGATCGCTTGCGCCACCGCCTTGGCCGCGATCTGCATCATCTTCACCGCAGTGAAGCTCGAGTTTCAACCTGACCGCAACGATCTGCTTTCCCGCTCGCTCCCTTGGAATCAGACCTTCATCAACTGGCAGCAGAATTTTCCGGGCAAGGATGACCTGATCGTCATCGCGGACTTTGCATCGTCAGAAGCGAATCACGAATCAGACATAGTCAGGCCTTCGCCGAATCATGCGCAGGCTCAGCGCGCCTTGTTCGCCAAACTGGCGCAGACCATCGAGCAGTTGCCCAGCGCTGGCCGCGTGGAATGGCGGCATGCACAAAGTGATTTTCATCCCAAGGCGATTCGCCTGTTGCCCTGGCCTCGCTTTGAAAAACAACTGGAAGAAATCGCGCAGTCCAAGACGCTGCTGCAAAGCGCCAGTGCAGCAGCCTTCATCGGCAGCATCACCCGTCAGCTTCGCGAAAATGAAACGGGCGCACCTGCGGGCAACGTGATGGCGGGAATCCAGCAGTACGCGCGTGCTCTGGAGCAGATTCAGCAACTGGATCACATCATTGAATCAATGCAGCAGCGCCTGATCGCAAGCGACGATGAGCAAGGGGCAAAGCTCGAAGCGCTGATGAACCAGACGGAGCCTTACCAGCTTCTGACGCCCGATGAGCGGTTCCACTTCATGCGGGTGACGCCTCGCAAGGATGAAGGCAGTCTCAATGAATATGCCACCGCGATCACTTCGCTGCGCAGCGCGATTGATGCGCATCGCGAAGAAGCGGCGGCACTGGGCATGTCGCTGGGGCTCACCGGCATCCCGGTCATCGAGATGGATGAAACGCAGGTCGCCACGCTCGATTCGACTTACGCCTCCATCGTCTCCGTCGTGCTGATTCTGATCCTTCTAATGGTGGCGTTCTACAGTGTGCGCACGCCGCTCCTGGCCATCGCTTCCCTGCTCATCGGCATCGCGTGGACCTTCGGCTACGTCACGCTCGTTGTCGGCCACCTGCAGGTCATCAGCGTGGTCTTCACCGTCATGCTGCTGAGTCTGGGCGTCGCCTATGGCATCCACATCACCGCTCGCTTTGAGCTGATGCGCCATGCCCGTGCCGCAGGGCGCGGCGGGTTCATGGGCACCATGCGCGACACCCTCGAAACCGTCGGGCCGGGCCTTTTTACTGGTGCGATCACCACCGCAGCCGCCTTCGCCACCACGCTGCTGACCGATTTCAAAGGCGTCGCAGAAATGGGCAATATCGCTGCGGTTGGCATCGGTCTTTGCCTGCTGGCGATGCTCAGTGTGTTTCCTGCCATGCTTGGGATTTTTCGCAGTGAGCATCGACACATCAAGCCGATGGAGCTTCGCGAGTTTCACTTTTTCAAAGAGCACTGGGTACTTCCGTTTGCACGAAGGCCAAAGCGAATCATCGCTGTCGCGCTGCTGATCACCCTCGCCTCCGGCTGCGCCATCACGCAGATGCGATTTGATTTCGATCTACTCAAACTGTTTCCACGCGGCGTCGAAAGCGTCGATTGGCAGACGCGCCTGTCGCAGGCCGGCCGCCCGATTTATTTTGGTGCCAGTGTCTGCAAAGACATCGAAGCCGCCAGAGTCATGGCCGATTCCATGCGTCAGCATGAGACCGTCGCCAAGACCTTCGGCGGCATCGGCATTCTTTTTCCCGAAGAGGAAGCGCGCAAGATCGAAGCGCTCACCGCAGTACGAGCGCAGCTCATCGCATCTTCAACCGTGATCGAAACCGCTGGAAATTCGCCCGATCTCTACACCACATTGCAGACGCTGCAACTTGCAATGAATCTCGCAGCAGCTCGCCAGATGCCTGAGCCGATTCGCATCGCCATCACCAAGCTCACGACCACGACCAAGCAAACCGTCAATGCACTTGCAGCGATGGAGCCCCCAGCGCGACAGGCCCGGCTAGCTCGACTCGAAGAGGAATATCTCGCCTGGCGTGGCCAGTCCGCTCGCATGATCCTCGCTACGCTCGATGTCTCGCCGCTCACGCCTGCTGATCTGCCTGCGGATTTACTGAGTCCGTACATCGCCAAAGATGGGCAAGTGGTGCTGGAGGTTTATCCGAATTTGCCTGATGGAATTGAAAGTATTTTGAGCCCGCTGTTTTTGCCGCGCTATGTGAAGGACATGGAAGCAAGCGATCCGAACATCACCGGCCCATCGCCGCAGATTTATCGCTCAGGATTGCTCATCAAAGAGTCGTATCAGTTTGCTGGCCTGCTCGCGCTGCTGGTGGTGTTTGTGCTGGTCTATCTCGATTTTCGCAGGCTCATCGATGCGCTACTCACGCTCATCCCGGTGACCATCGGCTTCGCGGCGACGTTTGGCATCATGTGGTGCCTGGGTATTCAAATCAATCCCGCCAACATCATCGTGCTGCCGCTGATGTTTGGCATTGGTGTCGATGCGGGTGTGCACATGATTCATCGCTTCCGCCATTCACCCGATGCTCAGCCGTTGGGTCTGGCGGCAGGCACCGGCAAGGGCATCACCATCACCAATCTCGCCACTGTGCTCGGCTTCGCCACGCTCATCTTCGCCCGCCATCGCGGCGTATCGAGCCTGGGCTTCGTGCTCACCACAGGCATCGCGCTGACGACGCTCGCCTGCTGGTTCGTCATGCCTGCGGTGTTGGGAATGGTGAGGAAGTGGGAGATGCGAAATGAAAAGAAGTTGCGCGTTCAAAGTTCAAAGTTCTGAGTTGCGGCCCCAGTTGACGATCTGAAAACTTTGAACTCAGAACATTGAACTCAGAACATTGAACTCAGAAC
>CAZYQL010000090.1:10654-16898 GCA_964650055.1 uncultured Phycisphaeraceae bacterium | reverse complement strand
TCGTGAGCGGCCGCACTTTTCATGACAACGGAAAATATTTTGGTGCGTTCATTAAGCTGCTTAATGCCAATTGTGATGTTCGTGCGCAGTGCAATCGCATGTAAAGGCTTGTGCCGTGCCTTGAGCTCCCCTGCCTTGGGGAGGGGTTGGGGGAGGGCACTGCATGGGCTTGAAGTGAATCAAAATAAAGATGGCGGCTGGAGCGACACCGATAAAAGCAAATCCAACATCAGCACCACCATGCTCGTCTGGGCAGCGCTGGGTCTCGTTAGTAGCCGCAGCGTCCTCGCTGCGCGTTCTGCGATTGCTCACTGCGAATCTTGGCTCGCGCAGTACGCTGGTTCGCTGGAAGTGAGCGATCTCGTTGAAGCGGTGATGAAACGCTACGGCAAGGATCGCACCTTCAGCGTGCCGATCCTCACCATGTGCGCCCTGTGCGGCAGACTCGGTTCGCCTGATGATCGCGCCACCTGGAAATGGGTCAAGCAATTGCCCTTTGAATTCGCTGCGTTTCCTCGCTCGTGGTTCAAGCTCCTGAATCTCCAAGTCGTCAGCTACGCGCTGCCCGCACTTATCGCCATCGGCCTCGTGCGGCATCACCACCGCCCATCATGGAATCCAATCGCACGTCTTGCAAGATGGCTCACCCGTAAGCGCGTGATGCGATTGCTCGAAACCATTCAACCTCCGCATGGCGGATTTCTCGAAGCAACTCCGCTGACCAGTTTCGTTTCCATGTCCCTTGCCGCTTGCGGCTTCGCTCATCACCGCGTCGTCCGGCGCTCCATTTTGAAGTGAAGAGCAAAGCTGTCGCATGGATGAATCATGCGCAACATGAATCAGGCGGATGGGGCGGCGATCATGCGAGGCATGCGTCCATTGAAGAAACGGCGCTGGCGGTGGAAGGGTTAGTTGCTGCGCTGAACGACGCTACGCCGCAAGCGGCGATTGTGCGCGGCGTTCACTGGCTCATTGAGCACACGGCCCGAGGCACGAATTTTCCGCCTTCACCCATCGGGTTCTATTTTGCGAAGCTGTGGTATTACGAAAAACTTTACCCGATCATCTTCACGGTCGCGGCGCTTGAGCGCGTTGCCGCACTGCTTGAGAGTGAAAGCGAAATGTCATAGCCGCTGCACTCACTCATCATCCGTTTCAACGGGCGTTCCGCCCAGCGACTGCCTGCATGACTGTGCGACGACATCGAGCAACTGAAAAAACTCATCGCGTTTGGTTTCACTTAGCGGCGCGAGGATTTCCGTTTGCAGGTCGATGGCGATTTGCCTGGCCTTGAAATAGATGCGTTTGCCCGCTGCGGTGATCTGAATGCGATTAGCGCGGCGGTCGGTTTCGTGTGGCTGCCTGATGACGACTTCCGCTTTTTCCATTCGCCGAAGCAGACTGGTGATGGTGTTCGGATCGCTCGCCATCATCGCGCCCAGTTCGCGCTGCGTGGGCCACTGGGGATCGCATTCCGTCAGCCAGCGGAGAATGGTGAACTGATCGGGCGTGATGCCCAGATCATTGATGCGACGGCGAAACGCCTGATTCAAGCTGTACCACGCCAGCCGAAGCAGGGGAGGCAACCGGCGCCGACTGGGCGAATCGAGTTCGTGATCCTCAGCAGCGGCGGCGGCTTCGCTGAGCTTCTCCTTACTGGAGGAAGTGTCAGCGACAGACTTGCTCGCATTGGCGGATGATTTTCGGGTTGCCTTTCGTTCTGACATGCTATACTGTGCCAAATAGATTGTACGTGTAGGTATGAAACGCTTTTTCCAGTGTTGTCAGGTGATCGCAGGATTGTAACGACTCTCGTCGATCCGTCTGCCGACTTATCAGGTGAGCTCGCCATGAAACGAATTTCCTTGTTCCTCGCTCTGTTCCTGCTTTGCAGCGGCTCGATCTATTTCGCCGGTTGCAGTTCCGATCCAGTCAAGACCGCTGACACCAGCAAGCCCGCCACGCCCGCCACGCCCGCCACTTCGACGCAGGTCACCGCGCCCGCTGAAACCAAGCCGCCCGCTTCTGTGACCGTGAAGGATGAGACGCCGGCCAAGAAGACGGAAGTCACAGCAGCAGTCAAGGCAGAAGGCCCGATCATCACGCCGCTGCCGGCTTCCAAACCTGCGCCTGAAATTCGCGGTTGGCTCGCCTGGCGCGGCCCACATCAGAACGGCACCAGCGATGAGAAAAATCTTCCTGACACCTGGGAAATCGGCGGTAAGAACGACCTCTGGCACTACCCCATCAAGATGCGCGGCACGCCGGTCATCGCCAACGGCAAACTCTTCGGCATCGGCTATGAAGGTGAAAAATTCGAGTTGCAGGAAGCACTTTTCTGCCTCGATGCAGAGACCGGCAAAGAGCAGTGGAAATTCAAACTCAGCGACTTCGTTTCTGATGTGGTTTACGATCGCTATTCCATCGGTGCGCCGGCTGTCGATCCCGAGACCGGCAACGTCTATTACCTCTCTACCCCCGGCATCCTGTATTGCTTCACCCCCGAAGGCAAAGTGGTGTGGAACGTTTCGATGGGTGAACGCTATGGCCGAAATACTTATCCCAACGGTCGCACAGGCGCGCCGGTGATTGAGGGCGATCTGCTCATCGCACGCGGCGTCACCAACAACTGGGGCAGCGATGGCCCGCCCAATGATCGCTTCTATGCGTTTGATAAACGCACGGGTGAATTGGTCTGGGCGACGACGCCTGGTGTGGGCCCGCCGTTCCTGAAGGACAGCTCGGTTTCGCATCCGTTCGTGATCACGCATGGCAACAAACGCGTGTTCTTCGCAGGCACCGGTGATGGCAATGTCGTTTGCATCAACGCACTCACAGGCGAGGCGATCTGGCGCTATCAGTTCTGCGTGGGTGGCATCGGTTCATCGACGCTGGTGCATGGCGATGGCGTCATTGCGCTGCATGGTTTGGAGCAGCCACCCGGATCGCCTTATGGCTCAGAGCAGGGCGCGATTACGAAACTGAAGATCGATGCGAAGGGCATTCCTGCTGAGCCGGGCAAGCCTGGGGCACCGGCACTGGAAGAATCTGCAGTGATCTGGCGCAACAAAGTGGCGGCCTTTACCAGCTCGCCGATTCTTGTGGGTGATCGCATCTTTATGACTTCGGAAATCGGCGTTCTTCTGTGCTTCGATGCCAAGACGGGCAAGAAATACTGGGAAAAGAAAATCGCTCCTGATCAGATTCACGCAGGGCCGGTGTATGGCGATGGCAAACTTTATGTGCCTTTCAACAACGGCACGTTCGTCATCATGAAGGCCACCGATGAAGGCCCTGTGGAACTCTCGCGCGTCAAGCTCGATGCCAACATGCTCGGTGCACCAGCGATCTGGAACGGCAAGGTTTACGTCTCCACCACGCAAGGTCTGCACGCCTTTGGCAGCAAGCGCGAAAAAGATGAATCGCCGGTCTGGCCTGCGATGCCTACATTCAAGGCGGGCGCTCCTGTGAAGCTTCAGCCGGTGCCTGCGGAGATCGTGATGCACCCCGGCGAGACGCAGCAGTTTCGCGTGCGCGCCGTCGATGCTGATGGGCACGTCGTGGGCACAGTGCAGAATGTGACCTGGGATTACTTCATTCCGCCGACGGCGAAAGTCAAGTCGAAGATGGATGTGAAGATCAATCCCGATGGCACGCTTACGACGGGTGCTGATGCGAAGATGTCCGCTGGTTCGCTCAAGGGCACCAGTGGCAATCTCACGGGATTCGTACGAGGTCGCGTGCTGGGCGGCCTGCCTTATAAGGAAGACTTTGAGAGTTTCGACTTGAGCGTCGAGCATGAAGAAGAGACGGAAGCCGATGGCAAGCCGAGCAAGTTTGCGTACCCGCCGCTGGCATGGATCAGGGCGCGTTTTTCGTGGGAGATTCGCGAGCTTGATGGCAACAAGGTGCTGGCTAAGACGCTCGATCGTCTGATCCTTCAGCGCGCACAAACTTTTATTGAAGATGAATCGCTGCACAACTACACGATGCAGGTCGATGTGCGCACCGATGGCAACCGCCGCCTGGCTTCGGACATCGGCGTGCTGCATCAGCGGTATGCAATCGTTCTTAAAGGCAACCATCAGCAGATCGAAGTATCGAGCAACATCGATCGCCTTGCGGAGATGGTGCCGTTTCGGATTGACGCGAAGAAGTGGTACACGCTCAAGACCCGTGTCGATGTCAACGACGACGGCACCGGCGTGATCCGCGTCAAGGCGTGGGACAAAGGCGCTCAAGAACCCGAGGCGTGGACCATGGAAGTCAACGTTGCCAATGCTCACACGCAAGGCTCGCCGGGCCTCTACGGTTTCGCTATCAACGGCAAGTTCCGCGTTTACTTCGACAACATCAGCGTGACGCAGAACAAGTGAGCATGTTGCGTTCTAAGATTGCTTGAGTCTTTTACATTCGCTCAGAATTACAAAGTGGAGACCTTCACCATGAAAATTCGATCTGCCTTTCTTCTCGTATCACTCGTGTCGGTTCCCGTCATGGCTCAGGATTGGCCGATGTGGGGCCGTGATCATTCGCGCAACATGGTGGCACCCAACGCCACTTATGTGCCCGTCACCTGGGAAGCCGGTGAGCGCGATGACGATGGCAACACCGACATGAAGACCACCAAGAACATCAAGTGGGTCACCAAACTCGGCTCACAGTCCTACGGCAACGCCACCATCGCAGGCGGCCGCATTTTTCTGGGCACCAACAACGACTCGCCACGCGACAAACGCTATCAAGGCGATCACTCGCTGCTCTACTGCCTCGATGAAAAGACCGGCAAGTTTCTCTGGCAATTGACCGTTCCGAAAATCGGCTCCGGCAAAGTCGGCGACTGGGAATATCTGGGCATCGCTTCTTCGCCCACCATCGATGGCGATCGCGTCTATATCACCACCAACCGTTTCGAAGTCATCTGCCTCGATGTCAACGGCCAAGCTGATGGCAATCAGGGCTACCAGAACGAAGGCAAATATCAGGTCGGCCTCAACACGCCGCGCCCGCCCATCGAAATCACCAAGACCGATGCTGACATCATCTGGCGTTTCGACATGGGCGAAGAACTGGGCACCTTCCCGCACAACATCACCAGCAGCAGCGTGCTCGTCGTCGGCGATCTGCTCTTTGTCTCCACATCCAACGGCGTGGACTGGTCGCACACGAATATCCCCAACCCCAAAGCCCCGTCGCTTGTCGTCCTCAACAAAAAGACCGGCAAACTCGCAGGCGAAGAAATCGCTGGCATGGGCTTCCGCATCATGCACGGCGGCTGGTCTTCGCCAACACTTGGCAACGTCGATGGCCGCGATCTGGTTTTCTTCGCCGGCCCCGATGGCATCGTTTATGCGTTTGAAGTCACCCCCGTGAAAGATCCAGAAGATCCCGAGTTCATGGTGCTCAAGGAAGTCTGGCGCTGCGATGGCAACTTGCCGACCTATCGCTTTGATAAAGCGGGCAAGCCGATCAAGTATGTCCGCCCCGATGGCCCCAGCGAATTCATTTCGACGCCGGTCTACTACAAGAACCGCGTCTATATCGCCATCGGTCAGGATCCCGAGCACGGCGAAGGCGTCGGCCGTCTGCTGTGCATCGATGCCACCAAGACCGGCGACATCAGCAAGGATGGTGTGATCTGGGATTACGGTGCGACTCGGGACAGCAAGGACACCAATCCGAAAATCAACCGTTCGATCTCGACAGTCTCCATCGATCAGGGCCTGGTGTACGTCGGCGACTACGCGGGCTGGATTCACTGCGTTGATGCAGAGACCGGCAAGCTTCTTTGGAAGCACGATTCGCTCGCCCACATCTGGGGCTCCACGCTCGTCGCTGATGGCAAGGTTTACATCGGCAACGAAGATGGCATCGTCAATGTGTTCCACATCGAAGGCATGAAGAAACTCGCTGAAGAATTCGGCGGCGAGATCAGCACGCAGCTTCAGGGCGGCGTTGTCACCGTCACCGACAAGACCGGCAAAAAGACCAAGCTCGATAAGAGCCGCACTGACAGCCTGCTCGTCGAAGTGGAAATGCCCAGCTCCGTTTTCTCATCCCCGATCTACGCCAACGGCGTTCTCTACATCGGCACCAGTTCACACCTGTACGCAATCGAAGAGAAGAAGGATGAAAAGAAGTAAATGAGGGCAGGGGAGAGGGGACAAGAGACAGGCGACAGGCGACCGTAATCAATCGATTGTCCTTGGTTGATGCCCCATCGCTTGTCCCCTTTCCCCTTGTC
>CAZYQL010000090.1:0-10554 GCA_964650055.1 uncultured Phycisphaeraceae bacterium | reverse complement strand
CCTGTTCCCTGTCTCCTGTTCCCTGTCTCCTGTCCTGTTTCCTGTTTCCTTCCCCCGAGACCCCCTTGATGCCAACCACCTCGAGCTATAAAAAGAAAGTGCGCGTAATGGCGGTCATTACGATCATCGTCGCGTTGTTGCATCATGATTTCTGGTTCTGGAATGATCAGACATTGGTGATGGGATTCATGCCCATCGGCCTTCTGTATCACATGCTCTTCTCCATTGCCTCGGCAGTGCTGTGGGCGACCACGATGAAAATCGCCTGGCCGACGCACATTGAGGAATGGGCCGATGAGTTTGATGGACCTTCCGCTTCGAATCCTGCTGCTTTGCAAGGAGACAAGAAGTGAACAGTCTCGTCCTCCTTGCACAGGCACCGCGCGAAGTGTCTTACGTCCCTCTATATGTGATCATCGCGTACATGGGCATTTTGCTGGCGATGGGCTATCTGAGCAGCCGATCGTTTCGCGGTACCAGTTCGGATTTCTTCACCGCCAGCAGGTCCATCGGTCCCGTGCTGCTGCTGATGAGCATCTTCGGCACGACGATGACCGCCTTCGCGATGATCGGCTCGACCGCCAAGAGCTTTGATCTGGGTATCGGTGTGTACGGCCTGATGGCTTCGTGGTCCGGGCTAATTCACTCGGCGATATTTTTCCTCATAGGCATCAAGCTCTGGGCCTTGGGCAAACGCTACGGCTACATGACGCAGGTGCAGTTTTTCCGCGATCGCTATCAGTCCAATTTGCTGGGTTACATTCTTTTCCCTGTGCTTGTTGCCCTTGTGATTCCATACATTCTCATCGGCCTGCTGGGCGCCGGCGCGGTGGTGCGTGCGGTGACGATGAACATGTTCCCCGAAACTTTTGCCTCCACGCAGGGCGCGGTGCCGCAGTGGCTTTCGGGTCTGGTAGTCAGCCTGGTGGTGCTCTACTACGTCTTCGTCGGTGGTGTGCGCGGCGCGACCTGGGCCAACACGTTTCAGACACTCGTCTTCATGGTCACCGGTGTCGTGGCGTTTTTGCTGATCGCCAAAGGCATGGGCGGTCTGAGCGAAGCTGGCAAGATCGTTGCGGAACACAGCCCCGGCCATCTGGCCCGCGAAGGCAAGGTTACGCACACGCAGTTTTTCACGTACCTGTTCGTCCCGCTCTCAGTGGGCATGTTCCCGCATCTCTTCCAGCACTGGCTCACCGCCAAGAGCGCCAAGACATTTCGCCTCACCGTGGTGGCGCATCCGATCTTCATCATGATCGTCTGGGTGCCTTGCATCCTCATCGGCATCTGGGCCGCTGGTCTGTTTGCATCGGGCGGTCTCGTGCTGCCCAAGCTGCCTGATGGCACGATCAACTCCAACGCGGTGCTTGGCCGGATGGTGGATGAACTGGTGCATTCGCCGCTGCTGACGGGTGTGCTCATTGCCGGTGTTCTGGCGGCAATTATGTCCAGCCTCGATTCGCAGTTTGTCTGTCTGGGCACGATGTTCACCACCGATGTTGTGGTACACATGAGTAAGAAGGATCGCTTCTCGGACAAGCAGAAGCTGCTCATCAGCCGACTGTTCATCATCGCGATTGTGACGATCACGTACATCCTTTCGCTGTTTCCGCCCCGGCATGTTTTTGATCTGGGCGTCTGGTGTTTCACCGGCTTCGGGGCACTCTTCCCGCTGGTGTTCGCGGCGATTTATTGGCGTCGTGTGACCCGGGCTGGGGCGCTCGCCTGCGTGGTGATGACGGGTGCATCATGGACGGTCTTCTTCATTGATGACATCGTCTATAAGGACACCAGCTACCTTGGCAAGATGGATCCTGGCACCGGTGAATATCTGGTGCTGGGTATGATGCCCGCCGCCGTGATCTTCGTGATCTCCGCAGTGACGCTGATCGGTGTGTCGCTGCTGACCTCGCCGCCGCCCAAGGAGCATGTCGATCGCTTCTTCCTGCCTGCGGAATGATTCTTCCTCAATTTCCAATCCGTTTCGCCGCGGCCTTGACCAGAGCCATGTGACTCGTCGGAGCTACTTCACCCATGACCACCGCCACCGCACTCCCATCCTTCTCCAAACGCACCGTGCCCGCCAAGACCGCAGAAGAAGCGAAGACGCAACTCGACGCCCATGTGCGCGACATCATCAAGTGGCACTTCAGCGATGACACCGGCTCTCCCTTCTGGCTCAACTGGAAAAAGAGCGCAGGCTTTGATCCGGTCGCCAAGGTCGATTGCTTTGATGCGCTGATTGCAAACTTCCCGCACTTTCAAGATGAATGGCTGCGCGATGAACAGCCCGAAGTATGGGTGCCCCAGCCGCTCAAGAGTCGCCCCTTTAATGTCTTTGAAACCGGCGGCACCACCGGCATGCCCAAGCAGCGCGTGGGCTGGGATGACTACAAAGTCGATTATGAAGAATTCTCCGATCGCTACGGCGACGACATCTTCCCGCGCGGTGCCTCCTGGCTGATGGTCGGCCCGACTGGCCCGCGCCGTCTGCGCCTGGCCATCGAACACCTGGCCAACTATCGCGGCGGCCCTGCTTACTTCGTCGATCTCGATCCGCGTTTCGTCAAGCGCGTCCTGGGCAAAGGCCAGACCGATGTCGCCAAGGATTATCAGAAACACGTCGCTGAGCAGGCTGTGACGATCCTCAAGCATCGCAAGATTCAGTGCATCTTCACCACGCCCAAACTGCTCGAATCCATCGGTGAACTGATCAACATTCCCGATGCGGGCATCAAAGGCATTTTCTGCGGCGGCACCAGCATGACGCCGCAGAATGTGCGATTTCTCTGTGAAGAAGTTCTCGAAAATAAAACTTCCTTCGTGCCTACTTATGGCAACACGCTCATGGGCCTGGCCGTGAGCGATCCTGATTTCGCGAAGAAAAATTACAGCATCACCTACTACGCTCCGCAGCCTCGCGCCGTGCTTCGCATAGTCGATCCGAAAGAGACGACCAAGAGCGTGGGCTATGACGAATGGGGCCGAGTGGAACTGACGACACTGACGCGCGAGTTTTTCGTGCCGCGCTTCCTGGAGCGCGATGAAGCGATTCGTCGCCAGCCTATTGATGGTCTGCCCTGGGATGGCGTCGGCGATGTGCGCCCGTTTGGCGCGAGCGAAAAGAAAATCATCGAAGGCGTCTACTAAAGCCGCTCGCGGCTTCGCTCTTTGATTGTGCTGAGTTCGCGCAATCCTTAGCTCGACCCCGACACCCAATCGTTACCTTACTTTTCTTGGTGACAATATCGCGGACGTGGAAAGAATTTCGCCCGCTCATCCGTTGATCTTCGCATGATGACAGGTCTGATTGGCTTTGATTACCCGGCCCGCACGCGCATCGTCTTCGGTGCGGGAGCACTCGGTCGCATCGGCGAACTTGCCAAACAACTGGGCCGATCGCGGGCACTGCTCGTGACCGATCAGGGCATTGTGAAAGTCGGCCACGCAAAGCATGCGACGGAATTTCTCGAAGCTGCGGGTGTTTCCGTCGCGATCTACGATCGGGTCCACGAAAATCCCACCACCGTTGATGTCAATGAATGCCTCGCTGTCGCCCGTGCTCACGACATCGATCTGATCATCGGCTTAGGCGGCGGCAGCTCGATGGATACCGCCAAAGGGTGCAACTTTCTGCTCACCAACGGCGGGCAGATGCGCGACTACTGGGGCGTGGGCAAGGCGACCAAGCCGATGCTCCCCATGATTGCCGTGCCCACCACCGCAGGCACCGGCAGCGAGTGTCAATCCTTCGCCCTCATTGCCGATGCTGACTCACATCAGAAAATGGCATGCGGTGATGCCAAGGCTGCACCCGCTGTTGCGCTGCTTGATCCGATACTCACGCTGACGCAGCCGCGCCAGGTCACCGCGGACACCGGCATCGATGCGCTGGCGCATGCGATTGAAACCGCTGTCACCACCAAGCGCAACGAAATCTCCACGCTCTATTCGCGTGAAGCTTTCAAACTCATCGCATCCAATCTCGATCTGGTGCTTCAGCAACCTGACGACATCGAAGCGCGCGGCCGCATGCAGCTCGGTGCTGCTTTTGCCGGACTGGCGATCGAGTCTTCCATGCTCGGCGCTGCACACTCGGCAGCCAACCCGCTCACCGCGCACTTCAACGTGATCCATGGCAGAGCAGTGGGGCTGATGCTCCCGCATGTCATGCGATTCAATGCGGTACTTCCCGCCGCTGCTCGTGCTTATGAAGACCTGGCCCGCGCCGCTCGACTGGCTGACAACGGCGACGACGCGCACAAAGCGGTTGATGCACTGGTGGCGCGCGTGGAGTCACTTCTGAACAGGGCGAACATTCCGCGCTCAGCCCGCGACTGCGGCGTCGAGGATGCGAGCATCACCACGCTGGCCACCGAAGCTGCCGGTCAGTGGACCGCCACGTTCAATCCGCGCAAGGCCACGGCCAAAGATTTTGAGAGCCTCTTCGCCGGTGCGATGGCCAGCCGCGAAGGCGACTGATGAAAGCGGTGATAATTCGTCATTTTCCGCGTAGAAATTCTTTGATTCTCTGAAATCTGCCTTTTCTTTCGGCTTCCAGGCGTGGAGGCTGGATTCAATTAATACGCACAGGTAGAATATGCGTCGGACGTGACATGTCGTTCATGGTTCGCCTCGGTTGTTCTTCACAGGAAGGTTCATGATGCTTCGTACTTCACTGACCATGCCAGTCGCCGCCGCGATGATGGCGTTGAGCGTGATGGCGACGATGTCTTGTGGCCAGCAAAGCGAACCGAAAATTGTTGCGGATGCAGCTGAGGTCAAGGCTGGTGCCCCGGCTGTTTCAGCGACGACCACTTGGCCACTTGCGCGCGGCGACCGGTCGCAGACCGGACTCTCTCACGCCAAACTCGGCGACAAGCTCACGCTCAAGTGGCGCTTCAAAACCGAAGGTGCTATCAAGGCGACACCGATCATCGCCGATGGCCGCGCCTTCATCGGCTCTGCCGACGGCAGCTTCTACGCCATCGATCTCGCAACCGGCAACAAAGTCTGGTCCTTCTCCACCATCGACGGCCCGCTCCCCAAAGATGCGGGCAAAAACGAAAAGAAATTCAACGACCCCATCGAAGCATCGGCATGCTACGTCGATGGCCGCGTTTACTTCGGCGCACAGGATGGCAACTTCTATTGCCTCGATGCCAAGACCGGCAAGATGGAGTGGGCCTTCGAGACACAGGACAAAATCACCGCTGCTCCCAATTTCGTGAAGTCCACCGATGGTAAATCCACACACATTCTGGTGGGCAGTAATGACTCACGCATGTACTGCCTCGATGCGGTCACCGGCAAAAAGATTTGGCAATACGAAACAGGCAACATCATCAACGGTGCTCCCGCCGTCGGCAACGGCGTGGTCATCTTCGGAGGTTGCGATGGTCTCGTGCATGTGATCAGCGTGGCTGATGGCAAGAAAGTCAGCGAAGTGGAGATCACCGATTACATTGCAGCAACAGCCGCCGTCGATGGTGACAGAGTTTTCTTCGGACACCACGGCAACAAGTTCATCTACGTCGATCTCAAAGAAAAACGAATCGTCTGGCAATTTGGTCAGCGCGATTTTCCTTTCATGGGTTCGCCTGCTCTGACGAAAGATCACGTGCTCTTTGGTGGTCAGGATCGCCGCGTGCATTTCATTAGTAAAGCAGACGGCAAAGCGAAATGGGAATTCAAATCGCGCGGCCAGTTCAATAGCTCACCCGTGATCGTCGGCGATCGTGCGGTCATCGGCTGCGATGATGGCCGTGTGTATATGCTCAATCTGGCCGATGGATCTGAAGTGTGGAACTACGAAATCGGTCAGCCCGTCGCAGGTTCACCTGCGGTCATCGATGGGCTGATGCTCATCGGTAGTGACGATGGTTCGTTGTATGCGTTTGGTGATGAGAAGTAGGAGAGGGGAGAAGAATTTGCCAATAGGCATTAGGCAATGGTCAATGTCAACAACGTCTGGCACTTAACAACTGACCATTGCCTAATACCTATTGATTAATTTTCCCGCCTTTTCGCCTTGTATCTTGGAGTTTCCCAATGTCCACCCAAACTCTGCCAGTAATGCCTGCATCCGACAAGGACAAGACGACGGCAGGCAATTATTTTGTCTCCAACTATCCGCCGTTCTCTTTCTGGAAACCGGAATATGTGAACGAAGTGGAAGCCGCTGCCAATCGTGCCCCCGCGCCGGATCGCACGCTGGGCATGTATGTGCACATTCCCTTCTGTCGCAAGCGTTGTCACTTCTGTTATTTCAAGGTCTATACCGATCGCAATGCCGCGGCAATCAAGGATTATCTTGATGCAGTGCTCGCGGAGATGGCGACGTATGTTGACAAGCCTTTCATCGGCGGACGCAAGCCCAAGTTCATCTACTTCGGCGGCGGCACGCCTTCGTATCTTTCACCCGAACAACTGCTCTATCTCACCGATGGCATGAAGAAACTGCTGCCTTGGGATGAGATGGAAGAAGTCGCGTTTGAAGGTGAGCCGGGCACGCTTAATGAGCGAAAGCTTCAGGCGATGATCGACTTCGGCGTGACGCGTCTGTCCTTTGGCGTCGAACATTTCGATGATGAAATCCTTAAGAGCAACAACCGCGCTCACGATTCCAAAGCGACCTACAAGGCTTACGAAACCGCACGAGCTGTCGGCTTTAAACAGATCAATATCGATCTCATCGCAGGCATGCTCAACGAGACGCAGGAGAAATGGGAGGAAGCAGTTCGCAAGACCATCGAGATGGATCCCGAATGCGTCACCATCTATCAGATGGAGATTCCCTTCAACACCACGATCTACCAGAACATGAAAGCCGGCGGCGATATTGTCGCCCCTGTGGCCGACTGGCACACCAAACGGCAGTGGGTCAACTATGCCTTTGGCGAACTTGAAAAACATGGCTACACCGTCACCAGCGCCTACACCGCTGTGAAGGACCCCAGCAAGGTGAAGTTTGTCTATCGCGATGAACTGTGGCACGGAGCCGACATGCTGAGCCTGGGCGTCTCCAGCTTTGGCATCATCGATGGCACGCACTATCAGAACGAAGCAAACATCGACAAGTACGTGGAGCGCGTGCAAAAGGGCGAGTCGCCTGTGTTCCGTGCGTACACGATGAACGATGAGGAAAAGTTCATCCGCGAGTTTATTTTGCAACTGAAACTTGGCTCGATCAAGCGATCTTACTTCAAAGAGAAATACAACATCGATCCTGCAGTGCGATATGAACAAGTGCTGCGCGGTTATGTGAGCGAAGGGTGCGCGAACATTGAGCCTGATGCGATTGTGCTCACGCGCGATGGTTTGCTACAGGTTGATCGTCTGCTGCATGGTTTTTTCATTCCCCAGCATCAGACGGATCGGATTGTGTGAGGGGCAGTGATGAACCACAGATGGACACAGATGCACACAGATGAAGGCAGGGATTCAGAAAGGAATTGGAGAGTGGCGTAGACGTCGACAATCGGTGGCCACGCGGAGCGCCGCGGACCTTTGCTCCGCGGCTAAACGGGAGCAGCGACAGTTCCATCTGCCTTTATCTGTGTTCATCTGTGTTCATCTGTGGTCAATGATCCGATCAGGCATTCGCGAATCGATATGAATCAAATGTGTCATTCAACTTGTGGCTTTTGTGCTTTTTCGTGGCGATCGGTTCGGGTTGCGCGGGAAGGAATTTGGAAATGACGATGGCTGCGCGATCCACGACTGATCTGTTTTTTCCGCTTGATGAGTTTTACTCGGCGGAAGGGCGGTCGCTGCCTTTCATTGAGCGCATTGAAGGCAACGCGATGCCGCAGCCGTATCGGCAATTGCTTGTGCACGATGGCGACATGACGCCGACGCTGGAAAGGTTTCACAAGAGCCGCATCTCGCTCAAACTTTTCGACAAACGATTGGGCGATGATGGCTGGCTCTCTCGTCGTGTGGCGCTGCTGCTCGATGAGACAGATCAGCCTGTTGAGTTCGGGGCGATCCGCATTAATCTCAATCTTTTTTCGGAAGAAGCGCGTCAGCATATTTGCGAAGGCAAACGGCCGCTGGGCACCATCCTCAATGAAGATGGCATCACGCACAGCAGCCGACCGGTGGCTTATCTGCGTGTGAAGTCGGATGACCTGATCAATGAAACACTGAGCCTCAATGGATCGCAAACGTTGTACGGCCGCCGCAATGTGCTCTTCAATGAATTGAATCAGCCGCTGGCGGAAGTGGTGGAGATTTTGCCGCCGTGAGAGGAAGAGGTCAGAGGTCAGAGCTCAGAGGTCAGAGGTCAGAAGTCAGTAAAACCAAGCCCGATGGCGAGTCCGCGAGCCGTCGGGGTATGAATGAATACGAGTCGAACTGTGAAGTATGGCCGCTGAACACCGCTTTTCATTTGCCGAGTTTTCGCTTGCTGCGTAGGGTGTCGATGTGGTATAGTACGCATACATACATATGAGGAATCCCATGGTCGCCAGCACGCAAAACAGTAAAGCAGACGCCAACCACTACGACGCCATCATCGTCGGCGGCGGGCCTTCGGGCACCACGGCTGCCGCCATCCTCGCCATGAAGGGGCGCAAGGTCATCGTCTTTGAAAAGGAAAAGTTCCCGCGCTATCACATCGGCGAGTCGCTGATCCCTTTCACCTACTTCACGCTCGAACGCATCGGCATGATCCCCAAGCTGCGAGCTTCAAACTATCCGAAAAAATATGGTGTGCAGTTTGTTCGGCCTAACGGCAAGATGTCGCAGCCGTTCTATTTCTTCCAGCACATGGAGCACGAGTGCTCGCAGACCTGGCAGGTGTGGCGGCAGGATTTCGACAACATGCTCATGAACAACGCCCGTGAAAAGGGCGCGCTGTGCATTGAGGAAGCTGCCGTCAAAGAATTGATTCACAACGAAGATGGCGCGGTCATTGGCGTGCGCGTCTCGCATCAGGGCGCAGAGCCAGTGGAATATTTTGCGCCGATGACAGTCGATGCTTCTGGCCGTGATGCGTTTTCCATTGTGCGCCATGACTGGCGCGAGCGCGATCCGTACCTCAACAAAGTCGCGCTGTGGAATTACTTCAAAGGCGCCAAGCGCGATCCGGGCCTCGATGAAGGCGCGACGACTGTGGCTTATGTCCCCGAAAAAGGCTGGTTCTGGTACATCCCGCTGCCTGATGATGTGGTGAGCTGCGGCATCGTTGCTGACCGCGAATATCTTCAGCGCGACAGCAACGACCTGGAGACGATCTACTGGCAGATGGTCGAACAGAACGCGTGGATCAAGGACCACCTTTCCACCGGCAAGGTGATCGACAAGTACCGCATGGTCAATGAATATTCTTACCGCACCCGCCATGCTGCCAAGGATGGACTCGTGCTCATCGGTGATGCGTTTCAGTTTCTCGATCCCGTCTTTAGCTCCGGCGTATTCATCGCGCTCAAGTCCGGCGAACTGGCAGGTGATGCGATTGATGCAGCACTGACAGCAGGCGATTACTCCGCGAAGATGTTCGACGATTACGCCAAGACTCTCATGCAAGGCGTCGAGTCGATGCGGCAACTCGTCTATGCCTTCTACGATCACGAGTTCAGCTTCTCGCAGGTCCTTCGCAAGAGCCCGCATCTGCGTGCTGATGTCACCGATTGCCTCATCGGCGATCTGTTTCGCGATTACACCGAACTGTTTACTGCGGTCAAAGAGTTTGCGAAGAACGTGCCTGATGCGATTCCATATGGCTTGCCGCTGGCGAAGCAGACGGTGGCGTGAAAAGCTGTCAGCATTCAGCCATCAGCATTCAGCTTTGAGCCTTCAACCTGGCGTAAGTCGGGTGGATGGTATGAGGCTGGTTGCATCGTATGAAGGAGGTTGATTCGTTTGAATCGCTCGTCTTTTTCTGGCTGATTGCTGACCGCTGATTGCTGACTGCTAATCCCATGAACATCGTCCAGCTCACCCCCGGCACCGGCAGCTTTCACTGCGGCACTTGTCTTCGTGACCATGCTGTCGTCAAGGCGATGCGCCGCATGGGGCACTCGACGTTGCTTGTGCCGCTCTATCTGCCGTTTGTGACTGATGGCGATGGCGCGAAGGCGGACAGTGAGATTTTCTATGGCGGCGTGAACGTTTTTCTGGAGCAGAAGTTTTCTCTGTTTCGCCATACGCCGCGCTGGATGGATCGACTCTTTAATTCGAAATGGATGCTCAAATTCGCAGCGAAGATGGCGGGCTCAACTGATTCAAAATTGCTTGGCCCGATGACGATTTCGATGCTGCGCGGCGAAGAAGGGCGGCAGGCGAAGGAACTGGAAAAACTCATCGACTGGCTAAAGACGCAGCCCAAGCCTGATGTGCTTTGCCTTTCCAACGGCCTACTCGTGGGCATGGCGCGCAGGCTCAAGGAAGTGTTTAAGGTGCCTGTCGTTTGTCTGCTGCAAGGTGAAGATGCGTTTCTCAATGCGATGGGCAAGTGGACAGATGAAGCATGGGCGACGGCGGCGGCGCGAAGCAAGGATGTCGATGCTTTCATTCCTGTGAGTCAGTACTACGGCGATCTCATGGCGA
>CAZYQL010000089.1:14074-16931 GCA_964650055.1 uncultured Phycisphaeraceae bacterium | reverse complement strand
TCCTTTCATCTGGACATTCTCAAGGGCATCAATGATGCGCTCAAAGGGCGGCGCAAGATTGATATGCCCAAGGCCTGGCCGGAGGTTTACAAGCTGCTGAAGCAGAGCAAGGATGCTCAGGTGCGCGAACTGGCGCAGTCACTGGCCATCGTCTTCGGTGATGCCTCGGCCTTTGATGCGCACAAGAAAACCATGATGGATGGCGCAGCCGATGCTGCTGCCCGCAAGCGTTCGCTCGATTCGCTCCTGAGCGCCAAAGCCGCTGATCTTGCCCCGCTTCTTCACGCGCTCATCACCGACAAAGCGCTGCGCTCCGATGCCATCAAGGCGCTGGCGGCTTATGACGATGCGAAGACGCCCGCCGTTCTTATCGAGAATTACAAGACTTTTTCGCTGCCCGAAAAGCAGGCGGCCCTGAGCACGCTCGCTTCCCGCGCTGCCTACGCACACGCATTGATTGCGGCCATCAGCAGCAGCGCGATTCCGCGCGGCGATGTTCCCGCTGACACCGTGCGTCAGCTTCGCCTGATCAAGGATGACAAAATTCAAGCCGCCATCACGAACCTCTGGGGCAAGGTCAACGACACGCCAGCCGACAAGCAGAAGCGCATCGTCGAACTGACGGCAATGCTCGGCAAGGCTTCAACCTACGAGCCTGATCTGCCGCGTGGACGGGCGATCTTCGCGCAGACCTGTGCGCAGTGTCACATGCTCTTTGGCACCGGCGGCAAGGTCGGCCCCGATATCACCGGCTCCAACCGCAACAACCTCGACTACCTTCTCCAGAACGTCGTCGATCCCAACGCACTCATCGGCAAGGATTACCAGGCCACCGAAATTCGCACCGAAGATGATCAGATCATCGTGGGCATCCTCGAACGCGAAGACGATTCCGCCGTCACACTCAAGACCACCGGTGGCTCCATCATCACTCCTAAAAACGAAATCAGTTCGCGCAGACTCAGCGACAATTCCATGATGCCTCAAGGGCTGATCGATCACCTCAAGGAGCCGGAGCTGCGCGACTTCGTCGCTTACATGGCCAGCACTTCACAGACGCCGCTGCTCGCCACCGCCAACAACGCGCTGGGTCTTTTCAACGGTCAGGACCTTTCAAATTGGGTGGGCGATGATGCGCATTGGAAAGTTGAGCGAAGCGAAATCATCGGAAAATCCAGCGGCCTCAAGGAATATCGCTACCTCGTCAGCCAGATGGTCGTCACCGATTTTCATCTCAAGCTCAAAGTGAAACTCACCAGCGACGCAGGCAACAGCGGCATCTTCTTCCGCGCTGCCATGAAAGACGATCGCCACGTCAGCGGTCCGCAGGCGGACATCGGGCAACAGTGGTGGGGCAAACTCGTCGAGTCCGAAGGACGCGGCACCTTGTGGGATAAATCAGGCGAAGCATACGTGAAGAAAAATGAGTGGAACGATTACGAAATTCGCGCCGTCGGCTCTCGTGTGCAGACGTGGATCAATGGCCAACTGTGCGCCGATTTGACCGATGCAAAGATCGCCAGACGCGGCCACCTCGCGCTGCAACTGCACATCGGCGATGCGATGGAAGTGCGCTTCAAGGATGTGGAACTTGAAGTGGTTGAAGGCAAGTGAATATCTCACGACTGCCTTTTCAGAGCCGGGTTTTGCAAACCCGGTCGGTTCGCCGCTGCGTAAGCAAGGCGAACCGCTTCGCGCAGAAGTCGTCGAAATTTTATCTTGCGTGCAAGGCGCGACAGTCACGCTCAGCCTGCGGACAGGCTTCGCGTGACTGACCGGACTCACAGAGTCCGGCTCGGATAAGGCAAGACAAACGGCATCTGTAATCCCTATGATTCCCGCATGTTCTCCAGCCTTCCCCGATTAACCAAGCCCGGCCTATTCATCACCGCAACCGACACAGGTGTCGGCAAGACCGTTGCCACCTGCGCCATTGCCGCAGCATTGCGCAAGCAAGGCGCACGTCGCGTGGGTGTTTGCAAACCTTTTGCTTCGGGCTGCCGCAAAGAGCGCGAAGGATTGGTGAGTGAGGATGCCGAAGCGCTGGCGCATTTTGCGGACTGCCGGGCGATGCTCGATGTGATCAATCCGATTCGTTATGCGAAGCCGCTGGCCCCGGCGGTGGCGGCGGAGCTTGCGGGGCAGCCGCCCGATGTAGAGGAACTGGGGCGATGTCTTTCGCTGCTTGATCGCGAGCATGATGTGATGCTCATCGAAGGCGTGGGCGGATTGCTCGTGCCGCTCTCGCCAAGTAAACCGAAGGTGACGGTGCTCGATTTGATTCAGGCGATTGGGTATCCGGTGGTCATCGTCACGCGTGCCGGGCTGGGTACGCTCAATCACACCGCCATGACGGTGCGGCTGCTGCGCGACGCAGGCTGCGATGTCGCGGGCCTTGTCGTCAATGGTTATGTGCCTGATCCTGGCGATCCGATGATGGTGAATCTCAGTGCGGCGGATGTGAAACATCTGCGCTTAAGTGCATCGCACAAGAAGTCTGAAGATTCATCATCGTTTTCGCCAAGTGACACACTGCGTGCTGATCCGCAGGATGAATCGATGATGACCAATCGCCGCTGGCTTCATCGCATGAACAGCGCGGATGTACTGGCGACGCTGCCGCTGCTGGAGCCGTCACTGGTTGCGCCGCAGCGCGGGGTGATCCCGGAAGCGATTCTCGATGCGGCTGCGCTGACGCAGTGGCTGGATGTGGTGGGGGAATCGCAGCGCTGAAGTTTTCATTGAGCCGCGACTCAACGAGTCGCGGACGTCAACGATGCAGAAGGCGTGATGATTGCGCGGTGTGTTTTCGATCAGTGCGTTGCATCGTCACCCATCGAGGCTGTTGATTCACTTC
>CAZYQL010000089.1:6786-13974 GCA_964650055.1 uncultured Phycisphaeraceae bacterium | reverse complement strand
TACATGACCACCCACGTAGTCGTGGGCGTCCGCGACTCGTTGAGTCGCGGCTCGGTGTCAGCGGGTTCAATCATTCATCGGCCTTCCGTCTCGCGCACCGGCGGAAGGATGCGGCGGATTTCCTTGGGCTTGCCAATCACTTCATCCACGACGCCGGTGATGCCTTTGAACGATTGCACATTCGCCTTGGGCGCGGTCAGCGTGCCGGTGACTTTGATGCTGACCAGTTCATCTTTGAGCAGCCGCAGCACATCGGTGACAGGTCCCAGTTCGAAGCCGCGTGGATTGGCGCTGGTCATAGTCAGATCGAGGCCCAGCGTGCTGTACTTCATCGTGCCTTTGCCAGAGAGCGTGAGCGTGGGAGCTTCGAAGCTGATGCGGTCCAGGTGCACGAGATCGCCATCGATGAGATAGGTTGCTTCGACTTTGTCGAAAGATTTGGAAGCAGGGGCCGAGAGATTGAGCAGTTCGAGCAGCGTGATACCCAGTTGTGTTTTGTAGATGGCGGCATCGTGAATGCGCAGGTCGCCGCGGCCGCGCTTGGAATTGGCATCACTGCTGGCACCTTCGATGGCGAGACTGGCTGAGAGCATGCCGGACTGGGGACGGACCATCGGCTGCGAGCGCGGCTTGGGTTGCTGCTCATTGCCACCTTGAGCGGCCTGGTCGCCGATGAGGCGAATCTCCGTCGATGCCTTGCGATCAGTTGGCTCATGCTTGGGATTGGTCGGATCGATGAAGGGCTCCAGTGCCACTTCCTGCAAGGCGATTTCCATCTTGTAGTGATCAGCATCGTTCTGGCGAAAGAGCATGCCTTTGCCCGTGACCGTGCCGCCGTAAATGTTGCCGCTGAGTTTGGTGATGTCGTACATGCCCGGCTTATTGCCGCTGACAATGCGAACCGTCAGCGGATCAATCCAGCGATCGGCGGCACGCAGTCGCACACCATCCAACAGCAACTCGAGTGATGGCAGATCGCCGGGCTTCTGTTCCGCGAGAGAAATTTTCACCTCGCCGGACATCTGCGTTATGGGTACGCCGACCATGGCTTTGGAATCTTCAAGCACCACCGTCGCATCGAAGCGCATCGCGGGCTTGCCTATGGCAGCGGGATCAATGGTGAGCTTTGCATCGCGAATGCGGTAAGCGCCTTCGAGCTTGAGTGATTCAATCGCTTGGGCGGCGCCGCGCGGCAAGACCGACTGCGTGACTTTGCAGTAGCTGTCTGCGGCGATATCGAAGTTCAGCGCGTACGCAGGCGAGGCCCCCGTGGCGATGTCGCCATCGAGTCGAAACTGGCCGGTGCCGAAGTCGCCGCGCAGGTTGTCGAAGTGAACCTGCTTGGGTGTAACGAGCAGGGAGCCGGTCATCTTCTTCATCGCGATGACTTGCTTATTGAGCACGATGTCGAGTACATCAGGTTCGAGTCTGAAGCGGTAGTGCGTTTTGCCATCGGTCTTGCGAAGGTCATCGAGAGTGAAGCCGAAGGTTCCTTCAGGCTTGTACTCTTCGAGCAGAATCTGAATCTGTTTTTTCGCAGGTTCGCCATCGGGAATCAGATCGAGCAGATGCTTGCTGAAGGTCATCTTTTGGCCTTGCAGCGCGAGCGTCATCGACCGGCCATCAGCAGCGGGAGTGCCGATGATGGAAAGTTTGCTGGCATCATGTTGTGCATCGATGCGATGAATATCGACGCCGCGTTTGTGAATGGTCAGCTTTGCAGCGACATCGGTCAGCGGATAGTTGCCCAGGTTCGGTTGTGCTTTGCCATCGGCGAGAACGACATCGATTTTGAAATCGAGCTTGTGCTGCTCATCGTTAAAGACGTGGCCCTCAACATCGATAGCGCCCTGCACCGCCATCTGCTCAATGAACTTCGCGTCAGAGGCGGGGATGGAAGTGAGTAAGGCGCGATCGATGGGGAGCTTCTTGGCGGTGAGTTTGATATCGGGGATCAGCGGCCTGCCGCGTTCGAGGGGCGGTCGCATGATGCCGTTGACTTCGACTTCGCCGCCATCGAGTCCGCGTGCAATGCCGACGACGCGCACGACTTCGCCGTTGACTGCAGGCAAGTTGATCTGCAACTCGCCGCCCGTCACGGTGAGCGGGAAAGGCCAGTGTTCGTAGGCGATATTGAGGCCCGGCGACTGGGCGCGAATGGTCAGGGACTGGCCGCGCTGACCGGGAATGGTGCGCACATCCACCTGCGCTTTAGCGATGCCGCCCAGGTCGAAAACCTTTCTCTCCGATAGAGCGGCGAGCCTGGCGATGGCGGCATCGAGCTTCGCAAGGGCTTCATCATCGCGCGGCGCGCTGCTATCGAGATCGCGCTTGTTGCGATTCAGTTGCTCAAGCTGCGCCAGTCTTTCTTTCTTCTGTTTGGAAGTTTGCAGGTAACCAGTCTCTTCATCGAAAGCGCGGCCAAGCTGTTTCTCGCCGAGGAACATGTCGTAAATCTGTTGGTCGTTTTTGGGGTCGAGTGCTTCGCGCAGAAAGTGATCGACCGGCGCGCCTTCAGAGGTGACGGAAACATGCACGCCCGGCCGTGGCCCGCCGCCGATGACGTAGCCTTGAATCGTGACACTGGCTTGCCTGCCTTGCTCATCAAGCGGGCCGCGGCCTGTGATGGGGCCGATGTCAATGCGATCGTTGTCGAAGGTGACGATGCCATTGAGCTGCTGCATCGGGTAGGCGAACATGCTGTACGTCAGTGCGCCGTTGATCACAAGCGCCTGTCCATGGGTGAGCAAGGTGCCGCTGGCAGCATCGCGCTCGAAGTTCAGGCTGACATCGAAGCCGCCTTTGGGCGAGACACGTTCGATGATGGAACGAACAGCAGCGGGGAAGAGATGCAGGTCATCGAGTTTCTCGGGGATTTCTCCGCGTAAACGAGCCGTCAGCGCGAAGCCGGCATCTTCTTCAAAGCCATCGACGGTGCCTTGGATTTCGTAGTCAGCGCCGTAGTTGGTGCCGCGTGCGCGGCCTTTGAGGTCGATGGTCAGACGGTTGTTTTGTTCGATGGTGACGCTGCCGCGCGTGTGTTCGATGTGCAGATTCGTTTCGCCCCAGGGGATGTTGACGCCGGCGTCGTTGATCTCGACGAGCGCGTTGAACTGTCGTTCCTTGTCGTAACCAAATTGAATGGAGGGAAAGTTTCCGGTGGGCTGAATCGTTTGAAAAAGCGTGCGCACCTGGCGCGGCAGCATGTCAATGCGCGGATCAGTCTGGCTCAGCGCACCAAGCTGCATGCGAGCGGTCATCGTTTCGTGGTAGAGATCGAAGTCGCCTGAGAGGAGGAAAGGGCGCTCGCCGCGCGACTGGCGAAGGGCGAAAGAGTAGATGCCTGTTTCCTTGGGCTGGCGAGTGAGGTCGCCATCGAGCTGCGCGGTTTGCAGCGCGTGATACTTGCCATCAGTGATCTCACCGAACACGACCAGCGCTTGCGAGAGGTGAATATCAGGCAGATCGATCGATCGCGATTTTTCTATTTTCTTAGGCTTGGTGCGAGGCTTCAGATATTGAAAGGTGAATTTCTGATGATCGATATCTTCGGTCGGGAAAAACGTGGGGCGAATGAGGCTGACGCTTTCAACATCGAGACCGCCGGTGGCCAAGGCCCAGATGTTGTGATGAATAAGAATCTGGTCAGCGGTGAAGAGGCGATTGCCTGAGACGGGTGAGCCGGGCACATCGGGGATGGTCAGTTCGATATCGAAGAGGCGGATGACGCCGTTGAGTTCGAAGGCTGCGCCGCCGATGCGGACATCAGCGCCGGTCATTCGCGAAAGCGTGTCGCTGGCCATCTGTGCAACGCGGGCTGAATCGGTGAGATAGGTGTAGGCGCAGGTGGCGATGGCGACGAGCAGGAGGAAGGTGTAGAACAAGATGCGTAGCCTGATGAAACGGCGGCGCGGGCGAGCCTTGGGCTCGGTTGTGTTGGATGATGCCTGCGTCAACCCAAAGCCTTTACTTTCAGTCGCGTGAACGGGTCACCATGAATCAGCATTCCCTCGTGGTTTATTCTATCGGGCAAGGTGATGCGAGTGGCAACTTCTGATGCGAGAAGATTAAACCTCTGGCAAACTCATCGGCTTGCTGCTGGCGTCATACATGCCAGCGGTGATGCACGCCTGGGCCATGATGATGGCGGCTGAGTTGGCCAGGTTGTAGCTGCGCACCGGCCCGAGCATCGGTATGACAACAGTACGATTGGGCCAGCGCTGAATCCATGTGGCGGGGAGGCCGGTCTGTTCGTTGCCGAGAATCAGAACATCTTCATCGCGATAATCGGCACGGTCGTATCGCATCGCCCCATGCTTAGTCACCAGCCAGGGCAAGCGATCGCCCAGCCAGTGGAGAAATGTTTCAGGTGATTCGTGAAGCTGAAGATCCAGGTGCTCCCAGTAATCGAGGCCAGCCCGTTGCACCGCACGGGATGAGAGGTCCATCGCGATGGGGCCGATCAGGTGCAGCTTCATCTTCATTCCAACGCACTGCCGACCGATGTTACCGGTATTGGGGGGGATCGAAGGTTGATAGAGAGCGACGTGGAGCATGGGGGAAGGACAGGGGACAGGGGACAGGGGACATAGATCAGAGTTCAGTGGATTCGTCAAGCCCGATGGCGAGTCTGTTCCGGGGGCGAGCCGTCGGGTTATGATTGATGGTAAGTCGCACATGCCGTAACGGGCCATTTTCCGCTTACCTTTTCTAGTGGAGCAATCGCCCGTATCCTAACGTGGTCTCTTGGCATGGGTGGTTCAACTTCGGCGTGGGAAATTCATGATCTTTGGCAAACGAGAAACCTTTCACCAGAACTTTCGGCGGTTCTTCGTCCGCGGACTGGCGATCGTCATGCCCAGTGTGCTGACGATCTGGATACTCACCGCCGGCTATGTTTTCGTGGATGACAAAATCGCGGAGCCGATCAATCAGGGCGTTCGCAATCTCGTCTTGCAACTGACGCCTTACCCCGAGCTCTCCGATGTTGATGTCAAACTTTTTTACAACACGCTCGACGCCAAATCTCGTGTCGATCTGCCCGGCGGCCCCGGCTCCGAACAAGCAACAAAACGCGTGCATTACCTCGCACGCAAAGATGCATTGCTCAAGTGGTGGCGCAGCTCGCCATATCCGCTTGATGTGATGGGCCTCGTGATTGCAGTGGTGCTCATCTATCTGGCGGGTGGACTGCTGGGCAGCTTGATCGGCAATCAGCTTTACAGTCGCGGGGAACGGCTGCTCACCAAGGTGCCGCTGATTCGCAATGTGTATCCGTCGATCAAGCAGCTCACCGATTTCTTTTTCGGTCAGCGCGATGATGCTAAAAGATTCAAGCGCGTCGTCGCTGTGCAATACCAACGGCCGGGCATCTGGTCGATCGGCCTGGTCACCGGTGAATCCATTCCCACCATCGATCAGGCGCAAGGCAGCGTCTGCATCCCCGTGTTCATGCCCAGCTCGCCTACGATGACCGGTGTACTGGCGTACGTGCCTTCGGAAGAGATATTGGATCTGCCGCTGACCATCGATCAGGCGCTGCGCGTGATCATCAGCGGCGGCGTCGTGATGCCCGCAGCCACCAAACAAGAGGCGGCTGATTTGTTTACCACGACTGCAACCACCATCGTTACAACCACGACAGCAAAAGAAGAACGGGCCATCGAATCGCAGCCTACCGGTCAACCGCAGATCGAAAGTGGCCTATGACCCGAGGCTTACATCAGCGATCACACGGCTGCGCTTCGCTCGCGCTTTGACAGGACGTATAAAATCCACGTTAATAGACCCCTTGTCCATTGTTTGGAACTCAAAGGCTGACCATGAAACTGAGCGACTTTATCATTCCCAAGGCCGTTGTCCCGCAACTCAACAGTACGGATCGCGATGATGTGATCAATGAGCTGATTGATTCACTCGTCGCCGCTGGCGCGTGTGAAGCGGGCATTCGCAATGAACTTGTCAAGCTTATTCTCGACCGCGAGAAGCGCGGCTCGACAGGCTTTGGCAAAGGCGTGGCGGTGCCGCACGTCAAGCACGAAAAGATCACCAAGATGGCGGCGGCGATTGGCGTGAGCCAGAAGGGCGTCGATTTCAACGCCCTCGACAAAGCCCCCGTCTATTCGATCGTGCTCCTGCTTAGCCCGGTCAACAAACCCGATGACCACCTTCAGGCGATGGAGAACATTTTCTCCAACCTTCAGAAGGACACCTTCCGCCGTTTCCTTCGGCAAGCGACCACCGCCGATGAGATTCGCGATCTCATTCACGAAGCGGACACTCAGCAGCTCGCCAACTGATCTGACGGATGCCTCTTGACGCAACCTGACCTGTGCATACTTTTCGCACTCGCTTGTTGACCGTATAGGCTGATGACGATGTACCTGCGTCAATGTGACCACAGCGCGGTGGCACTCAGCTGACTACCTTAGACTTAGAGCGTGTATCAAAACCTCGGATTGATTCACATAGCCCCGGCCTTGGCCGGGGGAACGCCACGACTACGGTGAGTCACCCCGGCTAAAGCCGGGGCTATGTGGGGCTTTCATACACGCTCTTACTCAACGACCTCACTCGACTATTTCTTCACGCGCGGAGCTGGCTGTGGAAACCAACGGCGACTGGCAGAGAACAAGCGTTACCATTTTGAATCGGCTGGGCCTTCATGCCCGGCCGGCGATGGCGTTTGTCGATGTCGCCAACGGCTTCGAAAGTGAGATCCGCGTCGGCAAGGGTCAGCAGGATGTCGATGGCAAATCGATCATGCAGATGATGATGCTCGCCGCCACGCAAGGCACCAACCTCATCGTCAGCGCCAAAGGCAGCGACGCCGATGCCGCGCTGCTCGCTCTGGCGGAACTGGTCAATCGCAAGTTTGATGAAGAATGATTTTGCCAGCCGCGACTCAACGAGTCGCGGACGTGAGCGACCTGAATGGTTGTCCCTCGCGCAGTGATCCCAGGCCTGTTCTGAAATTCTGTCCGAGCCGCAAAGCGTAAGCTTGCGGAGTCTGAAATTCTGTCCGAGCCGCAAAGCGTAAGCTTGCGGAGTCGCGGGATTGCTTGTGCTCTCGATACCCCGCAGGCTTACGCCTTGCGGCTCGGATTAAAATCACCGCGCGGGAGTCGCGGGATTGCTTGTGCTCTCGATACCCGCAGGCTTACGCCTTGCGGCTCGGATTAAAATCAC
>CAZYQL010000089.1:0-6686 GCA_964650055.1 uncultured Phycisphaeraceae bacterium | reverse complement strand
TGCTTGTGCTCTCGATACCCGCAGGCTTACGCCTTGCGGCTCGGATTAAAATCACCGCGCGGAGTCGCGGGATTGCTTGTGCTCTCGATACCCGCAGGCTTACGCCTTGCGGCTCGGATTAAAATCACTGCGCGGGCCACGCCCCATCAGTCCGTTGACGTCCGCGACTCGTTGAGTCGCGGCTCTGGCAGCCTTGAATCCCACCCATAAAAAAAAACGCTCGCCAATGGGCGAGCGTTTTTCATTGATTTGAATCTTCATCAAACGACATTATCGCGGCAGGGGGCCTTGAGGCGGAATGATCGGGATCCGACCGCCGGGGAATTCACCGGCTCCGCCAGCACCAGCGCCAGCCGGGGGATTGTTCTGCAAGGCACCGGTGGCTTCATTGAACAGGCGAATGCGCTCCGGGTCTTCGCGGTCAGCCACTGGATCACGCGTGGTGACTTGGCCTTGAGTCTGATCAGCGACGAGCACCGTCATCGGGCCACGAATGCCAATGGCGCCGGCCTGCTTGGCGGGGGTCTTGAGGTCCAGCATGAGCTGCGGCACGCTCAGGTCCACGATCTCCTTGCCAGCGACGGCTCCCGTGTCATCTTTCACTTCCATTTCGACGGGCCGGCCGATGGGATCGCCAGGACGCGTGGTGAACTGCTTGTGCAACCGGTAGCCGTTGTAGATGCGATAGATGCCCCACGTGACTGTGGACGTTTCCGCACGAAGGTCTTCGACGAAGTATCGCACCGGCGGTTCGATAGTCACCGGCGTGGTCCACTCGCTCTCGGCTGATTCCTGCTCCAATGCACCGGCCAACGGTTTGTCGGGTGCAATGAGCTGATCTTCTTTATTGAACAGCGGATTGATCACGCGGTAGATCGTGCGGTAGCGGTAGGTCTTGCCCGCTTCGACATCCACATCGTGCGCCCAGAACTTGACCGGCTGAAGTTTGCCATCAAACGGCACGCCCTCGCCGGGACGAAATACATCGCCCGGCAGACGCGGACGCCCTGAGCCGGGTCGGCTAAACTCAGGATCGACAAACTCACCACGGGGATCCGTCGGAGGACGACGAACGCCGCCGCGTCCGGGAGCGGAAGGATCGATCGAAGGATCGATACCGCCTTCGCCCGGCTTATCCTTGTGCAGCTTCATCAGAATCTCATCACGCTGCTTTTCGAGATCAATCAGGCGAGTCTGGTAAAGCTTGATGCGGTCTTCATTGGGGTTGGCCTTCTTGGAAGGATCGACGCCAGGGCCGGGCTGCTTAGTCTTGGGTGTGCCGCGAGGCGGTGTCTTGCCCGGCGTGGGATTGAAACCTTCTTCGGAAAATGGTTGAGTGATGCGCGGCGGAATCGTGCCGCCTGCTTTGGTGCCATCGATAGCACCTGCACCAGTTCGACCGATCAAAGCGCGAAGCTCGGACTGATACTTGGTGATCTGTTGATTGAGCTTGAGTAGCGCCTGCTGATCGGCGGGGGCCAGTTCAAGAATAATCTGGCCAGGCTCGGTCCAGGGGCGATGGCTCTTGACGGGAAGGAACTGCGGCTTGACGAGATCTTCCTGATAGAAGCGAAGGTTCTCCACGAGAGCGACCTGAAGGTCAGCGGTTTCATCGGTGTCCACCTTGGTGGTCTTGGCGTCCTGCACCTGCTTGACGTAGGAGCGCAGAATATCGGAGACAGCGCCGGGCAGTGGTTCAATGGCGACGGGATCGCTCCACTTGCCGGTCTTGGGGTCGAAGGTCTGGCGCTGGATTTCGATGCCGGAGATGAACTGGGCTTTGTCTTCGTACCAGGACTCGGGCAGCTTGTTTTCAGCGGGGACTTTCTCGAGTGCTTCGATCCATTCCTGTGGCTTGATGATGCCTGCGACGGTGACGCCCCAGAAATCGCGCGGGTCGCGCTTGCCTGCTGCGGCCACGGTTTTGCTGAGCCAACTGTTCACCAGTGCTTTGATGGAATCTTCTTTGGCATCGGGGTACTGAGCGCGGGCCACATCGGTCAGGGCGATGGTCAGAGCTTCATTGGATTCCAGGACGTGGTAAGCCGTCTGAGCGGAGAGTTCATGGGCTGCGGTGGGCTTGACGACGACGACATCGCGCACCTGACCGTCGGGGTCGCCGATGTTGTCTCCCAGGTTTCCGATGCCGGGCGGGCCAAAGACGATGGCGTAGAAGCTGTCGCTCTTGACTAGCCGCTGCTGGTAGCGATTGTTGAACTGGGTGACGTAGTCAGGAATCTTGAGGTTCGACAGTTCCTGCGGGGGCTCGGTGCGTTCGACTGCGCGTTTGAGGCTGTTGCCTTGATCGAGGTAAGACTTTTCTACCTCGGCAGGCGTGGCGGTTTTGCCAGCGGCCACTTGGACGCTGTAGGGCGTACCCAGAACGTAGAAGTAGATGATCGCGAGGCTGATCAGGGCAGCGACGCCCAGAATGACCACTTCGATGTATTTATCCACGAAGGACTGTTGTTTGAGTCGCATGGGAAGACTCCCGCTTTAGGGGCGTAAAGGCAAAGTTGGAGCAGATTCAGTTGGACAAAAGTATGCGATGCGAATTCGACAAGTTGAAAAGCATCAAGGACGCAGCGGAGCAGGCGTGCCGGGCGCGGCTGGATCGACAGGCTTGGCCACGATGCCCAGTTTGTCCTTGATGGACGGGGGCATCAGCGGGCCGGTCCACTCGCGCAGCCAAATGGTTTCAACGAGCAGGCGAACGCGAACACAATCGTTGGCACCGTACATATAGCCGACGGCCAGTGCGTCGTATTCATCGATCTCTTCGATGTGTGTTTCCAGCACGGTCATCAGATTGACCTTGCCGATGGCATCGAACAAGGCGGGCAACTGACGATACTCGGCGATGACTTCGACCTGAGCATGGCGGACATCGTAAAGCGGATTGGTCACGCGACCGGTCATCGACACGTTGAACATCTCAGGCAACCGCTGATCGGCGTTGTAGCTCTTCATTTCCTCGATGATGACTCGCGTCGTATCGGGACGGAAGAATTCCATGCCTGGGCCTTGTGTCTGGTTGTTGGCAACCTGGCCCAGCCGACCCTGGCCACCGGAACCATCGAAACCGACGTATTCATCAAAGATGTGAATCTTCAGCAGGTGCTTGATCGGTGCGGTGAGCACCTGATCGCGCTGGTGCAATGAACCTTCTTCGCGTACAGGCTTGTTGGCCAGGGCAATGGCGCGAACGATGTCCTGCTGAATCCAGAGGCTCATCTGGCCTTCCCAGATATCCGCCATCGAAGGACGCGTCCCTGCACGAGCCCAGGCACCGATGTGGAATGGGAAATCATCGAGCTTGTCATCCATCGAAGCGTAGATGCTGATGCGCTCGGCATGATCTCTGATCTGTTCAAAGACGGCCTTGGCACGCAGCTTGGCCAGCGTCTTCTTGTCTTCATCGGTCAGTTCCGTTTCGGTCTTGCGCGGGAAAAAGCCTGCGAGGAACTTATTGGTGACCTTCAGCAGATTGGCATCAATCTCTTCAACGCTCAGCGTGCCCGAAGCATTCAGGCGTGGGGCGTTTTTGTCAGCGACGGAAGGCTTGCTGAACATCGCACGAATCTGACGCAGGAATTCATCCTTGGCCTGGAAGGGGATGGCGGGATCGTTGTTCTCGGGGAACAGGTTCTCGAGCATCGGGGCGTGATGCTCTTTGTTGATCGCCGCGGCTGTGCCAAAGAGCGTCACCGATTGCATGCGCATCTCGTTATAGACTTTTGTCAGCGCCTCGTTGGTGGCCTGATTGATGACCACCGTGATCGACTTGGGCGGCTCGTCGGGCTTTTCTGATGGCACGTTGAGCTGCGATGACATGAGCGATTTGATCTTGTTCACATCTGTCTTGCGCTTGTCCATCTCGGCGACAAAGTCATTGCCCATGGGCTTGACGAAGAAGAACAACGCTGCAATGGAAAGCAGCGCGATCGCAATGGCGGCGACGACGAGTGGGTTGCCCTTGGCCAGTTCAATAATGTTTTTCATTAGCGGGACTCCTTGCCGGAGAGAGCCGTGGGTGCCGTGGTGGTGGTGGAGACAGGCGATGCATCAACTGAGGGCTGCGCGGGTTTCTTGGCGGCTTCTTCGCGCTGACGCACTTCTTCAGGACTCATCAGCTCGACCGTCCAAGTAATGGTGAACTTGCGATCGCCCACCGGCGATTCGTCAGCCATCGGACGCATCGGATAGAGCGGCTCAAGATCGACCTGGCCCGCCTTGACTTCAGGCGTACCACCACGACCCACGCCCGGGCCAAACTCAGGAAGCGTCGGCGTCGGAGCAGCAGGCCGACGGCCCCCGCGCGGCAGCACGCCTTCCTGAGGCAGCGTGGGGGGCACCACACGGCGGCCTCCGCGATCAGGTGTGACCGGCGTGCTGGTCGTCGCGCCATCCTTGATGTCTTCGGCGCGGATCACATCGAAGTTGGAAAGCTCGATCGATTCCTTCACGATGCGATAAGGACGATCGTTGCGATCCAGCTTGGTTCGCAGGAACTCCATGAAGTTGCTGCTGAGGAACTGACTGGTGTTGTTGGCGTATGGCGTGGTGCCTTCGATGGTGATGATGATCGAAGGGCGGGTCTTGGCGTTGGGGTCAGCAGGTGTTGCCGCGCCAGGAACCGGTGCCGATTCAGGCATCGGCGTCAGCGGGCGAGGACCAAACGCCTCTTCACGACTGTACTTTCGCATCGGCGTGCCAGCCGGCGGCGGAGCGGAACCGGGGCCCGCAGCACCGGCACCCTGCGTGCGCGATTCAACGTAACGAGCGTTGTAAGACGTGATAAACACCCGGCGGCGCTGGCCACGCGGAATGCTCTTGTGTACATCATATTTCGCTTCGCCCAGTTCGCTTTGCGCACCCAGCGTCGCTGCCGCCATGCTGATGTCTTCCATCAGCTTGGGCCACACATCACGGTAATCCAACACGCGCTGCAGATTCTCAATTCGCATGCGCGGATCAGAAGCCTGCACGTTGGTATCGAGTTGTGATTTGAGCGACTGTGCCTGTGCGATGACAGGATTCACCTGTTCATCGGTCAACTTCCTGTCGCTGGCGTAGGAGGATTTGTCGCTGGCGACCCTACCCCATGCCAAGCCGACGGAGATCATCACTAGCAGTGAAGCGGCGATAATCCAAGCCTCTTTGGCACGCCACAGGCGGGCCTTGATGATATGCTCAGGCAAGATGTTGGCGGAGACTTGCTCGAGTCCCAGCCCTTGCAGCGCTAGGCCGTAGGCAGTGCCCATGTTCAAAGCGTTTTCCGCGAAGTCGGCTGCCTGCTTGCCATCAACGCGAATCTTCTTAAAGCCGTCAGGACGAATGATGTCGATCTCAAGCTGCTGCTTAAGGAACTTCTGAAGACCAGGCAGGCGGAAGGTGGAGCCGACGCCGATGAGCTGGGTCAGTTCCGCATCGCGGTTGGAGGTCTGGTAGAAACCCAGCGACCGCTGAATGTCCTGCACCAGATCAGCGAACACCGGCCGCATGGCCTGGAAGATCTGCCGAGCGTACTTGCTGGTGCCTGCTTCGCGTTTGAGCTTTTCAGCTTTGGGAAACGAGAGCTTGAACGACTTGACCAGCGCTTCGGTGAAGTTGTTGCCACCGATGGCCATGGTTCGCATCCAGACCCGGCCGCTCTCGACGACCACCAGATCGGTGCTGGTGGTGCCGATGTCCAGGATGATCGTGCCCTTGCCGCTCTTGAACAGATCCATGTCGTAAGCGAGCGCATTGACCACCGCCAATGGCGAGAGCGTCAGCGCATCGATCTTGATGTTCATCCGGTTATAGTTCGAGAGGAACTGGGCAACGCGCTCTTTGCTGATGGCAAAGATGCCCACCTCCACATCCGGCGAATCTTCCTTAGAAAAGACCTGATAATCCCATTCGACCTGATCGATCGGAAAAGGAATCTGCTGCTGGGCTTCAAACTTGACGATGTCGGGGATCTTCTTAGGCTCGACCGGTGGCAGCTTCGCAAAGCGGGCGAAGGCCATGCTTCCTGGCACCGAGATGACGACCGAGCTTTTGCTGATGTCGTGTCTGGTGAGGAACTGATCGAGGTTGACCTGAATGGCCTCATCGACGTTCAGGTCCGGTGTGGTGAGCACCTTCTTAAAGGGAATGACATCGTAAGCAGCCACTTCAACTTCAGTGCCATCTCGCACCAGTCGCATGGCTTTAAGGGCGTTGGCGCCCACTTCGATGCCCCAACTGTCAGTCTTCTTCGACATGACGCGCTCCTGAAAAGGAATAGATCAGCGGTCAACCTGAGCCGAAATACCAGAGCCGAAAATACGAAATCCGAACCAAACGACCAGCACCTGAAACCCGACAACCGAATCATCGCAGCGCGATGACACCCAACTGACTCCGCGCGGCCCCGGAAGTCGTTAACGCAAACCTGAATTGTCGGGGTGAGAGCCCATGAGCCAGCACGCTGGCAGACTCGTCTCTCGTCGGTGGGGCAGGTCACAACGCATTCACAGGTGATTAAATCGGAACCCTCCCCATTCGTCAAGTGAAGGCAGGGAATAACCTTGAAAGATTGTGCTATTTTTTTCGCTCCACACCAGAGCGTTACGTACGCATACGAAAAGCGCGAGAGCGCTTGTCGCATTGCCTTATGAGAGCCGGTGTCTGTGACACCGGTCGGCGGCCGAGCCTTG
>CAZYQL010000088.1:14673-16989 GCA_964650055.1 uncultured Phycisphaeraceae bacterium | reverse complement strand
TGACTTTCACTCATTGACTTTCACTCATTGAAATTCGTCGATCCAATTTGGTGCGTCAGCGCCGAGCCTTGACGCACCCTACACGCGATACCTTTGATTCAACCGCTCCGCTCTTGGCGTAATCTCAACACCTGTTAAAGTACCTGCCGGGATTCATGCGACAAACGTACTTCCACCCTTCACTGAGCCCCGCCACTGCGATGGCTCACTAACTCCGACTACCGACACCCCGGACACCCCGGACACTTCAAAGAAAGGTTCATCATGGCTCGCTTCATCTCACGTCCACTCATGCTTGCACTCGTGCTCATGGCAGCACTCTTCATCACCGCCTGCGGCGGCGGCGTTGATGTGCCCAAGACCGCTGACATGGCGGTGCTTCGCGTGGCCAACGGCGTCGCGGAAAACAAGCCCGTCGTCATCTGGGATGCCCTGCCCGAAAGCTATCAGAAGGATGTGCACGAACTCGTCCACAACCTCATGGGCAAAGTCGATGGCTCTTTCTACAACAGCATCGCTGACACTTCCAAGAAGCTGACCAAAGTGCTCAAGGAAAAGAAGCAGTTCATCCTCGCTCACCCGATGGTCGCCCAGCAGATGCCCAACAAGGCGGAAGTGGAAAAGCAATGGGATCAGATCGTAGGCATTCTCGACAGCATCCTCAGCAGCGATCTGGGCAAATATGAAACCGCCAAGACCGTGAACGTAGGCGCGTTCCTCGATACCACCGGCTCCAAAATCATGGCCGACCTCACCAATGCCGCCAAACTCGCCAGCACCGGCGAACGACGGAGTGAGGCCAACGAGATGCTCGATATGTACGAGAAGCTCAAGAAGGTCAAGGCCACCATGGTCAAGGAAAGCGGCGACACCGCCACGGTCAAGGTGGAAATGCCCGGCGAAGAAACGAAAGAAACCGAATTCGTCCGCATCGAAGGCAAATGGCTGCCCAAGGAAATGGTCGATGGCTGGAAGGAAATGATGACCGAGGCCCGCAAAGCGCTTTCGGGCATTGATGCAGCCGAGCTCAAGAAGAACACCGACCAGGCTTTCGACATCATCGGCAAGGTCAACGGCGTGCTCGACCAACTCGACAAAGCCAAGACCCAGGAAAAATTCAACGCGGCCATCAACGGCCTCATGGCTCTGATGCAGGGCGGCGGCGCAGGCCCCGGCCCCGAAGGCAAAGGCGACGACTTTTGAGAAGTGACCCGACAAACAGAGTCTGCGAAAATTGAATCATCCTCGAAGCCCGACCCTTGCGGTCGGGCTTTTTTCTCATCCGAGCCGCCAAGCGTAAGCCTGCGGTTGCATTGGCGACACAAGACTTGCCTAAGCCTCTGCGGGCTTGCGCCGCGCGCTCAGATAATCCACGTTGCCCTCACACAACATCCTCGCCCATCGCAAATGTTGCGTATTCGCCACATCGACCTTAACCGGCCGCCATCTCCTGACGATATCACTCAGGATATGTCTACTCATCTCCACAACACGTACGACCGCCCCGCCGGTCAGGCTGCCAAGTTTGCCCACGAACTGGCCAACCTTCTCGATGGCTCGATGCGCAATGTCTCACTCGTGCGCTCCATGCTCAGCGGGCCGTCAGGCGAGCGGACGGTTGCGAGTGAAGAAAAGGATCTGCTCGCACGGCTGCAGACCGCAGAGCAAGGCATGAAGCAGATGGCCACGCTACTCAAAGGCTGGCTTGCGGAAAATCATCAGACCGTCGCAGTATCCAGCGGCAGCCAGACGCTCAGCGATGTGCTCTTTGAAGCCCGTGCACTGCACGCCCCTGCTGCCCAGGCCATCGGCATCGACATCAACATTCACGTCACCGGCAGTGCCGCCCGCATCCCCGCAGGCCCCGTCTTTTCCATCATCGCCAACGCCCTGCGCAACAGCATCGAAGCGATCGCCACCGATCAGGATCGCAGCAATCGCCGCGCGGTAGAGACTGGCCTCATCGAGATTCGCGCCCAGGTACAAAACGGCCAGGTGCGCATCTCCATCGCTGACAACGGCCCCGGCCTGCCCCGCGAACTCTTCGACACCGCTGGCATCTTCCGATTCAACGGTACCACCAAAACCGATGGCCACGGACTGGGCCTGGCGCTCTCCCGCGACATCGCCACTAGCCTCGGCGGCACCCTCCGCGTCACCAACCTCGACGAAGGTGGCGCTCTGGTCACACTCACCTACGCCTCCGAAAAAACCATCAAAGCAGGACAAAAGTAAAACAGGAAAACATGAAATGACCCGCTGCTGATGTCCCCTGCCTTGAATTTGCTGCTTTCGTGCTTTTGTGCTTTTTCCCGT
>CAZYQL010000088.1:11434-14573 GCA_964650055.1 uncultured Phycisphaeraceae bacterium | reverse complement strand
TGATTGTCGATGATGACCCGATCGTGGCTGAGAGCCTTGCGGAGTTTCTCTCCGAAGAAGGCTTCGATACCACGACGGCGGGCGATGGCAATGAAGCGGTTGCGGTGCTCGATGCGCAGGCCCCGCTGTCGCTGGTCAGGGATGGTGATGATGAAGATTCGCCGCATGGCCCGGGCAACATTGCGATTGTCATTACGGACATGAACATGCCGCGCTGTGACGGATTGGAACTGCTCAAAAAACTGCGCAAGACTTTTCCTTCGGTCGTACCGATCATGATCACCGGCTTTGGCAAGATCGAATCCGCTGTGGAAGCGATCAAGCTGGGCGCTGCGGAATATCTGACCAAGCCAATCGTCGATGATGAGCTTCGCATTGCCATCAACAAGGCTCTGCGTCAGCACGCGCTGCTGGCTGAAAATCAGACGCTGCGTGCGCAGCTCACCGAGCGCTTTGGTCTGGGCAATCTCATCGGCTCTGACTTTCGGATGCAGAAGATTTACGACCTTGTCGAAGCTGTCGCCGAGAGCAAAACGACCGTCCTCATCGAAGGCGAATCAGGCACCGGCAAGACCATGGTCGCCAAAGCAGTACACGCCAAAAGTCCGAGAAAAGCAGGGCCTTTTATCACTTTCAGTTGCGGCTCTATTCCCGAAACGCTCCTGGAAAGCGAACTCTTTGGCCACGTCAAAGGCGCCTTCACCGGCGCTGACACCGACAAGCCCGGCCGCTGTCTCGCAGCCCACGGCGGCACGCTCTTCATCGACGAAATCAATTCCGCCACCCCCGCGCTGCAGCTCAAACTTCTTCGCGTCCTTCAAGAAAAACAGTTCGAGCCCGTCGGCTCCACCAAAACCGTTCACGTCGATGTACGCTTCGTCCTCGCCACCAATCAGGCGCTGCCCGAACTCGTCAAAGAAGGTCGATTCCGGGAAGACCTTTTCTACCGCATCAACGTCGTCAACATCGCCATGCCTCCGCTGCGCCAGCGCACGGGTGATGTCCCTTCACTAGCGGCTCACTTCCTCACTAAGTATTGCAAAGAGGTCGGCAAGACCGTGACAGGTTTCACCGAAGAAGCGATGGTCGCGCTGCGCGGCTACGAGTTCCCCGGCAACGTGCGCGAACTGGAAAACGCTGTCGAACGCGCCGTCGTGCTTTCTCGCCGTCCGGTGATTGATGTGGCTGATCTGCCTGATCTGATTCGAGATTCGTATCAAGGCACCAGCCCGCGATCTTCAAGTTCACACGCTTTGAGTGATAGCAAAGGTGAACCTGATTCTGCCACAGGATTCGTGCATATTTCCGCACTCGATGGCGGCTGGAATCCCACGCCGCTCGAACAGGCGATGATTGAACCGGAGCGCGAAATCATTCGCCGCGCTCTGGAAGCCAATCAATGGAATCGTCAGACGACCGCAGCACAGCTGAACATCAATCGCACCACGCTCTATAAAAAGATCAAGCTGCTTGGCCTGGAAGATCAGATGGGTTGATGCGCTGGTACGACACGCATCGCAGACATCTCAGAGAACACATCACGGATAAGGCTTCATCTGCGGGCCCCAGAGCCAGAGCGAGAATTCGCTTTGCACCCGGGTGATCATCTGCACTTCGCCGCCCAGTTTCAGCGCGTTGTAGTGCGCGAAGCTGTAGGGATAGCCCCAGCCAGCCCATGATGATGCAGCAGCATCGATGAGAATCAGGTCGGCTGAAACGGGATTCACCCACGTGATGCCGTTGCCTGCGGGCGTTGGATCATCGGTAGCTCGAATCTTCTGATAGTGGTAGGCATAGGTCGCGTGAAACTGAACGAACGATTCCTTGGGGTCGGGGTTGTAAATCGTTTCGTATTTCGCCGGTATGTCCGGGCAAAAAAGCAGCCGGGCATCGGGAAGTATTTTCGTATTCACGACCAGCGCTTTGGCAGGTGTGCCCGGCCGACCCGTGGAGCTGTTGGATTCGTGCGGGTAGTCCGCGCTACCGTTGGAAAACTGCCAGGGCCTGCGCATGCGATGACGATGCTGATACTCGAAAATCGCCCCGTGAACCTGATGCAATTGATTAGCACACAGCGCCACCCGCGCAATACCACGCGACTGCTGAAGCGACGGAAGCAAAAGCGAAATCAACAGCACAATCAGGCTGACGACCAGCAGCATCTCGATCAGCGTGAATGCACGCGCTCGGTTCATTCTCACACCATGGGAAAAGAAAACAGACAGAAACCCTCGTGACCGCGAACGGGCCACCGCAAGAACTACCCATCCTATCGGATTGATGGCTGGATTGAAACAGACAAATGATGGCCCCGCGCTGCCAGTTGGTACCATGACTGTTCATCCCTTGGAGGTTCCCATGCTCTCATCTTCTCGCGTTCTTCCCTGCTTCCTTCTGCTGTTGCTCATGTCGCTCATTGCACCTGCCACTGCCACAGCCGACCAGACCGCTCAGACTTTCAAACACACCATCAATGGCACCGAGCACTCGCTGGGCTACCTGCTCTATCTGCCCAAGGGGTTCGATGCCAAGAAGGATCAGAAGTGGCCCGTGCTTCTGTTCCTCCACGGATCAGGCGAGCGCGGCAGCGACATCAACAAAGTCAAAGCGCACGGCCCACCAAAAATCGTCGGCACCGGCCATGACAAAGATCTGCCCTTCATCATCATCTCGCCGCAGTGCCCTGAAAAGCAGTGGTGGAACGCGCAGCTTCTGGTCGCGCTCATTGATGAAGTCGTGAAGAATCATCACGGCGACACGGATCGCATTTACTGCACCGGCCTGAGCATGGGCGGCTTTGGCACCTGGGACCTGTGCACGAAATATCCTGAGAAGTTTGCCGCGGCTGTGCCTATCTGTGGCAGTGGCAACCCCGCTGTCGCTGCGAAGATGAAGGACATTCCCACGTGGGTCTTTCATGGCGACAAGGACACCGCTGTGAAAATCGAAGGCTCGCAGAAAATGGTCGACGCCCTCAAAGCCGCAGGCGGAGATGTGCAGTTCACCATCTACCCCGGCGTCGGCCACGACTCGTGGACCAAGACATACGACAACCCGGAACTGTACAAATGGCTGCTGAAACAGAAGCGGAAGCAGTGAACCGATGAACTGAGGTCGAGGTCGAACAGCGCGAAAGAGC
>CAZYQL010000088.1:9525-11334 GCA_964650055.1 uncultured Phycisphaeraceae bacterium | reverse complement strand
GCGAAAGAGCCGCGACTCAACGAGTCGCGGACGCCTAGGGCCTGTTGGAGTGTGAATCGCGGTGTGATCTGGGGCATCGATCTTGAGGCCATAAAACTTTTGAAACAAGGCGCAATCGATACCCCTTTAAGTCCGTTGACGTCCGCGACTCGTTGAGTCGCGGCTCATGAAACCCAACCCCGATCAATAACATCCTTTGCCTACCTCCCCACGCATTCTCGTCATCGGTGCGGTCAATCTCGATCTGGTGGTCGAGGTGAATCGTCTGCCATTTGAAGGCGAAACGCTCATCGGCAAACGAATGACGCAAGCCCCCGGCGGCAAAGGGGCCAATCAAGCTGTCGCTGTCGCCAAGCTCGGCGGCAGCGCCTCATTCTGCGGACGCATCGGCAATGACGCGTGGGGCAAACTCGTCAAAGATGGGCTGTCGCAAGCGAATGTCAACACGCGAGCGCTCATCACCGATGTAGAGCGCGCCACAGGCTCGGCCGTCATCCTCGTCGAGCCGACCGGCAAGAATCAGATCATCGCCGTCGGCGGCGCGAATCTGGGCGTGACCGCTACTGATGTCGAAGAGGCGCTCAAAAATCTGCCACATCTTGATGCGATGATGCTCACGCTGGAGACGCCGCTGGAAACGGTGCAGCATGCGATTGCTCTTGCGAATGAGCGTGGTCTGCTGGTGATTCTTGATGCGGCGCCGCCTGCAAATTATCCGCTGGCTGCTCTACGCGGCACCACCGTGCTATCACCCAATGAGACAGAAGCACAAGCGCTGACGAGTATCAAAATCGAAACCGCACACGATGCCCGCCGCGCTGCTGAACTGCTGCGCATCGGCACTCAGGCAAAGCATGTCGTCATGAAACTGGGCGAGCGCGGCGCACTGATTCACGATGATGCAGGTCACCGCTGGATTGAACCGATGCATGTACACGCCATCGACACCACCGCGTGCGGCGACGCCTTCACTGCGGCGATGACCATGCGACTTTGCGCCGGTGACTCTATCGATGATGCGGTGCGATATGGAAGTGCAGCAGGCGCGGTGACGGCGAGCAAGGCCGGGGCGCAAGCGTCGCTCCCAAGTGCAGCGGAAGTAGCGGCGCTGATCGCGCAGCATCACTGAACGCTCGTCTTGCTCATTTCAACACTCAAATAAAATCTCTACAACAAACCGCGCCGCGTCAGGTGTTCGACGATCTGCGAAGGCGAGTTGCCGGTGGGATCGATCTGTTCCACCTGCCAGCCGCGCTCACGGGCAGCGGCGACATTGGGCGGATGATCATCGAAAAACAGAATCATGCTGGGATCAATGCTCAATGTTTTTTCGACGTGTTCGTAGATTGCGGGGTCAGGTTTCATTGCACCGATGAGGTGACTGGCAAAGCGATGATCGAGCCGATGTAGCGGCACGGCAGCGCGGGTGTGGCCGTTTAATCCTTGCATCATCGCCCAGTGCGTGGCGTTGGTGTTGGAGAGGCAGGCCGTCATGACATGTGGCAATTGCGTGACGCGCTCGACCAGTTCATGAGCGCCCGCGTAAGGCTCGATGACCCAGTGATCGAGTGCCTGCTTGACCTGATCGCGCGAAAGGCCGGTGAGTTTCGCGCTCTCAGTAATGAAATATTCTTCATCGCTTTGGCCGGTTTCAAATCGCATGCCGATGTCGGACAGGGCCGAGAGACCTTGCGGATCATCGAGAATAGCGGGCGCGGTGAAGCTGTGATATTCGCAGACTTTTTTCCAGCCGTGACAGATGCGCACGAGCACACCGCCGAGATCGAAGAGGATGAGTGCGGGTATCGG
>CAZYQL010000088.1:0-9425 GCA_964650055.1 uncultured Phycisphaeraceae bacterium | reverse complement strand
TGGCCATTTTGCAATTGTCTTATCGTCTTTCGCATTCAACGCGTTTCACTTTCGCACTTGACCATTGCCGCGTGCCACCCACTTGTAAGTTGTCAGGTCAGCGGCGCCCATCGGGCCGCGCGCGTGGAGTTTGTCGGTGGAGATGCCGATCTCAGCACCGAGGCCGTATTCGCCGCCGTCGCTGAAGCGCGTGGAGCAGTTGACGAACACATTAGCCGCATCGACCTGTTGCACAAACTGGTCAGCTGCGCTGATCGATTGTGTAATGATCGCATCGGTGTGGCGTGAGCCATACTGATTGATGTGGTCAATCGCTTCATCGATGGAACCCACCACTTTCATCGCCACGATGAGATCGAGATATTCCGTGCCCCAGTCACTGTCGATGGCTCGAACTGCTTGCGGGTGTGCAGCACAGACGGTGGCATCGCCGCGAATTTCGACTTTCTGCTGCGCGAGCGCCTGGCAGATTTTTTCGACGAGGCCGCGCGAGGCTGCGTCTTTGTGAATCAGGATGGTTTCGCAGGCATTGCACACACCGGTGCGCTGCGTCTTGGCGTTGACGCAGATATCCAGGGCCATGCTTTCCGCTGCATCAGCGTGGACATAGACATGGCAGTTGCCGGTGTAGTGTTTGATGACGGGGATGCGTGATTGTTCGACGACCGCGCGGATGAGCGATTCGCCGCCGCGTGGGATGGCCAGATCGATCTTGCCTTCGAGTTTGAGTAATTCGCCCACCGCAGCGCGATCGGTGGTCTCCACGAGTTGCACCGCATCACTGGCGAGACCCGCTTCGCTCATGCCTTGCCTGACACACTGGGCGATGGCAGCATTGGAATGCATGGCCTCTTTGCCGCCGCGCAGGATGGTGGCGTTGCCGCTCTTGATGCACAGGGCTGCTGCGTCGCAGGTGACATTGGGGCGCGACTCAAAAATGATGAGCACGACGCCGATGGGCACGCGCACTTTTTCCAGGCGAAGGCCGTTGGGCCGCACGGAGCCTTCGATGATCTGCCCGACAGGGTCGGTCTGGGCTGCGATCTGCGTGACGCTATTGGCCATCTTGGCGATGCCCGCATCATCGAGCTTGAGGCGATCGAGCATCGCTGCGGAAAGTCCTGCCTCTTTGCCCGCACCCAGATCGAGAGCGTTGGCCTCTTTGATCTTCGCAGTTGAGTCGAGGAGGCATTTGGCGATGTTCGCCAAGGCTGCGTTGCGCTGCATGCCCGAAGCCGTGACGAGTTTGCGCGACGCTGCCAGCGCCCGATCAGCCAGTTCGTTGCAGTAGGTCTTCACATCCATAAGCCAGCATTGTAGGTTCCAGATGGCAAAGGGGCGGCAGCGGGTCAGGCGGCGCTGTCAATCGCTCAGGGCCATGGCCATTTCTGCAGCCACGATGGGGCCTACCATGTCGCGTTATCGAAGGTACTCCCGGTATGGAACCTTTTCTCCACTGTTGCGAGAGTTCTGACCGATAAACTTTGTGAAACCTCTGGCAACAGGGCGGATGGGGAGTCCGCGGTGGCGAGCATCGCGTCATTTATCCACGATGGGATGTCGTGGTAAGCTATGGATCAGGAGTGTCAAGACCATGAAGGTCACACGAAGACAAATGGTACTGGCCAGCATGAGCATGATGCTCACGGGCTGCCAGACGGATTCGCAGATGAGTTCCGCCGCGAGGCCCGGGCCGATTTGGCCTGATGATGTCACGCGCCCGGTGCCTTCGGGACAGTCGCTGGTGCTGCCCAATCAGCCGGCGACGCCTAGGCCGACGACGCCTGTGACGCCAGCGCCTTCAGCGCCGGCTGTCGCATCGGGACCGGTGCGGGCCATCTCCCGCGCCACCTGGGCCAAGGCTGACCCGATCGGCTCACGCATCAATAAGATGGGCGCGATTCAGATGGTCACTGTTCACCACGAAGGTTGGACGCCCGTCTGGTTTGAAGATACGAAGTCCACTGCTGATCGCCTCGATGGCATCCGCCGCAGCCACATCGATCGGCTGCGTGCCGGCGACATCGGCTACCACTACATCATCGATCGTGGCGGTCGCATCTGGGAAGGACGCAACATCGCATACCAAGGCGCTCACGTCCGCGAACACAACGAAAATAATGTGGGCATCATGGTGCTGGGCAACTTCGATCAGCAGCAGCCATCGACCGCACAGGTGGGCACGCTGCGCACCCTGCTGGCGACCGTCACCAAGCAGTACCGCATCCCCACGAGCAAGGTCTATACCCACCAGGAACTCAACAAAACCGAATGCCCCGGCAAGGTTTTGCAGGCCCACATGACGACGCTAAGAAGGAATGGGCTCAGTTGAGGATGCCTTACTGATAAGTAAGACATCTGACCGTTGTGATGTGTAGTGACGATATTTCCCTTCGACCAATTGGCGCATATCATTTAGCCAACTTGTAATTAAGGTGCAAGCATGGCTAGTGCTAAAATCAAGACATTTCATATGCCGCGCGGTCCGTTGGAATCAGTTCCCGGTGCCCGCATACTCGGTATTGAACCCGGCGATTCGGCGCAGCTGGTTCGGCTGGTGCAGAAAGGCTTCCACTTCAAGCGCCTGGTCCAGTTACAAAAGGCCTCCGCTCTTCCTTGGGAAGGTATTGCACGATTCACGTCTATTCCTCAGCGCACGATCGCCCGCAGGCAGAAAGAAGGTCGGCTCCATTCGGATGAATCCGACCGAGTTCTTCGGGCTTCGCGTATCTTCGATCTTGCTACGGATTTGTTCATGGGAGATGCGGCCCAGGCAAGGCAGTGGCTTGAGTCTCCGCAGCGAGGGCTCGGTGGCCAAGTGCCTCTCGATTATGCATCGACCGATGCGGGGGCACGCGAGGTGGAATATCTCATCATTCGACTCCAGCACGGGGTGTTTGCGTGATCGTTCATGCCTGGCGCATTGTCGAGCATCCTTTCGTGAATCACGCCTTCAACGGTGAGGGCGCGCGTGTGGCTGGCGGACGGTGGAACACGCCGGGTAAGCTGATGGTTTACACAGCTGCAAGCGCCTCGCTGGCCATGCTTGAAATGCTGGTACATCTGGGTAGAAATGAATTGCTTCGTGAGTATGTGCTCTTTGAGTTGACCTTTGACGATGCGCTGATGACCGGGGTTGACCCCACGATCCTGCCTGCAAACTGGCGAGAGTATCCGGTGCCCCATGCTGTCCAGCAGATCGGCGATTCGTGGATTGCCCAGACGGCGTCAGCGGTACTGCGTGTGCCCAGTGTTGTGGTCCCCATGGAATGGAATATCTGCTCAATCCTTTGCATGAAGACTTTGATGCGGTCAACATCGGCCCGGCTCAGTCGCTCAGGTTCGATCCGAGATTGAAATGAATGATTCGCTGGCGCGCCCTTGATACAACGCTCCAGGTTTCAAAGCGACTCCAGAAACTTAATCAGCGCCTCGCGGTCAGCCTTGTCCATTTTGCGCACTTTTTCGCGGGAAGCTTCGCCTTCGCCGCCGTGCCACATCACCGCTTCCATCATTGTTCGCGCGCGGCCATCATGCAGATAGCGCGTGTGACCGTTGACCACATCAAACAACCCCACACCCCAAAGCGGCGGCGTGCGCCATTCTTTTCCATCAGCATCCCAGTCAGGCCTGCCGTCAGCGAGGTCATCGCCCATGTCGTGCAAAAGCAGATCGCTGTACGGATGAATCGTCTGATGCGCCAAGGCGGCAATCTCATACTCACCGGTCTGCATTGTGGGCGTGTGGCACTTGGCGCAGCCGGCATCGTGGAAAAGTTTCTCGCCTTGCCGAACGATTGGATCGTTGACATTGCGACGAGCAGGAACGCCCAGCACGCGGGTGTAGAACGTGAGTGTGCTTAGATCATCATCACTCAGCTCCGGCTCGCCGCCTGCGATCGTTTTGCCGGCATCCTTCTGCGCATCTGTCACATTCTGTTTCGGGAAGAGCGATGTGGTGATGCCGATGTCGCCATGGAGTGCACCGGCGTTTTGCTGCTTGAGCGAAGGCTGATTCGCTTTCCATCCGAACCTGCCCAGCGTTTTTTTCTGCTGCATCACATCCCACACGCGATTGACCTTGCCGCTGATGCCGTCGCCATCAGCATCATGTTCATCCGCCAGAGCTTCGATGTCTTTCTCCGGGACCGCCTCCAGCAATCCCAGCCCGATCATCTGCGAAGCGACGCGCGGGCTGAATTGAATGTCTGCACCCAAGGGACCAAAGGCCAGATCCTTAAACGTATAAACAGGTTTCGCCAGTTCATACGTAGAACCATCTGCAAAGCTACCTGACACCATTTCATACTTCACCACCGCACGCCCCTCAGCAGGCACGCCGGGAATAGCGCGGTCGTTGAGCTGGTCGCCATAAGCCCGGTGAGGCTTGATGCTGCCGCGTTCATCTTTTCCGGGCACGCTCAGACGAACGAGCATCGACATCATCGGAGCATCATCACCCTCTGGCGGTTGTCCTCGGCCATCGCGCAGATGACAAGCCGAGCAGGAAACGCGATTGAACACCGGGCCAAGGCCATCGAGTTTGTTCACCGAAGCAGGAGCGATGACCCAGTTAGTGTTGAACAGGCGATTGCCCGAAGCAAAGGTGCGCAGGTCAGGCACGGGCAGATTGGAAACAGGGCTGGCGAAGGCGTTGCGATTGGTGACAAAGACGGTGGTTTGGCCGCCGGAGAGTTCATCGGGATGGTGGGCATGATGCGATGTGACACCCGCAATCGCCGGTGCGATCAGGAGCGGAGCGAAGATGGCGAGTGTCAGTTTTCGCATTTTCATTTAGTGAGCAGTTCGCCTTGGCGAACGAAGGGATGTTTACATTCGCGGCCAGTTCATTCGTCGTTCGCCAAGGCGAACGGCTAATTACTCCGCCTTCACCGCGACTTCCAGGCCCAGCTTTTCGCCGACCTGTTTGAAGAGTTCCGCTTGAATTTGCAGGCTCTTGACGAGTGCTTCCATTTTCTTTCGCGAGTCGCTGCCTTTGGGTGAAGCGAGGACGCGGTCGATGGGGATGTCCAGCGCGTTCACGAGTGTCTGAGTGGTTTGCAGTTGCGATTCGATTTTTTTGTTGAGTGCTGGGTCGGCTGCATCGACGAGCAGGTTCAGGCCCTTGCCGCGCCAGGTGCCAAGCTGACCGAGATAAACATTGGCGATGCCTTGGCAATTGGCGATGAGGTCGCGGTGGGTGTTGTCGGAGAAGCAGGATTGTTCATTTTCCTGCGAGCCGGAGTCGAGGGAGACAGCGATGCGTTCGCTGGCGAGTTCGAAACCGCAGAGAGAAGCGAGGCCGGTGAAGACGTTGCTGAGCGCGACTTTGCTGTCGAGCTTGGCGAAGGCGGCAGCGTAGTTGTCTTTGTTGCTCGGCGCCCATGCGTCCACGAGCGTCTTGAGGTCAGTGACGACGAGGTCGGTGACGATCTTGAGATAAGCACGACGGCGATCGCGAATCGGATCGCCTTTGTCGAAGTCGCTGGCGGGCCGATTGCCTGCGGAATCGAGGCTCAGGTCCTGGCCCCAGAGGAGAAACTCGATGGCGTGGTAGCCGGTGGTGACATCGGCTTCATCATCCTTGGCGTTCTTGCCAGCGAGGGTGGCGGCATCGAGCGTGATGTTGCGATCGCTGATGATGCCAGCCTTGTCGTTGCCCTGCACGTAGTCGATGTAAGCTTCATTAAGTGGCCAGGCGTTGAGCTGTCCTTCGGGGCCACCCTCGGCATCGATGGGGCCTTCGTAGTAACGGAACGCTTCGGTGAGACTATAAGGATCACGCGCCGTCAGCCAGGCGCTCTTGGCTACTTGATGCGATTTCGCATTGGGCTCAGCGAGGAAACCATCGACCGCTTTCTGAAGTTTGAGGGCAGCTTCATAAGCGTCGGCATAACTCTGATGCACCAGCTTCGCGTGGTCAGCGATCACCGCAGCGCGATCGACGGGCTTCGTGGTGGCGGTCGCCTTGTGCGACTGGGCGGAGGTTTGGCAGCCGAGCAAAATCGAAGAACTGATGAACATGCAAAAGAGGAGATTCGTGTACATGGGAAAAACCCTATTGAGAATAAGACTCAGTGATGATAAGAGTTTCGTTCGTGAGCGTCAAGTAATATTTCACAATGTCTACCTGAGGTGTTTTTCATTTTCAAGATTGTCTTTATGTCATTTTATTTTCATTACTTAAGCATGTCTATGTGGAAACTGGTAGACGTCTACCCCCTCAATGCTTCACTGAAAATGAGGTTTGCGTGACTGGAAGGACACAGGGTGTGGCGGCGGATGCGCCAGCGGGATGATGAGAGCGTTGGGATTTGATGCCGGCTTCGCGCAGAGAGCATGCGCCGCGATTGCTTCTTTGAATTGTCATGGCGACCCCCGGTTGTGTATCGAGAAAGATGAGATTAGACCTTGTGTATTATACCATGCGGGCGATCTTTGCGTGCGATCTTTTTGCTGCCCCTCGCATGACCACACTCAGGGCAATCGCATGTGCGCGTTTGCGGTCCCCCTCCCTTGGGGAGGGTTTAAGGGAGGGCACAACATTCGCGTTGGACTTCGCAAAGCAGTGTAATTCTCGCTTGTATAGACGGCCCTCCTACTACAGCATGCCCATCGCGGTGGTCTGCGCTGCGCTTGTGTTGCGGCTGCTCATGAGCAGTGTTCGCGCGGAGTTTTTTGGATCTTCCACTGAAGCAGAATCATGAAGAGACGGGGAGCGAAGCCGCGAGCGGCTGTAAAGGCACGCTCAAACCCAGGCATTGTTCCATCGCCTTTCTCTCGGGTTCTGTTTACAATGGTGCGATGAGCGACACCGACCAGATCACGGATGAAACGGTTGAATCCAGCCAGGCCACCGCCGAGGCTGCTACCACGGAAGCTGCCAGTGAAATCGAACTGCCTGCTGATGAACTGGCGCTGCGGATCGAAGCAGCGCTGATGGCGACGGATCGGCCGATGCCCGCGGCAAGGCTTTCCGAAGTGCTCGCGCCGCCGCCTGCCAAGCTCAGCGCCAAGGCGCTGACCAAGGCGGTGAGCTCACTCAACAAAATCTACGAACAGTCCGGGCGATCTTTTCGCATCGAACAGCTCGCCGGCGGCTGGCAGATTCTGACGCTGCCGCAGTTCGCCGATGTCGCTGCTGCAATGAACAAGGCCAGGCAGCAGACGAAACTGAGCGGGCCATCGCTTGAGACCCTGGCGATCATTGCGTACAAGCAGCCGGTGCTCAAGGCGGAGATCGAAGCGATTCGCGGCGTGGCGTGCGGCGAAGTGATTCGCGCTCTGATGGAACGCAAGCTCGTCAAGATCGTCGGCCGCGCCGAAGAGCTCGGTAGGCCTATGCTCTACGGCACCACCAAATCCTTCCTCGAAGTGTTCGGCCTGAGCAGCCTCAAGGACCTGCCCAAAATCGAAGACTTCAAAGCGAAAGCGAGCGAGTGATCCATGCGGATGCTTCAGGTTTTTTTTCTCCCACTGTTCTGCGCGATGGCCATGATTTCCATGATTTCCATGCCCGGCTGCTCGGCGTATCAGCTCCAAGGCGTGGTCGTCGAAGGGCCCCAGCCTGGTGTTTACTTGGTGAGCTCAGATGATGCGCGGCTCAAGAACGTCGCCGTCGCCGATGCCCGCATCATGGCCACGCTTGATCCTGACAAACTGCGCAGCAAGCAACTGCCTTGGACGATGTCCGATGACCTGGGCCGGTTCGCGATTCCTGTCGATGAACCTGGCGCAGGGCTGCTCGAATACAGCGTCTCGATTTATGCCGATGCAATTGGGTACAGCGATGCGGGTGTGGATGTGATGGCGCTGCCTGGCGCGGGCAAGAAACTTCTGATCGTGCTCTCTGCTGGTCGAAGCAAACGCACCAACAAGCCCGGCGAACAGTCCACCGAAGACCTGCTGCGCGAAGCGGACAAATTCAAGAAGCAGTTTGAATGATGATCAACGATGGACGGCGAGATGACTGCTCGTGTGGCACCGGGTCAAACTTTGAACTTTGAACTCTGAACTTTGAACTTTTAACTTTTAACCCAGCCCCATGACCCGAACGCGAATCCAGATCGGCCAAGGCGGCCTGCTCTACCTCATGGTCGCCGCCCTGCTGCTGGGTGCTGCGATCTATACCCAGGCCAACCTTCTCTTCTGGTCCTTCGGACTCATGATCGGCGGCCTGCTCATCTCGCTGATCCTTTCCCTCTCAGCTTTGCGAAAGCTCACCGTGCAGCGACTGCTCCCGGGCCACGGCGTGGTCGGTGAAGCGATGGTCATCCGCTATCGTCTCACCAATCGCAGACGCATCATGCCCGGCTTCAATCTCATCCTTCGCGAAACCTGGGGCAAAGGAAGAAACGGCTGGCGCAATCAAGGCCCCCTCGCAGAATCACCCCAGCGACTGGCATCGCAGCCCATCGGCTGGGTGCTGCATCTGGGCCCGGGACAAATCGTTCAAGCTGAAGCCATGTGCTGGCCACTCAATCGCGGCATGCTGCGATTCGAACATATCGAAGTCTCCACCACGTTTCCCTTTGGCGTCATTCGCAAAACGTTGCACCTCCATCAGACGGATGAAATCCTCATCTACCCGCGCCTCTACCGCATGAATCGCAGACTGCTGGGCAGCATGACGCAGCTCGATATGACCGGCAGAAAACAACTGGATCGCAGCGGCGGCACCGAAGAATTTTTCGGCCTTCGTCCCTATCGCACCGGCGACAGTTTCAAAACCATCGACTGGAAACATTCCGCGCGCACAGGCTCGCTCATCTCCCGCGAGTTCACGCAGCCCAGCCCGCCCAAGATCATGCTGCTGCTCAACCTCACGCTGCCTGATGAAATGAAAGCGCCCGTCAATGCGACAACGGAAGATGAGCGCCATTTGCTGCCGTGGAGCCTTCGCAAGCGCAAGAAGCAACCGACGCGGCCTGATCCGAATGATCCTATTGAACGCGCCATCAGTCTGGCGGCATCACTGGTTTGCGATGCTTATTTCTACGGCTATCAGGTGGGCATGATGGTGCACGGCGGCAAGTGCAATGCGTTTCCTCTGCATCACAGTTTGCCTCACCGTGCAAAAATGCTTGAGGCACTCTCGACCATTGATACATCATTGCCCGACAGCAACAGCGGCCCGCCGCTCACGGAGCCTTCGGTGATTATTCACTGCGGCCAGTCGCAGCAGATTCGCGGCCAGAAGATGTGCATGGTGCTGGGCGCTGCACAAATGGAACAGTTCGTGCGCGAACTTCATGGCAGCAACATCAACGAAATTCTTACGCGCAGAACAGCCCCGGTGAACCGCCGCGATGAACTGATGATGAACGACAAAGCGAAGACGCACAGCGAGACGGAGATTCATAGTTAGTGCGAACGCATATGGCTTTTTCTTATTCCCCTCCCTCTTAGGGAGGGGTTAGGGGAGGG
>CAZYQL010000087.1:14298-17043 GCA_964650055.1 uncultured Phycisphaeraceae bacterium | reverse complement strand
CGTGCGATCAAGGGCTGCGATGCGGTGATTCATCTGGCCTGCATTTCCAACGATCCGAGCTTTGAACTCAATCCTGCTTTGGGCAAGAGCATCAACTTCGATGCGTTTGCGCCGCTCGTGGAAGCGGCGAAGGTCGCTGGTGTTCGCAGATTTATTTACGCCTCTTCGTCGAGTGTGTATGGCGTGAGTGAGATTGATAATGTTGATGAAAATCATCCGCTTCGTCCGCTCACGGACTACAGCAAATTCAAAGCGATGTGCGAGCCGGTGCTGCTCGAGCAGCAGAGCGCGGATTTCGTGCCGGTGATCATCAGGCCAGCCACAGTGTGCGGCTACTCGCCGCGATTGCGTCTGGATCTGACGGTGAACATTCTCACCAATCACGCAGTCAACCGCGGCAGAATCACTGTATTTGGCGGCAAGCAGTTGCGGCCGAATCTGCACATCGAAGACATGGCTGACCTTTATCTACAGTTGTTATCTGAGAACGATGATCGCATTAAAGGTCGCACGTTCAACGCGGGCTATCAGAATCACAGCGTGTCGCAGATTGCTGAGATCGTGCGCGCAGTGGTCACAGGCATGTACCCGCAGCGAAAGCCCATTGAAGTGGTGACGACGCCATCGGATGACAATCGCTCGTACCACATCAGTTCCGATCTGATCACACGCGAACTTGGCTTTGCGCCCAAGCGGCGCATCGAAGATGCGGTGCGCGATCTGGTCGCAGCATTTGGAGCGGGCAAGGTGCCAGGCTCGATGGAAGATCCGCGCTACTTCAACATCAAGATGATGCAGGAAACCAAGAGCGAACATGTGGCTGCGTGAAGCGAGGGTGAGATGACTCAGATGAGTGAAACAATCGACATCGCAAAGTTGGAACAGACCGCCCGCCAGATACGCGGCCACGTCGTGGCGATGTCGCATCGCGCTGGCGCAGCCCATCTGGGGTCAGCGCTGTCGTGCATCGATATTCTTGTTGCAGCCTATTTCGGCGTGATGAAGATCGATCCGCGTTGCCCTACTGATCCGCTTCGCGATCGACTAATTCTGAGCAAAGGTCACGCCGCCTCCGCTCTTTATGCGACGCTGGCGATGCGTGGTTTCTTCGATGAAAAAGCACTGGAAACCTACGGCGAGCATGGCAGCAAACTCGCTGAGCAGCCGCTGCCCAGCGGTGTGCCAGGCGTTGAAGCGGCCACTGGCTCGCTGGGGCACGGCTTGCCTTTGGGTGTGGGCATGGCGCTGGCCGGCCGAATCCAAAAACAGAACTATCGCGTCTTCGTGGTGATGAGCGATGGCGAGTGCAATGAAGGTTCGGTGTGGGAGGCAGCGATGTTCGCACCCGCGCAGAAGCTTTCGAATCTCACCGTGATCATCGACTACAACCGTTGGCAGGCGACGGGGCGAAGCGATGAGATCATGTCGCTCTCCCCGCTGGCGGCAAAGTGGGAATCGTTCGGCTGGCGCGCCTGCGAAATCGATGGCCATGATGCGAATGCACTCATTGCAGCGATGGCCGGTGATGGTGATAGTGATAGTGATAGCAGCGACAAGCGACCACGTGCGATCATCGCGCACACCATCAAAGGCAAAGGCGTTTCCTTCATGGAAGATGACAACAACTGGCATTACCGCGCGCCCAGTGCAGCGGAGTTGCAGCAGGCACAAATGGAACTGGGATTGGTGAGCGCGTAAAAGTTGAATCTTCGTTCGCCAAGGCGAACGGCTAAATAGGCTGTCCTTGAACGGGCGAATCCAAATACAAACATGCGTAACGCATTTGCTTCACAACTCGAACTCCTTGCCGCCAGCGATGATCGCATCGTGCTGCTCAGTGGTGACATCGGCAACCGCATGTTCGACAAGTTCAAAGCGCAGTTTCCCGATCGCTTCTACAACTGCGGCATCGCAGAGCAAAGCATGATCTCCATGGCGGCTGGCCTGGCCATGTGCGGCTTGCGTCCGATCGCTTACACAATCGCACCGTTCATCACGGCTCGCTGCCTCGAACAGATTCGTGTGGACCTGTGCTATCACCATCAATCAGTCATCCTCGCGGGGGTCGGCGCGGGGCTTGGCTACGCCGAACTTGGGGCAACGCATCACTCGTGCGAAGACATCGCGATGCTGCGCAGTTTGCCCGGCATGACCGTGGTCTGCCCCGGTGATGCGATCGAAGTGCGCGCTGCCATGACGGGTCTGTTCCAAATCGATGGCCCCAGTTATTTGCGACTGGGCAAAAAGGGCGAACCTGTCATCCACCCTGCAATTCCCGATGATTTTGCCATCGGCAAGGCTCACGTGCTGCGCCAGGGCGAGGACATCTGTCTGCTTTCCACAGGCAACATATTGCCCGTCGTGTGCGAAGCAGCAGACCTCCTGCAACAGCGCGGGATTCATGCTCGTGTGGTGAGCTATCACACCGTCAAACCTCTCGATGATGCGATGCTTCAGGAATGCTTCGACGACTTCGCGATCGTTGCCACGATCGAAGAGCACAGCCTCATCGGCGGCTTTGGCAGTGCAGTGGCGGAGTGGCTGGTCGATGGGCCGATGCTGGATAGCGGATGCGCTCGGCTGATTCGCATCGGCACACCCGATGCGTTTCCCCATCTGGCTGGCGATCAATCGCATGCTCGCGCGGAATTTGGTTTGACGGCACAAGCGATAGCGCATCGACTCTGGAGTGAGTGGATGAAAGTCTCATCAATGTGCCAACTACGAAATGAGAGCCATGAGAGC
>CAZYQL010000087.1:13080-14198 GCA_964650055.1 uncultured Phycisphaeraceae bacterium | reverse complement strand
ATGAGAGCCATGAGAGCAAGGAGATGTCCCTTCGATGAAATCGCTCGCTGCGATTCTGGTGCAGACCGGCTGCCCGCTGGAACTGGTCGATCTCGATATCCCCGCGCTCAAAGCGGGCCAGGTCCTCGTGGAAGTCACCACCTCGGGCGTCTGTCATACGCAGGTGCTTGAAGCGCGTGGCTACCGAGGTGAAGATCGATTTCTTCCGCACTGCCTGGGCCACGAAGGCGTGGGCATCGTGCGCGACCTCGGCAGCAACATCACGAAAGTGAAGCAGGGCGATCGCGTGATTCTCTCCTGGCTCAAGGGCAGCGGCGCGGATATGCCGGGCACGACTTATCAGTGGTCGCAGGGTGCTGGCGGGGTGCGCACCGTCAACGCTGGTGGTGTGACGACCTTCAGTGAACTCTCGGTGGTGAGTGAAAATCGATTAACGATCTTGCCGCCGGGCGTGCCTCTGAATCAGGCGCCGCTACTAGGCTGTGCGATACCGACTGGTGTCGGCGCGGTGCTCAACGCAGCAGCGGCCAAGCCAGGCAACTCCATCGCGATCTTCGGCTGCGGCGGCGTGGGCCTCTGCGCAGTCGCCGGTGCAAAGGCTGCGAAGTGTCAACCAATCATCGCCATCGACATCAATCCCGCGAAGCTTGCTCTCGCAAAGCAACTGGGCGCAACACACACCATCGACAGTGGCAAACACCCTGTTTTTGAGGCGATTGCGGAAATCTGCCGCAGTGGGGTGGATTATTCCATTGAAGCCACAGGTCGGCCCGATGTCATGCGACAGGCATTGCAATCGGTGCGAGCACGTGGTGGCACTGCCGTGGTGATCGGCAACGCACGCTTTGGTGAAAAACTCGAAATCGACCCGCAGCAACTGAATCAGGGCAAACGGCTCCTTGGCACCTGGGGCGGCGATAGTGAGCCGGATCGCGATATGGTTCGATTTGGCGAACTAATGAGGACCGGCGAACTCGACCTTTCGCCGCTGCTGGCGAGCGCAGATTCGCCTCATCGTTACAGACTGCCCGACATTAACAAGGCGCTGGCGGACCTTGAATCCGGAAGCTGCGTTCGGCCGATGATTGAGATAGGCAGTGGGGAGAAGAAGTAGAGGT
>CAZYQL010000087.1:0-12980 GCA_964650055.1 uncultured Phycisphaeraceae bacterium | reverse complement strand
GTTGGTTTTCCCGAAAGACGTCATGCGGATTGGTATTGATCTCGACAACACGATCATCTGCTACGACGCGCTGTTCGGCTCCCTCGCATGGCAGCAGTCGCTGATTCCTGCGGGCGTTCAGTGGAGCAAGATGCAGGTGCGTGATTACCTGAGACAGACCGGGCGCGAAGAGGCGTGGACGCGATTGCAGGGACAAGCTTATGGACCGGCGATTGAGCAAGCCTTGCCGTTTCCGGGTGTGAAGGATTTCATTTCGCGCTGCCGTGCTGATTCGATTCCTGTTTTCATCATCAGCCACAAGACGCGCGAGCCTTTCATCGGCCCGCGCTTTGATCTGCACGCAGCCGCGATGGGCTGGCTTGAGCGCTACGGATTTTTTTCCGCCTCAGTTGGTCTTACGCGTGAGGATGTATTTCTCGAAGTGACCAAGGCAGACAAACTCGGTCGCATCAGTGAACAGGCCTGCTCGCATTTCATCGATGATCTGCCCGAGATATTTGATGATGCTGCTTTTCCGACGGGCGTGGATCGATATTTGTTTTCTTCCGCCGATGCGATGGAGCGTGATGGTCAATCGCACGCTGGTTGCGTGAATCGTTTTTCGTCCTGGTTTGATTTGTCGAAGCTGTTGTTCCAAGAGGTGATGCCATGATTGCGTCTGCCACGCCGCTGAGTGATCCACTTTCCAACGAGTCCATCGATGCTGTCGATCGGCTGCTTCAGACAACGGGCTATGGTGCCAAAGCAAAGCTGACGCCCACGCGCCGCGGTGCGAACAACAAGACGTTTCGCGTTGATGGCGGTGCCAAGCCGTTGTTTCTAAAGGTCTATTTTCGCGACAAGGCTGATGCACGCGATCGCCTGGCTGCGGAGTATGGGTTTGCAACGATGGCGTGGGAGCATGGCATTCGGGCTGTGCCTGAACCTTTGGCGAAGGATGATGCGGCAGGCATCGCGCTGTTCGAGTTTGTCTATGGTCGTCGGCTTGATCGCACGGAAGTGAATGTCACTCACATCGAACAGGCACTGACTTTCGTGCGTCGCCTTGCCACGCTTCAGTACGCGCCCGATGCACAGGCATTGCCCGATGCGAGCGAAGCCTGCTTTGCGCTCAATGAACATGTGCAGCTTGTGGATCATCGCGTCGAGGCGCTGAGGCTGGTTCAGCCGATGTCGCAGGTGGATGAGGATGCGCTGGCGTTTGTCGGCAATGAGTTATTCCCGGCCTGGCAGTCGCAGATTGCCCGGTTGGCTCGGCGTGCTGATCACGCACACATTGCTCTGGATGAATCACTGGCGCTGCGCGACCGCTGCATTTCGCCTTCGGATTTCGGCTTTCACAATGCCGTGCTCGAAGGCGGTGGGCGATTACGTTTCGTGGATTTTGAATACGCGGGCTGGGACGATCCCGCCAAGATGGTCTGCGATTTCTTCTGTCAGCCAGGCGTGCCGGTGCCGCGTCAGTTTCTCGATGCGGTGGCGTCAACGGTCGTTGAAGGGCTGCCCAATCGGGCTACGCATCGCCATCGCATCGACCTGCTCTGGCCGATCTATCGCATCAAGTGGTGCTGCATCATGCTCAATGTTTTCACACCCGTCGGAGCAGCACGGCGAGGATTCAGCATCGGCGGCGAGGAACTCGAGAACATCAAGAAAACGCAACTTGCTCTGGCGAGGCAGGCACTGCGCAGCTTGATGGAGACATCGCACGATTGATGATTTGAATGGACGAGTGCGTCAACCTTGCGATCACGCGGAGCGTCGGCGGACCTATGCTCCGCGGCTAAACGAGTATTTCATTGATTTGTTTTCTTACTGCTTCGGTGACACGGATGTCCATGACGATTAAGAGTTCTAATACAACCAGCGCTGGTGCGAAGAAGATTGTGGTGCTCGGTGCCAATGCTTTTTCAGGGCAGGATTTCATTGATCTGCTGCTGGAGGATCCGCATCATCAGGTCATTGGTGTCAGCCGTAGGCCCCAGTCGGCGGCGTTCCTGTTGAAATATCAGGAGCGCGGCGATCTCTCGCGTTTTCGCTTTGTACAGGCGGATATGAATCACGATATGGATTCGCTTTTGCAGTTGCTCGATGCAGAGCGGCCGCACTGGATTGCGAATTTCGCAGCACAGAGCGAAGTGGCACCGAGCTGGGTGCATCCGGAGCATTGGTTTAACACCAACACCGTCGCGCTTGCCAAGTTGGTGAATCATTTGCGTGGCTGCGATTTTCTGGAGCGGTATCTGCACATCTCTTCGCCGGAGGTTTATGGCACCTGCGTCGGTACGATTCGTGAAGAGGCGCGAATGAATCCGAGTACGCCTTACGCGGCATCGAAGGCTGCGGCTGACATGCTGCTGGAAACCTATCGTAAGCAGTTCGGCTTTCCGCTGCTCACGGTGCGGGCCACCAATGTTTACGGCGCCAGGCAGCAGCTATTTAAGATCATTTGCCGCGCTGTGATTTACATCAAGCTCGGCAAGCCCATCGAACTCCACGGCGGCGGCAGGGCGGTGAAGTCGTATATTCATATTCGCGATGTTTCCCGCGGAGAACTCGCCATTCTTGAGCGCGGCATAGTCGGTCAGCTCTATCACCTATCACCTGATCAGGGCGTGGCCGTGCGCGATGTGGTGGCGATGATCTGCGAAAAACTTAGCGCATCGTTCAGTGAGGCGACGCGTATCGTCGATGAAAGACCAGGGCAGGATGCTGCGTATGTGATCGATTCTTCGCTGGCGCGAAGCGAGTTGCAATGGTCGCCTTCGATCTCGCTTGAGCAGGGGCTTGGCGAAGTCGTGGACTGGGTCAATGCGAACTGGGAACAGATTCGCGGCACGACCTTGGAATATCAGCATCAGGCGTGAGCGTTAGGTTCTTCGTTCGCCAAGGCGAACGGCTAATTATTTTGTTCATCGCTATGGCTTATATCGAGTTCATCACGCAGGTTCATTCATCGACCAAGCGCGATTACCTTGGCCGCGTCAATGCTCATGACAAAGCAAAGTGCGCGGAGATTGCCGGGACATTTGGCGAGCAATACTGGGATGGCCCCAGGCATCTGGGGTATGGCGGGTATCGATACGACGGTCGCTGGCGCGCGGTGGCGCAGGCGCTGGCTGATCATTACAAACTCGCGCCGGGCATGCGTTTGTTGGATGTGGGATGCGGCAAGGCGTTTCTCCTCTACGAACTTTCACAGGTCGTGCCCGGCCTCGTTGTCGCGGGTGTCGATGTCTCTGCCTATGCCGTGGCGAATGCGAAGGAAGAAGTGCGGCCGTTTCTTTCCGTTAACCGCGCCGAATCACTGCCGTTTCGTGACAACGAATTTGATCTGGTGATCTCGCTCAACACACTGCACAATCTGCCCAACTACGCACTGCACAGCGCGCTCAAGGAAATCCAGCGCGTCGGCAAGGCGAGCAAATACATCGTCATCGAAAGCTTTCGCAATGAGCGGGAGAAGGTCAACCTGCTTTACTGGCAACTGACCTGCCGGGCGTTTTACGATCCCAAAGAATGGGAGTGGATGTTTGCGCAGGCGGGCTACACAGGAGATTATGGTTGTATTTATTTCGAGTAATTGACCCGTGATATTGATACCGCCCTGACTCCATTTGCCTTTCCCCGGTTGCATCGGTCATAATGCTTGCGACGGAGTCGGGCACGTCTTTCAGGACACTCCGTATGAAGATGACATTCCTTGGCACAGGGTCCGCATTCACCCTCACGAATTATCACAGCAACATGTTGCTGGAGGTGAACGGGCAACGTCTGCTCATTGATTGCGGCGGCGATGTTCGCTTTGCCTTGCGCGATGCGGGTTACACCGCCGCGGACATCTCGGCCCTCTATGTCAGTCATCTCCACGCGGACCATGTGGGCGGCATCGAGTGGCTGGCGCTGGCGACCTATTTCAATGCTGCGCTGAGTCGTCCGGCTTTGTTCATCAACGAGAAAATGTCCGAAGAGCTCTGGCTCAATTCGCTCAAGGGCGGGCTGGGCACGCTCCAGAATCAGATTGCTCATCTGGAGACGTACTTTGACACCAAGCCCATTGGCCGGAACATGGGTTTTGATTTTGCAGGCCTTCATCTTCAGACCGTGCAGACGGTGCATTACATGGATGGCTATGAGATCGTGCCTTCCTATGGCCTGCTGATTTCTAAGCCTGATGATTGCACCATTTTCCTTTCCACCGACACGCAGTTCACGCCCGGTCACCTGATGGCCTTCTATCAGAAGGCCACGATTATTTTTCACGACTGCGAAACCTCGAAGAACCGTTCGGGCATCCATTCGCATTACGAAGAACTCAAGTCGCTGCCTGCGGAAGTCCGCGCCAAGATGTGGCTATACCACTATCAAGATGGCGAGTTGCCCGATGCGGTGGCCGATGGCTTTGCGGGGTTCGTGGCCAAGGGACAGGTGTTTGAGTTTTAGAAGAAAGCCAATGCCCTGGGCGGGCGGCCCGTTCAGTCGCCGCGTGGCTCAAACCAAAGACAGCCACGCCTTGAGCGGGGCGCTAAACGTTGAGCCTTAGCGCAACCAGAAAATTCAAATCTCCTACGCCGGCGACGCTCGCGTTATCATGTCCAGTCTGCGCTTGTGTATAGGCTGAAGCGACGTCTTTGTGAAGAGGTTCCCCATGATGACTTTTCTGATCGCGCTGGGCGCGGGGTTCGCGTTCATCATTGCGTACAACACCTACGGCAAATTTCTGGCGCGCAAGATCTTTCGCCTTGACGAAACGGCCCTGGTGCCCAGTGTCGAAGTCAATGATGATGTCGATTATGTTCCCACATCCAAGGGCATTGTCTTTGGCCATCACTTCACCTCCATCGCAGGCACCGGCCCGATCGTCGGCCCGGCCATCGCCATTATGTGGGGCTGGTTGCCCGCGCTGCTCTGGGTGGTCTTCGGTTGCATTCTCATAGGTGCGGTGCACGATCTGGGCACCCTCGTCGTCAGCCTTCGCAATCGCGGTCAGACCATCGGTGACATTGCCGGCCGCCTGATTAATCCACGTATCCGCATTCTCTTTCTGCTCATTCTTCTCTTCGCACTGTGGATCGTGCTGGCGATTTTTGGACTGGTCATCGCCAATGTGTTTCGAATGTTTCCTGAGGCGATTCTGCCGGTCTGGCTTCAGATTCCCATCGCGGTCTGGATCGGTATCTACGTCCATCGCAAAGGAAAAAATCTTCTCTTTGCGTCTGTCGTCGCGCTGCTGCTGATGTTTCTGACAGTCTGGTTTGGTGCAGAGTGTCCAGGTCTGGAATGGACCGGCGGCTGGCTGGGTGATGGCATTCGCTCACTCAACGCCACGCTCAAAGCATTTCCGCTCTGGCTTTGGACTGCGATTCTGCTGGCCTACTGCTATGCGGCGAGTGTGCTGCCTGTGTGGGTGCTGCTCCAGCCACGCGATTACATCAACAGTCTGCTGCTGATCGCAAGCCTGGTGCTGATCGTCTGTGGCTTGGCCGTGGCGGGGATATTTGGATCGCATGATGGCCAGACGCTGACGATGGTCGCGCCGATGGCGAAGTTTGACACGCTCAATGCGCCGCCGATTTTTCCGTTTCTCTTTGTGACCATTGCCTGTGGTGCGTGCAGCGGATTCCATTGTCTTGTCGCCAGTGGCACAACGAGCAAGCAGCTCAAGAATGAAAAGGATGCTCTCCCGGTGGGCTATGGCTCGATGCTCACCGAAGGCTTTCTCGCGACGCTGGTGATCGTCGCAGTAGGCGCAGGCATCGGCCTGGGCTGGGCGGACAAATTCCCGGGACTGGCAGGCACTGAACTGTGGACGAAAATCTATGGCGACTGGAAAGCCGCTGATGCAGGACTGGGTGTGAAGATCGGCGCGTTTGTCGTCGGCTGCTCTAACTTCATCGAAGCACTGGGCATCAATCACAAACTAGCGACGGCCATCATGGGGGTGCTCGTCGCTTCCTTCGCTGGCACCACACTCGACACCGCCACGCGCTTGCAGCGCTACGTCGTGCAGGAACTGAGCGGGGCCATCGGCAGTGGAGCGCCGGCGCTGAAGCCGATCATGAAGCCACTGGGCAATCCGCACGGGGCCACGCTCTTCGCCATTGTCACTGCATTCGCGCTGGCACTTATTCCGATGCCGGGCATGCCTTGGACGGCAGAAAACATCGGCAAGGGCGGCATGATTCTCTGGCCACTCTTTGGTGCGACCAATCAGCTACTAGCCGGCCTGGCGTTTCTCGTTGTTCTCTTCTGGCTCTGGCGTCGCAACAAGCCGCTCTGGTTCATCGCTATTCCAGCGGTGTTCATGCTCATCATGCCTTCGTGGGCCATGCTTCTGGATGCGCAGCGATGGTTCGCCGAAGGCAGCTATTTGCTTGTAGGCGTGGCGGTGGTGGTGATCGTGCTGGAAGTGTGGATGATTACTGAGGCACTGGTGCTTTGGCGTAAGGCCAAGGGCATTCTTGAACCCGCCTTGCCGCCGTTTGTCAGACCGACAGCCAAGCGAAGCTGATTTGTCTCAAACCTTTCGTGCAGATGGTGAAGTGCCATTGCCTGTATGATTCATTTACTGTCTCGCTTTTTTGTCTGGCTATTTCTATTGGCTCCATTTTTGAATCGAGAAACTCTATGATCACTGTTGGCATGAACTATCAGATTATCCCCGGCAAGAACCAGTCCTTTGTCGATGTGTTCAATGCGGTACTTGCAAAGATGGCCGAGATGCCCGGCCACACTGAATCGCATCTCTACTGCGACGTGAACGACCCGCAAAGCTACCTCATCGTCTCGGACTGGAGCGATCGCAAGGCGTTTGATGATTTCATCGCCTCAGAACAGTTTCGCTCGGTCGCCAACTGGGGCAAAGAGCAGATTCTCGCCGGTCGCCCCAAGCACGAGTATTACGAGAAATGAACCGAAGCATTCAGAGGATGATTGCCATGACTCGAATCATCTGCGTCATTGTGCTCAGCCTCGCGGCAACCGTCGTTCACGCGGCGGATCAGTCAAAAGACTCGCGGCCCAACATCGTGCTGATCATGGCGGACGATGTGGGCTACGAATGCTTCGGTGCCTACGGCAGCAAGCAATACAAGACGCCTCATCTCGATCAGATGGCGGCCAAAGGTATTCGCTTTGATCACTGCTATGCCCAGCCGCTGTGCACACCCAGCCGAACGAAGCTGATGACCGGGCTTTCTAATGTGCGCAACTATGCCGCATTCAGTGTGCTCAATCGCGATCAGACGACCTTCGGCCACTTGCTGCAACGTGCTGGCTATCGCACAGCCGTCGCTGGCAAATGGCAGCTTTACGGATCAGAGCAATACGAAACGCGCTTTCGTGGCAAGGGCACACTGCCTGGCGACGCGGGCTTCGATCAGTGGTGTCTCTGGCAGGTTGATCGCCGTGGTGAGCGCTACTGGGCACCGCTGATGAATGTTGATGGCGTGAACAAGCAGTATCCCGACGATGCGTATGGCCCCGATGTCGCAGCGCAGTATCTGATGGACTTCATGGCTCAGAAAAGTGACAAACCTTTCTTCGCCTATTACCCCATGATCCTCGTACACGATCCTTTCACCGCGACACCCGACAGCAAGAATCGCAAGAGCAAAGATCAGCAGCAGAACTTTGAAGACATGGTGGCCTACGCCGACAAACTCGTCGGCAAGCTCATTCGCAAAGCGGAGGAACTGGGTATCGCGGACAACACGCTGTTTCTCTTCACCGGTGACAACGGCACGCATCACAAGATCAAATCGCAACTCGATGGCAAGCCCATCAGCGGCGACAAAGGCGCGATGACCGATGCGGGTACGCGGGCACCGATGATCGGGTACTGGTCAGGCGTGATCAAAGCAGGGCGGGTGTCCAGTGACCTTGTTGACTTCTCCGACTTTCTGCCGACGCTGCTTGATGTCGCCAAGGCTCCTGCGGCGAAGATGACCGATGGCCGCAGCTTTCTGCCTCAGCTCCGAGGCGAAGCGGGCAATCCGCGCGAGTGGATTTATATGTTCTATCACCCGCGCCCCGAGAAGGGGACCGCCAGCCGCTTTGCGCGCGATCAGCGCTGGAAGCTTTATGGTGATGGTCGGTTCTATGATGTCGCTTGGGATCCATCAGAGACCAAGGTCGCGCCGATTGTGCTCGGTTCTGAAGCTGCCAAGGCTCATGAGAAACTCAGCAAAGCACTTGAATCGATGCCTTCGCAAGGTCAGTCGCTGCTGAAGTTCACCGACTCAAAATGAAATCACTCAGCCGCGACGTAACACGTCGCGGACGGCTCCGGCAACAAGGCCGGTTGATGCCACGCTTGTTCGCCTTGCGTTTATTCCTTGACCGTAGCCGCTTGCGATGTAAACTCATGGATGTTGGCAAGGTTTCGTTGGCATTGCTTTGCTCTCTTCCCACCAGCACCGTGTTGCCTTGTGCACACGGTGCTGCCTTTTTAGGGACGCGGTGGCGAGCGCGGTATGATCCGTAAGCGAACGTCGCACCCATCAAAGTATGAATCATGAGTGAAGCACCTTTCCAGTTTGCCTCAGCCATCAGCGTGCTCAGCGATGCGGCGCGCGCTGCGGAGGAGGCAGTGGAACTGGTGCTGCCGCGCGTGACTGGGCCCGTTGATCTGGCGGTGGTTTTTGTCACGCCTCATCACCGCGCGCAGGTGGAAGAGATACGCGAATATCTGTCGCTCACCCTGCGGCCACGCATCGCACTGGGCCTCGTTGCAGCCGGGGTGATTGGTATGGAGCGCGAGGTAGAAGATTCCCCGGGGCTGTCGCTGCTGGTGGGCAATCTGCCTGGCGCTCACTTGCAGCCGTTCACCAGCGAAGATCTCGACAAGCTGTGGAATGAAACGCCCGCCGCGATGGGCCAGTTCTTTGCCGATCCTCAAACGGGTGCGCCGCCCAATGCTTTGCTCCTGTTCGCCGATCCATTCTCCACGCCCATGACCGGCGTGCTGCCCGCGCTCACCGCAGCACTGCCGGGCGTTCCCGTCATCGGCGGACTCGCCAGCGGCGCGAAACACCCCAATCAGAATCGCCTGCTGCTCGATCGCAACATTCATCAGCAGGGCATCATCGGTCTGGCGATTGGCGGCAGGGCACGGGTGGATTGCACCGTGAGTCAGGGTTGCCGGGCGATCGGCAAGCCGATGGTCATCACCAAGGCCAAGCGCAATGTGATTTTCCAACTCGGCGGCAGGCCCGCCATTGATGTGGCGCGCGAGCTGCTGGAGAAACTGCCGACATCCGATCAGGAGTTACTACAGACCAACGGCTGGTTGGTGGGGCGGGTCATCAATGAATACAAAGACCGTTTTGGCCGTGGCGATTTTCTCATTCGCCAGGTCATCGGCATCGATCCGCACGCGGGATATCTCGCCATCGGTGATCCGCAGGTACGCATCGGACAGACCATTCAGTTTCATGTCCGCGATCAGAAGACCGCACGCGAAGATTTTGAGCTCATGCTCCAGGCTCAGAAGTTGCACGAGACCAGCAGCGAGAATGGACAGACCAGCGGTGCCCTGCTTTTCAGTTGCAACGGACGCGGCACGCATCTGTTCAGTCAGCCTCACACCGATGCATCACTCGTGCATCAGGCCCTTGGCGACATTCCGCTGGCTGGATTTTTCGCCGCTGGCGAGATCGGCCCTGTGGGTAAAGAAAATTTTCTGCACGGCCACACCGCAAGTCTTGCGGTGATTCGATCCATTTGATTGCATGGAGTTCACTTGAGCAATTTGAGAGTGACGCTGCGCACATGCATCACCTCGCTGCCTTTGATTTCAGTGGCACGCAAAGTGAGCAGCGCCCGGCCAGCTTGCAGATCAATGGTGCCCAGTTGCAGCGGACGAAATTCCTTGAGCCACGACTCGCCTTGAGGTCGAGCAATCACATCTTGATCCTTGATGAGCGGCGGATCCCATGCGGGTGAAACCTTGCCGATCGCTTTGCTTGTTCCGTGCGAAAGTTCGATGGTGGATCCTTCATCGCCTTGCTTGCAGGTGTAATGAATCGTCACCTCATAACGACCGGCGGTGTGAACTTCCACATCCCACGTGATGCGATCGCTCAGGTCCGTCCAGTTGACGAAGTAGGAACAGTTGGGCGCCCCACTGGATCGCTTCACTTTGCCATGCGCCACACCATCGCGGGCTGGCAACCAGGTGGTGGGAAACTCCTCGTAGCCGACGGGGTAGGGACGATCATCTTTCTTCTCATCTTGCAGCACTTCGCTTCGCCACTGTTTGATGGAGGCGGAAAGCATCACAGCGATATCAGCCTTGTCACCGGCGATATTCTTCTTCTGATCCGGGTCGGCGCACATGTCGAAGAGCGCGCCTTTGTCATCAAGACGATACCGCTGCGTTCTCGCGCTGACCTTGCCATTCTGATGCGAAAAGATTGTGCGCTTAGGCCAAGGCGACTCGACCTGCTTAAGCAGCGGCGTCAGATCGCAGCCATCGATGGGTTTGTCGCCGATGCGTTCGATGCCCGCCAGCGAAGTCAGCGTCGGCAGCAAATCGATGGCTCCGCAGATTGTTTCGACCTTCGTGCCCGCTTTGAACTTGCCCGGCCAGCGAATGAAAAAGGGCACGCGCAGGCCGCCTTCATCAACACTGCCTTTGCGTCCTTTCATCCCGCCGTTGAATCGAAAACTGTTGGGCCCGTTGTCGGAAAAATAGATGACGATGGTGTTGTCGCGCAGCTTCAGTTCATCGAGTTTGCTCAGCACGCGGCCGACGTTCCAGTCGATGTTCTCGCACATGGCTAGCGCTGCGCGTGTGACATCCACCGTTTCTTTTTCGCCATCAGGCCCACGCTGGATGATCGGCTTATCCTTGAATCGATTCCAGAAAGATTTGGGCACACAAAAGGGTGAGTGTGGCGTGTTGAGCGCGATGTAACAGAGAAAAGGGGACTTGCGATTCTTCTCGATGAAGGCCATGGCGTGGTCGGTGAGGTCATCGGTGATGAAGCCTTTGCCGCGCACGGGCTGGCCGTTGTGTTCGAGTGGAGCATCGAAGTATTCGCCCCAGTGCCCGGAGGTGAAGCCGTAGTATTCGGTAAAGCCACGAGCATTGGGGTGATAAGGCCATTGACTACCGTTGTGCCATTTCCCGAAAGCACCGGTGGCATAGCCTGCGGCTTTGAAGGCATCAGCAACGGTTTTCTCATCGGTGTTCATGCGCTCCTGACCGGTGGACACGCCGCGCACGCCGGTGCGCGGGTGATAGCGACCGGTGAGAAATTCTGCGCGGGTAGGCGCGCAGACGGAGCAAACGAAAAAGCGATTAAGCATCACGCCATCACGCGCCAGTGAATCAATGCTGGGCGTACTCAACTGCGTGTTGCCATGAATACTCAGGTCGCCCCAGCCCTGATCATCCGCGAGGATAATCACAATGTTGGGTGCATTGGCGGGGGCAGCAAATGATTGAGGTGCAAGAGTGAGCGCGATCACGCATGCAGCCACGAGGAGAAATGAAAAAGGCAGGTGGATGGTCGGTCTGCTTGATTTCATATTTGCCTCTCGTCTCAATTCGAAAGGGGATGGCCGCCGCGTCAATCGCCATCGCTTGCGCTATTACTTTGGTTCGATCCAAATATTGCGATAGCGCACTGGATTGCCGTGGTTCTGTAAATAGATCGGCCCTGGCTCCGCGCCTTCCTTCTTGGGCGAAGCCGTGGTGGATTTGGGCACCTCGACATTGTCGTGAATGACAACGCCGTTGTGCTTGATGGTGATCCTCGCACTGGCGGTCTTTTTGCCTTCGCTGTCGAATCGGGCTGCGGTGAAATCCGCATCGTAGGTCTGCCAAGCAAGCGGGGGCAGGCACATATTCACATCGGGAGCTTGGACGGTGTAGATGCCGCCGCATTCGTTGTCTTTGCCGAGCAGGCCGAAGGAATCGAGCATCTGCACTTCATGTCGGCCTTGGAAATAGATGCCGCTGTTGCCGCGCTGTTGTCCGCTAGCGAAGGGTTGAAACGGCAGGCGAAACTCAATGTGCAACTTGAAATCGGTGAACGACGCCAGCGAGTTGCATCCTTCCATGAGCAGGCCGTCGTCTGTCATGCGAGCGCCCTTGGCCCAGTTCTTCTCGAAGGTTTCTTTCTTGCCATCGAAGAGAACGGTTGCGCCGGCAGGGGGCTTGGCACCGATCGTCGGACTGGTGCGCTCTGTTTTCTTAATTTGCCAGCCGACCTTGCCGTTTGCGTCGTTGGCTGTGAGTGTGTCGCCTTTGATGGTCAGGATGCCGCGATCATTCTTAAAGACCACCTGCTCGCCATCGAGTTCACCATCGAGTGCAATGCGCGATTTCATCTGTCCGCCATCACCTGGTAGCCCGCCCAGGAACATGACCGCTTGGAACTTGCCATCGCCCTTGGCAATGACCTGCACGCCGATGCTGCCTTTGTCACCTTTTTCACTTTGTACTTCGCCGACATACTCGCCTTGCATTTGAAAATCGATCGTCTTGGCGGCGAGCGCAGGATCGTCGTAGGCTTTCTTCTCTGCCTTGGCGAGCGGCTGAGCCATTGACATCAAGGGCAGACAGGACATGAGCACGACGGCAAGAACTGATCGCATGGTGAACCTCATTCTTCTGATGGAATCGGAACTTTTCTATTCTCACGAATTCTCATCCTACATAGATGACACGAGAGCCGCAGATTCATTCGTCCTCACTTGGCCTATTCCATATCATCACTGTTAGATCATCAACCTTCACAGGCAAATACCAGGGCATAACTCAATGATGTCACTGACCCGCAAAGCAGCGATCCTCACCGCACTCCTTCTCACACTGCTGGCGACGACGGTGCATGCTGCTGAACCGAAATACAATGTGCTCTTTATCATTTCAGATGACCTGACCTACACCGCTTTGTCCTGCTACGGCAACGAGGTCTGCAAAACACCCAACATCGATCGGCTTGCTGCGCGGGGCACGCGCTTCACCC
>CAZYQL010000086.1:0-17474 GCA_964650055.1 uncultured Phycisphaeraceae bacterium | reverse complement strand
GGATTGAGAAGAGGTTGGAGTAGGAGAGAAATCGGGAAGATTGGAGATTTGAGATTTGAGATTGAAGACGTGAAGAGCGAAGCCGCGAGCGGCTTGGGAGGAAGCCGAGATCACATCACTCACACCTGCCTGACTCTTTCACGACTCATTCTTGAGCCACGCCAGAAATGTCTCCGCATCCATACCACCTGATTCGCGGCGAGTTTCCACGCCTTCGGGTGACAGCACGAGCAATGTCGGAAAATATTTGATGGCGAATCTTGTTCCCAGTTTCTGCGTCAGCGCACTGCGATTGGTCATGTCCAGCCGAACTGGGATGTAATTCGCTTCCACGTATTCCTTCACATGCAACTGCGAGAAAGTCACCCGCTTCATCATCTTGCAAGGTGGGCACCAGTCCGCAGTGAAATCCAGCAGTAGCGGCTTGTTCGCACTCTTCGCCTGCGCCAGCGCGCCATCCAGATCAGTCTGCCAGTCAATGATGTCCTTACCATCCTTGACCAGAAAAAACGGCACCGCCACTGCGATGGCAGCGATGGCGAGAATGATCATGGGTATGGGGGATTTCCGATTCATCGTTTGCGCTCGGGATGAATGCACTTACTTTCCCTTCACCAGCCACATCACACCCACGATCAGTGCGACGGCCCAGCCGAGCATCGCGATCCAGAAGATCGGCTGCGAGGTGATCGCTTTGCCATCCACATCCATATCGACGGTGGCGCCGTGAGCCGAGTGATGTGCTGAACTATCCGGTGCTTCCTGCTCCAGCGCGGCAAGAGAGGAAAGGTCGAACTGTTTGCGAGCCTGCACCGGAGCTTCGCCGCGCGCGACTGCTTCGAGATCGTAGAGCAGATCGCTGGTGGTCTGGTAGCGCTCGTCAGGATTCTTTGCCATGCAGACTTCGATGACTTCGCCGATGCCTGCGCTGAGGGTGGGATTGATGTGATCTGGCGGGACGAGTTTTTCCTTGAGATGCTTGTGCATCACGGCGGAAGGATTGGGCGCATCAAAGGGCACACGGCCGGTGACCAGGTGATAGAACGTGGCACCTAAGCCATAGATATCACAGCGAAAATCGACAGTCTTGAGCCCGCGAATCTGTTCCGGCGAAATGTAATAAGGCGTGCCATACGCCTTGCCCGCCTCAGCCTCGGCTGCTTCCACATCACTGACCGCGCGGGCCAGACCCATGTCCGCCAGCTTGGCCTGGCCGGTGGTGGTGAGCATGATGTTTTTCGGTTTCACATCGCGGTGAATGAAGCCTTGCTTGTGTGCGTGCTCGAGTGCCTTGGCGATCTGGATGATGATCTTCAGCGCATCCTTTTCGCTGTAGGTGTGGCCGGCTTCGAGATCGTCGTAAACGGTTTTGCCTTCGACGTACTCCATGACGAAGTAGTGGAAGTCGCCCGACTTGCCGACGTCGTAGGCCCCGACGATGTTCGCGTGATTGAGCTTGGCAGCAGCGCGGCCTTCCGCATAAAACCGCTCGACAAACTCGGGATTGGTCATGAACTTTTTGGGCAGGACTTTGATGGCGACCGGCCGATCCAGGCTCACCTGCTTGGCGAGATAGACCGTGGCCATCGCACCGGCACCAAGTTTCTTGAGAATCTGGAAGCCAGGGATCTGCTGGCCCGCGCTGTTTTTTTGTTCTTCGACCTGTGGCCGAACTCGTTTGAGCTGGCCCTGCGTAATGGAGCCTTGCTCGAGCAGAACATCGGCGAGCGATTTTTGACTGGCCTCGGTAGCCGCTATGGACTTCTGTCTTTCGACAGCTGCCTTGACTTCGTCGGCACTGACCAGGCCATGCTCGACGACCAGACGACCCAGCAGCGAATCGAGATTACTCTGCGGAACTTCAGGCATGAGTGGAAGAATATGGGGCACAGCCCGGCAGGGCAATACCGACAAAAGTGGATTGGGAAGACCCCGATACAACGAATCGAGACTTCATCTTAATACATTATCGGCAAAAGAGAGCGCGATGTGAGAGGACGCCATTGATAGAACAGACGGTGGTTTCGTCGTTCGCCAAGGCGAACGGATAAATAGGTGAAGGCGCTGCCTTTTCGATTTGACCAACCTCTTTCCAAATGTTCTAATGCTTGGCTCAATTTTGCAGGGTCGTGTGACTCTGAAGTTCCTTAAGCCCCGAGGCAGCCGTAGCCGCGGCCAACGCCTCACTGGAGCCCCCGAAAAAGGGGACAATCAAATGGCCAATTATACTGGTCCCAAGGTCAAACTTTCCCGTCGCGTCGGCGTTCCCATTGCCGACATCCCCAAGCACACCAGCAAGCGTCAGCTCAATCCGCCGGGCCAGCACGGCTACCGCGGTCGCCGTCTGCGCGAGTACGGCGTTCGCATGAACGAAAAGCAGAAGCTGCGCTATCACTACAACATCCTCGAACGTCAGTTCCGCAAGACCATGGCCAAGGCAGGCAGCACCAAGGGTAACACCGGCGAAGCACTGCTGCGTCTGCTCGAACAGCGGCTCGACAACGTCATCCGTCGCCTGGGCTTTGCCCGCACCATCTGGGCAGCGCGTCAGCTCGTTGCCCACGGCCACGTTGAAGTCAACGGTCGCAAGACCGATCGCCCCAGCTTCTCGGTCAGCGTTGGTGACTCGATCACCATCCGCGAGAGCGCTCACAAACTGGTGCGCGACAACCTCGAATCACTCGCTGGCCATCAGGTCTCCGGCTGGCTGAGCTTCGATCCCTCGACACTCACCGGCAACGTCAACGCCATCCCCACTTCCGATCAAATCCCCTTCGATGTCAACATGAATCTCATCATCGAATTCTACCGCTGATCGACTTGGCCTCGGCGACGAAATCAACACAAATCAAAAACCCTTAGCGATGTGCGAAGGGTTTTTTTTGTTCCTGTTTGTTGAGCCGCGACTCATGAGTCGCGGACGTCAACTGCCTGATGGCGTGTGAATTTTCAATCGACTGTGGTGATGAGCAGAGTTTGCGTGCTTCGTTAATAGCCAAGACACACGGCGCGACGGTCGCACTTTCAGTCCTCTGGCGTCCGCGACTCGTTGAGTCGCGGCTCAGTAACTTTTCATTCCTCTCTCAATACCTCGACACACGGCTCACGCCTACTTCGTTGTGTTCCCAGACAACTTCGCCGCGCGGGTCGAGTTCGTAGAGGCCTTGATTATCCGCGACGAGCGTGTTGCCGTTGTCGAGTCGTTCGCAGACATAAGGATTGCGAATCGGGCGGCCTTTGATGGCGCGCAGCGACCAGACTTCTTTGCCGGTGGGATCCAATTCGCGCACGCGCTGGCCGGAGACCTCGGCGATGACGGTGTTACCGTTGGGCAGACGCTGCGCGGAGATCGGCGAGGCGCAGCCGTTGATCTGCCATTCTTCTTTGCCTTCACGGCTGATTTCCACCACGCGCTGGCCGCTCTGCAGTGCGACAAGTGTGCGGCCGTTGGCCAGGCGACGAGCATCGGTTGGCCGACCGGCGACAGTGGCTTCCCAGACGATTTTGTTGGCGGGGTCCACTTCGATGACGCGGTTGCTATTGGAGCAAGCGATGAGCGTGTTGCCGTTGTCGAGCCGTTCCACGCTAAAGGGTGCGACAGGCAGATTGGTCTGCTCCCAGACCTTGTCGCCCTTGGCGTCGTATTCGGTGACGGTGCGCTGGGTGTAGCTGGTGACTAGACGATGACCATTGGGCAGACCCATCACGCCCCATGGATTGGCGACGGCGATGGACCAGGTCTCTTTGCCTTGCGCATCGACCTCTGTGACTTTGCCTGTGCGGTAGTTGGCGATGAGTGTACGGCCCAGAAGAAATTTCTTATCCGAGAGCGGGAAAGAAAGCTTGGCGGTTTGGCCGTGACTTTCGATCCACTGTTTCCAAGCTTCGACGCTGGGCTTGCGCTTCACGGCTTCGTCGTATGCGACGAACTCAATCTGCTGACCGGTGAGCGCACGCAGGACACCGATGGCGCTGCTGCGAATGATGACATCCTCATCTTCGAGGAGCGTGAGCAGATGCGTGAGGCTGGTGCGATCACCGAGATTGGCAATCGCCGTTGCAGCCGAGAGACGCACGGAAGGCTCGGCATCCTTGGCCATGATCTGAAGATCGGGCAAAGCCTTTTCCTTGAGCGCCGCACCCAAAGCAGTAGCGATGACGATGCGCACCGAAGCGGACTTATCCTTCATCGCACTACGCAGAAGTTCGCCATCACTTTCAAGCGCGGTGGTCTTCAGTGCATGTCGCAAGGCATCAAGCAGGTACTGCTGATTGCACATGGACGAAGTGGCGAGCGCTTCACTGGCGAGGCCTTTGATCTCCTTCTTGCGGATCGTCGAAAGTGCTGCGAAAAGCACACGCGATCGCTTGCCATCGGTGGCTGTCAGAATCCGCGTAGCCGCATCGCTCACCTCGGCATCACGGCTGGCCTCCCGAGCAGTAGCGAGCGCCTCAATAGGCACAATCGCCATCGTCAATAGTGCCTGCTCCGCTGCTTTGCGCTTCTGAAAACTGTCATCGCCAAGCTGCGCGATCAGCAGTGCGTGCTGCTTTTTCTGCGCGGCTGTGGGATGCAGATCAACGAGAAACTGGCCGATGGATTTGGCCGTGGGCTCGATGTTGCTTTCCATCAGCACATCCACATTCGCATCGCCACTGCTTTCGCGATGAACCTTGGATGCGTCACCGGAGCCATCGGGCTTGGTCGGATCAGTGATGACAGGCTCAGGTTCCTTGATGCGTTCGACGATGCCCAAGGCGTAGGCTTTTTCCATGCCGATGCCGTAGAGGCGTTGGCCGTCGCTGTAGATGTTTCCGACGGGATCGTTGTAATCAAACTGGCCCTCATCGCCGAAGCTGGGGAGTGCGACGCCGACGATGGAAAGTACTTTGAAAGTGTCAGGATGAATGCGGGCGACAGCGTTACGCACGGGCAGATAGATTGCATCTTCGGTGACGAAGCCGCGCCCGGTGATGGACCATTCAAGATCGCGCTCGCGCTTGAGCAGCCCACTGCCGAGCATGTCGTACTTGCGAATCACATTGCGACCAGCGACGAAAAGGTAGCGCCCGCTGGTGCCCAGAATGTGCGTGGCCCCATCGCGCGGAAAATCCCAGAGAAAGCGACCGGTGCGACGATCAAACGCCATCACCGCATCGCGATCGTTGGCGGCGACGATGATCGCCCGGCCGGCGGGAATCAGAACATCATCATCCCAGCCGTGCGGAGAGGGCGAAGATTGGTTGCCGTAGTTGCGGCGACCGACGGTGCCATCGAGATCGCGCGGATAGCGACTGGCCCAGCGGACGATGCCGCCCGAGGCTTCTACATTAAAGACAACACCGGCGAAGGTGAGATACGCATCGCCGCCAGCGATCGACAGGCCGGTGGTGACCCACGGGTTGTAGCCGCCTGGCGGATCGTCAGCGAGGAAGGTGCGCCATGCGACTTCGCCCTGCCGATCTGATCGGTAGGCATGGAGCCAGAGGGCGCCGTTGTCGATGGTGGGCACAAGTAGCAGGTTGCCATAGGCGACGGGGGCGGCCTGATAGCGAACGGTGCGCTGATTGCCCGACTCATCGGTGACGGTGGGCGAGCGCCACAGCAGCTTGCCAGTGATGGCGTCGAGGGCGACGATGCGATTGCCAAACTGCGGACTGTATCCAGAGACGCCAGCGCGATTGCGGTGGAAGGCATTGTTCTGCTGAAGGTGCGAAGAGTTGTCCTCCTCCAGGTAATAGAGCACATCATCCTGAATGGTCATGTCGCCTGAGGCGCGGTCGCCAAAGAGCAGGATTTCTTCGGGTGAACTCGTCTGGAACGGGCGAACCTGTGGCGCGACGCGACTGGGGGAAGAAAACATCTGCTTGCCCGTGCGACCATCGACGCAGACGACGCGATCATAAGCGCGGAAATAGACGCGCCCTGCATGCAGGAGCATCGCATCGGTGGGCGTCAACTCGTTGGACTTCCACTTCTCAACGATCGACTTTCGCCGACTGTCGGAAGTCATAGCAATCGCTTGCGTGTTGGGGGCGATGTTGACCCGGTTAATCCTCAGCCCCACCGCCGGCCGCGGCTGCTGCTGCACTGCGGCAGCAGCGCCCGTGTTATTGAGGCCGAACCCTTTGTCATTGAAATACGCGATCCATTTTTCTTCCCACACGCCGGTGTAGGCTGTCTGCAAAGGCAAGCCGGTCATGCGACCGTCGCGCATGGCGCCGCCGAGCGTGGCGTGCCATTCGCCTGCGGGATTGCCGACCACTTCGATCGCCCCGCCGCCATCGTCGATCATCTGATCGACCCAGGCCACGGTCAGCGCATCGCGATTGTTCGTATTCAGCTTCTGATATTCATCCAGCGCCGCGCGAGCTATTTTGCCATCACCCGAGCGCGCCGATGAAACCGCCAGGCGAAGCATGATCTCGCTGCGCGAAAGATTCGGCGGCGCTGCGGTGGTCGTGGTGTAATCCGGATGACGCGTGAGAATGGAGGCGAAGAGGCGGGTGGCAGCGACGAACTCATAACGATCGAGCATCAGGCAGCCCAAGGTGTAGGCAGCATCATCGCCAAGCGAGCTGTAGAAAAATCGGCGAACCACATCGGAGAGCGATTTTTCTTCATCCTTGCCCTTGGCCTGTGCGATGAGCTCGCGGGCTTCGCCGTCGGCTTTGAGTCGATACTCGCGCAGACCATCGGGGGCCTGCCTAGCCACGCGATCCAGTTGCTCTTCGACATACGCCTGCACCGATGTGTAATACCGGCCATCCTCCGAGCGAAGCACACTCGTCGTGCCATCGAGCACCTTCTGCCAGACCACGGCTGCCAAGTCGTACCGCCCGTCGCGAACATACTCATCCGCACGCTTGAGAATGCGATCGACTTCCGTATCCGTCGGCAGCGTCGCCCCGGTAGGAAAGTCCGCCACCTGCGCTGGCTCGCCCGCTTCGCCTTCGCCACCGAATTCCTCATTCAAAAAAATCGCCTGCTGCTGCATGAGCATCTTGCGACCTTCCACAGGCAGCGTCCAAGCAAGCGTGAGCAGCAGTACGCAAACCACTGGCGACATGCAATGAAGAAGGGGCAAAGGTAGTCGCTGTTTCATGGCCGCACTCGGGATAGGACAAACGAAGAAACGTGACGGAACAAACGCGATAGAGCAGCTCAAGGCTTGAACACGCCACCGAAGTCAGCGAACTCCGCGCCCTGAGCTTCATGCATTGTAAACCACCTGCGCGATTGGATCGACCCTTTCTTGAGGTATCTGCGTCGTAACAACCTCGTCACGCCACGCGTCAAAACATGAAGATCGGGTAGGATGTTCCTGCACTGATTTCCTGTGGCGCATGGTGAGCCTCACAACGGCCTCACTCCATAGGACGCACGAAACAGATGCGATTCCAGTTTTTTTTACAGATCGACCTGAAGGTATGGATCATTTTGCGGTAGCATGCGTCTATAATAGTTAATGGTTATCTTTCACGAGGGCTCTTGTATGTCATTCCATCGAACGACGTTTCTCCTGATGCTGGCGATTCTGTTCTCCAACCAATTGGTGAAGGCGGACGAAGCGTTTGATATCCAGATTCCGAAGCCCCCCATCATTATCGCTCCCAAAGACCCTGCCACCAAGGATGGCAAGAAGGAAGACGAAAAGAAAGCTGAAGAGGAAGAAGAAGCACCTCCACGCCCGCCAGCTGAGCCGGTCGATCCGGAAGTGGTGCAGCTCCACCTGCTCGATGGTTCGATCATCACCGGCAAGCTTTCCGTGAAGGAAATCCTTGTCGATACGCAGTTCGGCAAGCTGACCATCCCCGTCACCAACATCGTCAGCTTCCGCCCTGGCCTGGATAGCTTTCCCGAACTGTCGAAACAGATCAACGACCTGATGACCAATCTGGCCTCGGCTGATTACAACGAACGCGAAGCAGCTCAGAAAGAACTGGTTCGCATGGGCCCGCCGATCCGCAAGCTGCTCGAAGCGAAACAGAAATCTGATGACGATGCCGAACGCGGCCGCAGAATCAAAGTCATCCTCGAAGGCTTTGAAGAAGGCGGCATGGAAGAGGAAGGCGCTACGCCCGAACTCATTCAACTGGACACCATCGTCACCTCCGACTTCACCGTCGTGGGCACCATCGTTCAGAAAAAGTTCGGCGTCAGCAGCAAGTTCGGTCAGCTCACGGTGAACCTGGGCGATGTCCGCATCGCTCAGCGCGATACCGGTGCCAAGGAAGACATCCGCAAGAGCATTGCCGTCGATGGCTCAGCCATCGCGCAGCGATCCTTTAAGAACACCAAGATTCGTGTGGAAGTAGGCGACCGCGTGACCATCACCGCGGAAGGCACCATCACCATGACCCCTTGGGGCAGCAATGCGATGTCAACGCCCGAAGGCAGCCCCAACTACGGCTGGTACATGGGCAACGAAATCGCAGCCGGCGCTCTGGTCGCCAAAATCAGCGACAGCGGCCCGATCTTCAAGGTCGGCTCCAAGAACACATTCGTCGCCAAGAAATCGGGCACACTCATGCTCGCCATCGGCATGAATGCAAGCTACGCCAATCAGGCGTTCCCCGGCAAATACGATGTGAAAGTTCGCGTCACGCCCAAGTAATTTCAACTTCATCCACAAATAACACTCAACGCCGATCGCCTATGCGGTCGGCGTTTTTCATGGCTGTCTCACCGTGTGGCAGTAGCAGGCCGCTGCTTTGAGCGGTTTGCCAGTGGTGATTGGTCTTGCAGATTCTCGTTCGCCACTGGCAAACCGTCCAGAGCGACGGCCTGCCAGTGCCACCCGACAATACCGCAACCGAGTCGCTCTAATTCCCCGGCAACACCACCGCAAAATCACTGCCCTTGCCTTGCTCCGAGTGCACCACGATCTGTCCGCCATGTTCTTCGATGATGCGTCTGGCGGTGGGCAATCCCAGGCCGCTGCCGCCCTTCTTCGTCGAGAAGTAAGGCTGAAAAATCTTGGCCAGATCCTCCGCAGTGATGCCCGGCCCGGTATCGGTGATGTGCAGTTCCACCTGCTCCTGACCGGTCTCCTTCACACGATCGGTGCGCACGATCAGTTCCACCGCACCGCCATGGGGCTGCTGTTTCTCCCGCGCGTTTGCCATCGCCTGACATGCGTTGATCATCAGATTCAGAATCGCCTGCTTGAGCAGACTTTCATCGGCCGGCACGATCATCACGCCAGGCGTCAGTTGCAGGCGAAGCGTGACGTGCATGGACTGCGCCTGTGGCTGAAAAAAATCAACCAGCTCGCTGAGCATCGCGTGCAGATCCGTCGGCTGCTTCTCAAGCTTGATGCGACCGGCAAAGCGGAGAAAGTCATCGAGGATCGTGCGCAGACGTTGCGTCTCGCGGGCCAATGAATCGAAGCGGCGCTGGATGCGGCCGACCTTGTCGCCGTTGTCGCTGCGCACGCTTGCTTCGATGGCGGGTGCAGCGATCGCTTTGCGCAGCTCAGCGAGATCTTCCTGAAGTAGCTGAATGTTGAGATTGACACTGGAGAGCGGGTTTTTGATCTCATGCGCCAGACCGCCGGTGAGCATCGCCTGCTCAGCAAGTCGCTCAGCTGAACTGGCCCGCTGCTGCAAATCGCGAACGCGCTTTTCAGTGCGCCTGGAGAAAATCACGACAAGTGGAATCGTGGTAACAAACCCCAGCGCCAGACCAAACCAGAAATAAGCCATGGGATTACACGGAAGAACCAACCGCCTTGGTCGCACATGCGACGAAGCCGACTGGCGAAAGCAAATCGCATGATAGCAGTGTGCATTGGACTCGTACTCCCCCAACCCCGTTTTAGGCGATGAGATTCCATCGCAGTGAATGATGATCACTGCACGAACTGACAGAAGACAGGCTGATCGGGAACCGACCGAGAGCGCCTCAAACAACTGTGCTAGTTCGCACTGTCGGCCACCGCGCTGTTGCCTGAGCGATGCACATCACGGGCCTGCAATCCTTTGTCACCTTCGATGAGTTCGTAGTCCACATTTTCGCCATCCTTGAGCGAGCGGAAGCCGTCGCCTTTGATCTGGCTGAAGTGAACGAACACATCTTTGCCTTGGGGACCGACGATGAAACCATAACCCTTCTTAGGGTCGAACCATTTGACCTGGCCTTGCAACATCATGGTTCGTCTCCTTGAAATGCTGGCGCACCGGCATGTAACAATGCGCCTCAAGCCCAGGCCGGTGACAGAAATGTTGAACGTGCAGCCGATGTGAACTTAACCAAACTGGACCAGACGCTTCGCAGCTCCCGCAAACAGCGCCTTCAACCAACGGCCCACGCGCCAACACCACTGGACCAACCCCGGCTAACCGTGTTGAGGCTCCCGATCGCAACGACATGCATACGGTCGAGAACCTGTGACCTATCTGACCCATCTGCCCCATCTGACCCATCCGAAAATCATTGGCCACCCAAAGCCATTGACTTACCCAAACAAGATCCCCCAAACCAGCTCAAACCAGCCCAATCCCGCGAACCTGATCATGCCCCTGCGCTTCCCATGTCGCGCTCGCTCTTGAGATTTCAGAAAACCTCGTCGCTGATGATCCACTTCTAACAATCGATCATCGGGCACTCACTGCCTCCAAATCTTCCATCGGCAGTCTAATCCCTCCCGCACAAAAGAGGAAGAGATAAACAAAGAAAAACACGAAGAAAAATGCAAGGGAAAACGTGGAGTCTTATCGTCACATCACGTACCATTTACGCCGCCGCCTGCGACTTCGCTCTTCACGACTCTCCCGCCGCTCGAGGCGTAGCGTCATCATCGCAAAAATCATCACCCCCAGGCTTAGGCAACTTCTCTGCGCCACGCCGAGCTCGAAAAAAATCCTGAAGCACCTGGGCGCAGGCCTTCGCCTCCACACCGCCGATCACCTCCATGCGATGATTGAGTCGCGCATCAGTACACAGTTCATAGAGCGTATGCACCGCGCCCATTTTCGGATCGGTCGCACCGTAGATCAGTCGCTCCATGCGAGCGTTCACCAGTGCACCGGCACACATCGGGCAAGGCTCCAGCGTCACCGCGATCGAACACCCTTCCATCCGCCACGAGGCCATCTTTGGTGCTGCGATGCGCAGGGCCAGTAGCTCCGCGTGAGCCGTCGGATCGCGCTGCGATTCGCGCAGATTAAAAGCTTGCGCCAGTATCTCGTCGCCACGATAAATCACCGCACCCACTGGCACCTCCCCCGCCGCTGCTGCCTGCTGAGCCTGCTCAAGCGCAAGCATCATCATGGCGCGGTCGAGCGCGGTGGGCTGTGATTGTTCAACGGGTTGGTTTGACACTTCATTCATCTGCTGCTGATCACTGTAAACGCTGGTGCCTTATCATGCATCACCGCGACACACCCGACGACCAACGTTGACTAATAAGGTGCATTCATGAACGACTGGACTGGGCGCATCATCATTCTCCTGCTGCTGGCGGTGATCATCGGCGTGCCTCTGGCGATGAAGCCTGCGGCTCAGGCGATCGAGCAAGGCGAAGACATCGCCAAGCTCGTCGTCATCACGCCGCACAATGAACAGATTCGCTACGAGATCGCGCGAGCCTTCAATCGCCACCGCGCTGCGCAAGGTCTGTCGCGTGTTGTTTTCGACTGGCGATCTTCCGGAGGCACCAGCGACCTTCGCAAGCAAGTCATCGAGGAATACAAAGCGGAAGGCCTTCGCGCTTTGAAACAGAATCGCCAGCCGGGCGGCGTCGGCTATGACCTCTTCTTTGGCGGCGGCGACTACGATCACAACAAGCTCGCCGAGGATATCACCCTCACTGATGACGATGATAAATCTCGCGTCATCAAGTTCAGCCCTTCTATTCCTGTGGAGTTTCCGCCGGGCATGCTCGAAGAAATTTTCCCGCAGCCTGACATTGCCGGTGCCAATCTTTATCACCCCAAGCTCAAGTGGGTGGGCATCGTGCTCTCCAGCTTCGGCATCGTCTACAACAACGACCGCATCGCGCAGCTTGGCCTTGCTGCACCGACAACGTGGACCGATCTGATTGATCCGCGCTATCAAAGTGAAGTTGCCTTGGCGGACCCATCGCACTCAGGTTCCATCGGCGAAGCGTACAACGCGATCCTCATGCGCCTAGGCTGGGATGAAGGTTGGAAGGTGCTTCGCCGTGTGTTTGCGAACGCGCGGTACTTCTCATCCGTCAGCACCAAAGTTTCCGTCGATGTCTCCACCGGTCAGGCAGCCACCGGCATGTCAATCGATTTCTACGGCCGCTTTCAGGCCAGCGCTGTCTCTGGCTCCACGGGGCAAGCGCTGAACCGACTTGGCTACATCGATCCGCCGGGCATGACCAAACAGAACGGCGACCCGGTCTCCATTCTGCACGGCGCACCGCATCACAAGCTCGCCAATGATTTCGTACTCTGGCTGCTCTCGAAGGAAGCCCAGCGAATCTGGAATCGCAAGCGCGGCACGGAAGATGGCCCCGAGCTTTACGAGCTGCGCAGGCAGCCGATTCGCCGGGATATGTATGTGGAAGAGGAGATGAAATATTGGACGGACGAGTTGCAGCCGTTCGCGCAGGCTCGCGCTTTTTCGCCGGGTATGCCGAACTTTTATTCTTACATCGCCACCATCTCGCATGCGATGGCGATCGATATTCATGATGACCTGATTGCAGCGTGGAAGGCGATCAATGCGTGCACAGATGAAAAGTTGAAAGCGGAACTGATCGAGATTTTTGATCGCATGCCGGCGGAGCTGGTCGTATCCAACGTGCCTGCGAATTGGCGCGAGATTCTTGATGATCCCAAGCACGCCGAGCACGCAACCGTTGCAGCTTCGCTCAAGAAATTTACTTCCGACCTAAGCGCTCAGTGGAAAACAAGCGCAGATGCGATGCTGATGGATCGCCTGGCGTGGACGGCGTTCTTCCGTGCGAACTACCGAGAAGTGGTGGCGAAGGCGCGAGCGGGCAAATGAAGCTACTGGTTCATTGCAATCACATCGACGCGCCTCACATCACGCCGATCGCTTCTCTCTACAATGCCGCCATGCATGCCATTATTCTTTCGATCGGCGATGAACTGGTGCTCGGCCAAACGGTGGACACCAACAGCGCCTACCTCAGCGCGCAGCTCGCCTCGCGCGGGATCATGACTCGCTTTCATCAGACCATTGCTGACGATCAAGACGCCATCGCGCAGGCTTTTACGTGGGCATCCAATGAAGCTGATCTCGTCATCGTCACCGGCGGCCTCGGCCCGACGGAAGATGATCTGACGCGGCAGGCGCTGGCTCAGGCGATGGGTGTGGAACTGGTCGTTGATGAAGAGAGTCTTGCCGCGATCACCGGCTACTTCGCCAAACGCAATCGCATCATGCCCGATCGCAATCGCATTCAGGCGATGCAGCCGCGCGGCTGCAAGGCGATCCCCAATTCCTGCGGCACCGCGCCCGGAATGCAGGTGCAGTTTAGTCGCGCCATGATCTTCGTCACGCCCGGCGTACCCAGCGAACTCTTCGCCATGTTCCGCCTTTCTGTTGTGCCGTATCTCGATGAACTTGCCGCTGCACAGCCCGCACTTCGCCGAACTATTTTGACGCAAAAGATCAACACCTTCGGCTTAGGCGAAAGCGATGTCGCAGAAAAACTCGGCGAACTCATGGACCGCAAGCGCAATCCGCTGGTGGGCACGACTGTTTCCGATGGCCTGGTCTCCGTGCGAATTCGCAGTGAATTTGATGATCCCCAAAAAGCACAGGCTGAGCTTGATTACACCATCACTCAGGCGGAGCGGCTCCTTGGCCCCGTCGTCATCGGCAGAGAATCGCAGACGATGCAGGCGGCGCTCGTCGAGTTGCTGCTCGCAAAAAAAGCAACACTCGCAACCGCAGAAAGCTGCACCGGCGGTCTCGTCGCCAAATCCATCACCGATGTCGCAGGCTCCAGCGCCGTCTTCGCCGGCGGCTGGGTCACGTATGCCAACGAGATGAAAGCCGCGCAGCTCAACGTACCCATGAGCCTCATCGAAAAACACGGCGCAGTCAGCGAGCCTGTCGCGCGCTCCATGGGCCAAGGCGCCATTGAAAAAAGCGGAGCCACCTTGAGCGTCGCCATCACAGGCATTGCCGGCCCAGGCGGAGGCACCGAAGCCAAACCCGTGGGCACCATCTGGATCGCCATCGGCTCTCGCGATCAGGCGACTGGCACAATCGCTACAGATGCTCGTCTTTACTACCTGCCAGGCGACCGCGAACAGATTCGTGACCGCGCTGCTAAATGCGCGATGCAGATGCTCCGATTCCACATCATGGGTATTCCGCTCGATGAACTGCGCTGGGGACGAAAGCAGAAGTAACGGTAACCTGAATGTTGCATGATGCGGTGCGTGGTCAATAAGACATTCGATTCTCCCTGTGATCCCACCTAGACTCGCCCGCCATGAGTGACCAAGTTCAAGATGCTGCTTCCTACGATTCGCCGCGCCGTCGGCGAGAGCAAGCGGTCGCTGCGCCTGCGGCTCGCATTGATATTCACAGTCATCTGCTGCCCAACATCGACGACGGCTGCAAGTCCGATGATGAATCGCTCACCTGCGTTCGCAAGCTCAAAGAGGCGGGTTACATCGGCACCATCTGCACGCCTCACATCTGGCCCGAAGCCTTCCCGCAGAATCTGCCGATGCAGGTGCGCGCCTGGGCGGGCAGGTTCAGCGACTTGCTCGAAGATATGGGCATCGATTATCAAATCTGGCCCGGCGGTGAGCTGCGCCTCTTCGATGGTGTCATTCCTTTCATCGAAAAACACGGCGTGCCTACCCTCGCTGACTCGCGCTATGTCCTGGTCGATTTCTGGGACAAGCAGTGGCCCAAGTGGGCTAACAAAACTTTCGAGTGGTTTCTCAATCACAAGTACCGCCCGATCCTCGCTCACCCCGAACGCATCCCCGATCAGCGCGGCGACCTCGACGATCGTCTCCGCGAAGTCGAACAGATGGGCGTCCTCCTGCAAGGCAACGCACGCAGCCTGACCAACGGCGAAGGCATCCCCGCCAGCATGATCCTGCGCAAGCTGCTGCGCGAAGAGCGGCTCCACTTTTTCGCGCTCGACATGCACCGCCCGGATACGCTCAACCAGCGGTTCGATGGCATGTCGCTCCTCGAAGTCGAGTTCGGCGACAACCTGCACAACCACTTCACCATCACTGCCCCGCGCGTCATCGTCACGCCTCGGTGATCTGTATGTCACTGCAAGTTCGCTCAGCCGGTGCCCTATGCGATGGCACGCCGGGTGATTCTGGGCTGTTCTCGCAGCCGAGTTTTGTCTACTTTGAGCATTTTTCATTTGCGTCTACCCTTGTAAGTCGTTCTCAATACTGAGATTAGCTTGTGTCTAGGGGTAAACGAGTAGACGTCTACCCGCTTACCCTTACTGCCGAAGAAATGACCAAACCTGTCAGAGCAATGCCAAAGCCATCAAATCAAAGCCGTCAAATCAAAGCCATCATCAAGCCCGCGAAATCGAATCCTGCCCAAGCATAGTTTACCATATATCGAACTATAAATCAACCGTTCAATTCTAAATAAATACACCAAGACACGCGATAAACATGCAGTTTGTGTAGCGGGCGACTAGCGCTGTGAAAGCGATCGTGCAAGTGCTTCGCGTTATGACAAGACAAATGCTGTGCCCTACCCTAGACCCTCATCGAGGGAGGAGGTTCAAGAATTGCAATCCCTGCACCGCATAGAACAAATTCACGGTGATACTCGTTATGATGAGGTGCCTTGGACTTTTCCGAGGGCTTTTATCGTTTACGAAGGGTTTCCAATGATGTGCATTAAGGTTTCTCGTTTTTTCACGATGGCTCTGGTAGCCGCGTTTTTTGCTGTCACTCTGGTGAGCGCGGAAGATGCCGGCAAGGCGATCTCGCCGTTCAATGGCAAGGACCTGAGCGGCTGGAAATCCAAAGGTGACCCGGCCAAGAGCAAGTGGACCGTGGGCACTGCGACGCTCGATGCCGAGAACGCGGGCAAGATCAAAGTCGTGGCCGGCGGCAGCGATCTGATCAACGCGGCGGGCGGCGCGACCGACGGCTACAGCGAAGCGGCGTTTGGCGACTGCGTCATCGAGTTGGAAGTCTTCGTCCCCAAAGGATCCAACTCGGGCATCTATGTCATGGGCGAATACGAAGTGCAGGTCTTCGACAGCTTCGGCAAAGAAGATGCCAAGATGGGCGGCGGCGACATGGGCGCGATCTACAGCGCACAAGCACCCAAGGTCAACGCCACCAAAGCCCCCGGCCAGTGGAACAAATATGTCATCGACTTCCGCGCTCCTAAGTTTGATGAGCAAGGCAAGAAAACCAAAAATGCCCTCTTCGTGAAGGTCACACTCAACGACCAGGTCCTCCACGAAAATGTCGAGATGAAAGGCCCAACCCCCGGCGGCCTCACCGGCAAGGAGGCACCGCAAGCCCCGATCATGTTCCAAGGCGACCACGGCCCTGTCGCCTACCGCAACATCAAAATCACCCCGGTCAAGTAATTCGCATTCCCTACAAACTTCCAATCCCCCTCCCTCGGGGAGGGGTTAGGGGAGGGCACTGCATTCGTGTTACGGCTGAGCGCAGCGCTTGCATTCTCGCTTGTATCAACTGCCCTCCCCCAGCCCCTCCCCAAGGGAGGGGAGTTCAGGCCACTGCGCAACGGCTACATGCAATTGCCCTGGGAACTGCGCCTTTTCGGTCAAACATTTCACTTACTCGCCATCTCATTGACCAGCTTCGCCAGTGCTTCGAGATTTTTCTCTTCGATGATCTTCTTCACCCGCCCCGATGCATCCTCAACGCGGGCCAGCGCCGTCGTCACCGTCTTCCAAAGCTTCTCCGATTTCTTGAGGCTGTCCGCCAGGTACAACTCGGTGACTGCTTCGCTGAGCTTGGTGAGCTGAATCGTATCGAAGTGCTCGTAGTAACGGTTGATGATCTTCTTCTGACTCTTGGAATACTCTCGGCCTTGGGACATGGTGAAAATCCAATACGAAAAGGCGTTGCCGCGAAAATGCGCAAAAGACGCAAAAGGGGAAATACAACGGAACCATTCGCGTGTTCGTCAACTGCAACCGCTTGGTGAGGTCCCGCTAAATCGCGGTGCCGCATTCTGGACATTTCGGTTCAGTAAGACCGCGAAGGATGTAGTGGCACTTTCGACATTGTGTCTCCGGATAAAGATAACGGTGACCCCACCCCAAGATGCTGTAGATCACGACCGCCAGTGCAGTCGCCGGAAGCAAAACTACGACGCCGCGCGAAATGGCCTCTGCTGCAACGTGATTACTCATGTACAAGTCCGCGAGCGGATTGAACTCGATCCAGCGGCGAGTACGGAACACCGTTTCCCAGAACAACATGACTAAGAGCACACTGCCGCAGGTGGCAGCTAGGACAGTGAACAGAATACGGAAAGCGGT
>CAZYQL010000085.1:12571-17835 GCA_964650055.1 uncultured Phycisphaeraceae bacterium | reverse complement strand
TCAATATCCGCATCATCATCAAAGCTCGATTTCTGTTCTTCGTCATCGACATCGATATTGCCATTGACCTCCACCGCCGCGTCAGCCTCGGCTTGAGCCTTGAGCGCATCCCATTCATCGAGCGTGATGTTGCACTCACGTGCCTGCGAGCCTTTGTAGTCGCCAAGAATTCCCGCAATCGCCATCTCTTCGATTAGGCGTGATGCACGGGAATAACCAATGGTCAATCTGCGCTGAAGCAGCGACACGCTGCCACGCTGTGTCTCGAGCACGACGCGCACCGCATCATCGAAGAGCGGATCGCGCTCAAGCGACTCACCGGCAATTTCGCCAGGCTGCTTGAGCTGCATCAGCTGCGGCTCAAAGTTCTGCTGCGCGATCTCCTTGAGGAACTTGACGACCTTGCGAATTTCAATGTCATCCACCAGCGTGCCCTGAGCGCGAATCAGCTTGCTCGAGCGCGGCGACAAGAACAGCATGTCGCCATGACCCAGCAGAAGCTCGCCACCCTTTTGATCGAGCACGATGCGACTGTCCAGGCCTGAAGCAACCTTGAACGTCACTCGGCAAGGCATGTTGCCCTTGATCAGACCCGTCACAACATTGGCCTGCGGACGCTGCGTGGCGAGGATCAGATGAATGCCAACCGCGCGGGCCTTTTGAGCGATGCGAACGATGAAGCTTTCCACTTCCTTGTTGGTCATCATCAGGTCAGCCAGTTCGTCGATGACGAAGACCATGTAAGGCAGCTTCTTAGGAATCTTCGCTTCTTCGACTTCGCTTGAAGGCTGGAATCGCTCGAAGAGTTCTTCCTTGGTCAGCGCGTTGTAGCCGGAGATATCACGAACGCCAGCCTCGGCGAGAAGCTCGTAGCGTTCATCCATTTTGGTCACAGCCCACTCAAGAATCGCCGCGGCTTTGCCCATCTCGGTGACGACGGGGCACATGAGGTGGGGGATGTCCTTGAACATGGACATTTCAACCATCTTGGGATCGACGAGGACGAGCTTGAGTTCATCAGGCCGTTTGGTGAAGAGGAATGACATGATGATCGAGTTCATGCAAACGGATTTGCCTGAGCCGGTGGTGCCGGCGATGAGCATGTGAGGCATCTGCGCCAGGTCAGCGATGAGCGGATTACCCGAAGCATCTTTGCCCAGGAACATGGGCAGCTTCATTTTCTTGGTCGATTCGATATCGACGGTCATCAGTTCCTTGAGGCGGACGCGTTCCTTGTAGATGTTGGGCACTTCGATGCCGATGGTGTCTTTGCCTGCGGTGTTGGGCACGATGCGAATGTTGTGAGACTTAAGGGCGCGGGCCAGATCGCTGGAGATGCCGTTGAGACTGGCGACTTTGGTGCCAGGAGCAAGGCGCACTTCAAAGAGTGTGATGACCGGGCCGCTGTCGATGCCGACCACTTCGCCTTCGATGCGGTACTGCTGCAAGGCTTGCTCAAGAGCGAGGGCCTGTTCGCGGACGATTTTTTCCTGTTCATCAGTGAAGTTCGACTCCGGCTCGATGAGCGGCTCCATCGAAGGAAACTGATATCCAGAGAGATCCACTTCGCGCAGCGGCGCAGAAGCATTCTTCTTCGCCTGCGGTGCAAAATTGATCGGCAGCTTCTTGATCTTGGCGCGAAGCTCTTCAGGCGTGAAGGGCTTGCTGGGGTCAGGCTCAGTTGCGGCGGCATTGGAGCTTGAAGCGCCAGTGCCCGCGTTGGTTTCTACTTCGACTTCTGCTTCCTCTTCCGCCTCGGCTCGTTTGGCTTTGCCTTTGTTCTTCTTTTCCAAGTCAAACGATTCGGTGCCGCCCAGACCGCCGACATCGGTGGAGATCTTTGTTTCTTCTTCCTCTTCTGTTTCATCCTGTGCCTGCTTGCGGCCGCGGCGCTTAGGCGAAGCGACAAACGGATTCGCTTCCGACTCATCATCTTCCATTGCACCCCCGGTTTCTCGTGGCGAGCGCAGACGACCGATGGCACCGGGAATATTTTTCAGGCCACTGAGCGCACCGACGAGCACCGGGCGAGGCACGCGGATATTGGCAACGTTCATGCACAGACGACCAAAGTAATGCGACAGTGTGAGCACCGCTTGATCAGCCGCCATGATCGAGCCAATGAGAAATAGCAACGTCATGACGAGCATGGTGCCCATGACATTAAGCATGGGCATCAGGCCGTTGTTGAGATAGAGCGCGACGAGGCCGCCGGCACCTTCGGGACGATCGATGAGATTGGGAGCGGAAAGGCCCAGAATAGCGCTGGCGGCAACAGTCATCACGAGCAAGCCCATGAGTCGGCGCACCAGCGAAGTCACCGGCTTACCCACCAGCGTGATCACGAGGAAGGTGAGCACCCCCGTCACCGCGACCCAAACGCCCGGGCCGAGCATGAGGTAAGTCTGGTAGGCGATGTTGGCACCGAGCTGGCCCACGAGATTCTTCGGCTTCACATTGGCAGGTGCGATGAAATGGCCCGGCGCATCAGCCGGGTCATAGCTCGCCAGCGCCGCTGCCACCAGTAGCCAAAGCCCGGCGAGCACCGCCCAGCCGATTGGCCGATAGAAGCTGCGAACATCGGTCGGAACCGCCATATTGGATTTCTTCTTCGCCATGGATCAAGGCCTATCTGAAAGTGATGATGAACCAGCCGAGGCATGCTTATCGGACACCTTGGCCACGCCGCGCGCAACATCAGCGCAGCTTCCCTTGGTCATCGGAAAGGTACGGGCGATTGCGAGAAAGATTGGGCCGTTTAGCGCCGGGCGTCCGAGCCGTGAAGCGTAAGCGAGCGGATGGGTGCGGATACCCCGTGTGACCGAAGCACCGCTCGCTTACGCATCGCGGCTCGGATCGATTGCCGATTCAATCCAGTAAGATGTCCCCATGCCTGCGAAAGACCCCCGTGATGCGTACCTCGACCGCCTGCGCGATTGGCGTAATCGCAAGGATTTCGATCATTCGATGGCCTTCCTCAAGCCGCAGTTCAAACGCGAGATCGAGAAGCCTTATAAGCAGCTGCTGGCGATGGCGCAGCTTTGGCCGACGCTGGTGCCAGCCGAGCTGGTCGCGAGAACAAAGCTGGAGACCATCAGTCGCGGCGTGCTGAAAGTGACCGTCGATTCCAGCGGGGCGCTTTATGAATTGGATCGCCTGCTGCGCGAAGGATTGGAGCAGAAGCTCATCACACAAAACAAAGGCCCGGCAATACAGCGGGTGCAGCTTCGCGTGGGGCAGATTGATGGGGATAGCAATACCGATGAAGGCCGCACCAGGGGAAAGCGATGATTGTTCATCGTTGGTGCAGCATGATTTTCGTGAGTGTGCTTCTCGCATTCTTCTTCATCAGTTGCAGCTCGCAGCCACAGCCACAGCCTGATGCCCGTCCTGATTTGCACAAGGCTGATCACCCACGCGCCAGAGCGCTGGACTTGGTCGTGCCCGAGAGTTCTGATGATGTGGCCAAGCTCGATGATGCAGCGCTGGCCTCGCAGCTTGCGACGGCGAACAAACTCGTCAACGAACTGACCTCGCAAACATTTGAGATGGCACTTGAGCAGGAGGGGGCGAGCAGCGCCGCCTACCGCGCCAAACTTCGCGCTCTCAAAATCGCTGAGACGCGCCTTGGCGATTTAGAGCAAGAACAGATTCGGCGGAAGAATGCGAAGTGAAGAGCCAAAACATTTGAGCCGCGACTCAACGAGTCGCGGACGCCACCGGCCTGAAGGAGCGCACCTCGCGCCTTGTTTCACGAGACCCACTTGATAGGCGAAACTCCATCAGGCTGCTCACGTCCGCGACTCGTTGAGTCGCGGCTCGATAAACCCTCACACCAGTCCCAGCGCCAGCGCATCGCGATCTGACAACTCGCTGCCATCACTGCGCATCTTCACGGTGCCATCGCGTTTCCATGATCGTTCACAGCGTGGCTCGCCGCGCAGGTCGATCAGTTTCAACTCGCCACCCTCAACCAGTTTCACACGGCTGATCCCGCACAAATCCGCCAGATCGCCTGCCGCAAAAGCCTTGAGCGCATCACTGGCGGGAATCTCCAGACCGCAGTCGAGCGGGTTGTCGATCTCCAGTTTCTGTCTGGATTCTTCGATGACTTTCAGCCAATCGTCGCGCTGATCGAAGACATCGCTCCACGCGCCGCCTTGTGCCTTGGCCGCCTCGGGGAAAAGTTCCAGATGCACGCTGGGCGATTCCTTGATATCGCGCTGATGCAGCGCTGCCCACGCTTCATCCGCCGTGTGCGGCAGCACCGGGGCGATCAGCAGAATCAACGTGCGCGTGATTTCATGCATCGCTGTCTGCGTGCGACGACGACGGGCACTGTCGGGCTTGTCGCAGTAAAGACGATCCTTCGTTGCCGCGAGATAGATCGCCGAGAGAGTTTCGTTGCAAAAATGGAAAATCGCTTCGCGGGCATCCTTGAAGTCGTAGTCGTCGTAGGCTTTTTTCACTCGCGCGATGAGTTCGTTGAGTTCGTTCATCACCCATGCGTCGATTGATGTTGCATCAGCCGCAACCCACGCATGGCCCCCGGAAGTTTGCGTGGGCTTTTGGAAGTCATACAAATTGCTCAACAGGAAACGGATCGTGTTGCGCACCTTGCGATATTCTTCACCCGCCAGCGCGAAGTAGCTTTTGTCCACCTTGATGTCGTTATCCGTGTTCAGCGAACAGACCCACCACCGGCAGACATCGGCCCCATATTCCTTGAGCAGGTCTTCCACTTCAACAGTGTTGCCCAGCGACTTACTCATCTTCTTGCCATCTTTGTCCACCATGAAACCATGCGTCAGCACGGTGGCAAAGGGCGAACGACCGGTGACGCCGAGTGCGGGGATGAGCGAGCTTTGAAACCAACCGCGATGCTGATCGGAGCCTTCGAGGTAGAGATCGGTGACGGGTTGTTTGGCAGGATCATGGGCGAGGCCGCGCTGCACCATGACAGCGTTCCAGGATGAGCCGGACTCGAACCAGACATCGAAAATGTCGGGTGCTTTTTTGATCTGAGATTTCAGATTTGAAATTTCAGATTGCGCCCACGCTGGCAGATCGGTATCCGCAGCCGCGTCATACTTCGCCAGTAGATCAGCGGGTTCGAGTTTGAACCACGCATCCGAACCATGCTCGCGCACCACGTTTGCGACTGCGAGGATGCTCGCCTTGGTGAGCAGCACTTCGCCGGGATTCGCACCGAAGAACGCCGGGATCGGCAGACCCCACGAGCGCTGACGCGAAAGGCACCAGTC
>CAZYQL010000085.1:10882-12471 GCA_964650055.1 uncultured Phycisphaeraceae bacterium | reverse complement strand
GGCGTCTTGCTGCGCCAGTCGTGCGGATAACTGTGCATGAACTGATGCGTGAAAAACAGGTGGCCGCTATCGCGCAGCCGATCTACGACGAGCTTGTTCGCATCCCACACGACCTTGCCTTGCAGCCAGTGGGGTGCAGTGCTATCGAACGTGCCATCGGCTTGCACCGGGCAGTAAATGGGCAGCTTCTCGCGCAGCCCCGTTTGATAATCTTCAACGCCATGCCCCGGCGCGGTGTGCACAAGGCCGGTGCCATCTTCAAGCGTGACATAGTCCGCAGTGACTATGGTGAAGACCGGGGAGTTCTGAGTTCTGAGTTCTGGGTTCTGAGTGACAGCACCAGTCGAGGGCGATTGCGTGTCGTTGTCTTTCAACTCAGAACTTTGAACATTGAACTCAGAACTTTTTCTGTCCACAAACGGATGCACATACCGCATGCCCGCGAGATTAAACCCTTCGGTGACGCCCAGCATTTCGATATTTTTCACGCCGCCGATTTTCGCGACCTTCTCCGCCATCTCTTCTGCCACGATGACGAGCTTGCCATCCAAGCGCACCAAGGCGTAGCGATAATTCGGCGCGACAGCCACCGCGAGATTCGCAGGCAGCGTCCAAGGCGTGGTCGTCCAGATCATCACGTAAACTTTGTCGCCGCCTTCGTGCAGCGGCGAGTTTTCGCCGACGATTTCATCGAGCAAACCATCGCGACTTTCCGCAGCAATCTCAAACATCACATAAACGCTCGTGTCCTCGCGGTCTTCGTATTCAAGTTCCGCTTCAGCGAGGGCCGTCTGATTCGCAATCGACCAGTGCACCGGCTTGAGCGCCCGGTAGATCAGGCCTTTTCCCACGAGGTCGGCAAAAACTTCGAGCGTGGCTGCCTCGAACTTGGGATCCATCGTGAGGTAAGGATTGTCGTAGTCGGCGAGGGTGAGCAGCCGTTCCATCTGAGTGCGTTGGAGCTTGATGTATTTCTCGGCATAGTCAGCGCAGCGTTTGCGAATCTGAATGGGCACCATAGTGCGAGCTTTGTCGCCCAGTTCCTGCATGACTTTGTGTTCGATGGGGAGGCCGTGACAATCCCAGCCGGGGATGTAGGGCACATCAAAACCCGCCATGGTGCGTGTGCGAACGACGAGGTCTTTGAGGACTTTGTTGAGCAGATGGCCCAGATGAATCGAGCCGTTGGCATAAGGCGGGCCATCGTGAAACACGAAGCGTGGCTTGCCCGCACCGGCAGCGCGAATCTGCTCATAGAGCTTGCCCTGCTGCCAGCGCTTGAGCGATGCGGGTTCGTTCTGCACCAGATTGGCCTTCATGTTGAAGGTCGTCTTGGGCAGGTTGAGGGTGTCCTTGAAGGATTTCTTTTTTTCAGCGGGGTCGGTCATGGGAATCAGAGGTCAGAGGTCAGAAGTCAGAAGTCAGTGGGGCAAGGCGTATCGCGCCAATGTGAGCGGAGAAGTTTAGCAGAATCGAGTCAGGTGAATCAGTTCAAAGTTCAAGGTTCAAAGCTCAAGGTTCAACGTTCAAGGTAGGAGAACGCACTTGGGCATTTTCGTGGTTGACGATTCGGCTTGGAATATTGAACC
>CAZYQL010000085.1:4766-10782 GCA_964650055.1 uncultured Phycisphaeraceae bacterium | reverse complement strand
AACTTTGAACTATCTACTACAATCGGGCCATGTCCTCACCGCGATTGATTTTAGCCAGTCGTTCGCCGCGTCGTGCAATGCTTATGCGTGAGGCGGGGTATGTTTTTGAACAGGCCGAGCCTGCGTTTGCTGACCCGGCTCAGCCGGAAGTGGAGGAAGGTTTTGCCGACCCTGCAGGACATGCGGTGGAGCTGGCGGTGAGGAAAGCGGAGAGCCTGCGCGAGATACTGGCGGATCACGATGCATCGCTCACGGACGCTTTGCAGATGACGATTCTCATCAGCGCGGACACGATCTGCGTGGGTGTGGATGGATCGCTCATCGGCCAGCCGATTGATGCAGATGATGCCCGGAAGATGATTCGCTCCTTCGCGGATGCGGTGCATGATGTGGTCACGGGCGTGGCGCTTTTGCGCGTGCAAGGTATTTCGAGAAGGATTACAGCCGATGACCTGATCACCTTTGCCGAAATTGTGCCGGTGACTTTTGGTGCGATCAGTGATGCGGAACTGGATGCGTACATTGCTACGAATCAGTGGAAAGGCAAAGCGGGCGGCTACAACCTCTTCGATCGGCAAGCAGCGGGCTGGCCGATCACGACGCCGATGAAATGCGATCCTACTGCGGTGGTGGGTCTGCCGATGCGAAAGCTGGCGACAGCACTGGAGCGGTGGGGCGTAAAGAAAAGCATGACAGCAGGAAAACAGGAAAACAGGAAATGAAAGAAGATGATCGAGCCTCGCCATTGGACTTGATTGAACCACCGGTTTGAATTTCCCGCTTTCCCGCTTTCCCGCTTTTCTTCTCCCATGACCCCCACACGCATGCACGCCATCATGAGCGGTGAAGATCGCAGTCTGCGTGCATGGTTCACGCGGCTGATGCTGTCATGTTTATCGCTTGGCTATCGCATAGTGATTGCAGTTCGCAATGTGATGTTTGATTGCGGCCTTCGCAAACCGAAGAAACTGGCGAGGCCGGTGATCAGTGTGGGCAACATCACCACGGGCGGCACGGGCAAGACGCCGCTGGTGATGGAACTGGCGCGAAGGCTGCTGGCGATGGGTCACAGGCCTGGCATTCTGACGCGCGGTTATCGTGGCGGTGATGCGAAAGATGGCGATGCAAAGACCAGTGATGAGGTGGAACTTTTTCGCGCTGCCTTTGGTGATGCGGTGCCCGTGGCGGTGAATCCTGATCGCGCAGCCGGGGCAGCGGCGCTGCTTGAAAAACACGCAGATATCAGCGTGTTTCTGTTGGATGATGGCTTTCAACGGCGGCAGGTGTTTCGCGATTTGAATCTGGTGCTCATCGATGCGACGCAGCCGTTTGGCTATGGATGGCTGTTGCCTCGCGGCTTGCTGCGAGAGCCGCTCAAGAACCTACGGCGAGCCGATGCGATTGTGCTGACGCGCTGCAATGAAGTGGACGTTGCTGCACTCGATGCGGTCATCGCCAGACTTGGGCAGTGGAGTTCGCTTGAGCCGGTGCGCTGCGCGCAGCACTGGTCCGGATTCAAGCAAGCCGATGAGAGCATCGCAGGCGCGAATCATCTGCGCGAGCAGCGCATCTTCGCTTTCACCGGCATCGGCAACCCGGCAGCCTTCGAGCACATGCTTCATCGTCATGTCGGGCATGTCGGCCATGTCGCCGGTGTTCGCGATTTTCCCGATCATCATGCGTTCAGCGTGTCGGATGTTGCGGCGCTGATCGAGCAAGCCAAGGCGTGTGATGCGCAGGCGATGGTGACGACTGAAAAAGATTGGACGAAGGTTGGGCCGCTGGTAAAAGCGCAGGCGACGGCGATGTCGCTGCCGATCTATCGACCGGTGCTGGAGATTGTTTTTTCTGATGAGGCGCAGTGGCACGTGATGGAGCAGAAGATTCGCGATTGTTTCAACGACCTTTAACCGGCCAGAGGCCGGGGCTGAAGGATTTCGTAAGGCATCGATCAATGCCTATGCTGTTTGGTGTTGCCGCCTTGTTTTTCGCAGAAGGTTTCACATGTCCAACGATGATCGCAAACAGGATGAGGGTTACGTCTCGCACAACAAAAAGGCGGCCGGTGGCTGGGGTGCGCTCAAGGCCAGTACGAAGTTCATCATTCAAAGCAAGAGCGTGCTTCGTAGTGCGCGTACGCTGCTGCGGGTGAATCAGCCAGATGGTTTTGATTGTCCTGGTTGTGCCTGGCCTGAGCCGGGCAAGGCGCATGCGTTTGAATTCTGCGAGAACGGCGTCAAAGCGGTGACATGGGAAACCACAGGCGAGCGCGTGACGTCTGAATTTTTTGCGCAGCATGATGTGGCTGAGCTTCGCAAGCAGAGTGATCACTGGCTCGAATCGCATGGTCGTCTGACGCAGCCGATGCGCTATGATCGCGACGCTGATCGGTATGTGCCCATCGCCTGGAAAGATGCATTTGAACTGATCGGCGAAAAACTCAAATCACTGGCCAGTCCCAATGAAGCAATCTTCTACACCTCCGGACGCACCAGCAATGAAGCTGCATTTCTCTGGCAGCTTTTTGGTCGGCTCTATGGCACCAACAATTTTCCCGACTGCTCCAACATGTGCCACGAGTCCAGCGGCATCGCGCTGACTGAAGCCGTGGGTGTGGGCAAAGGCACCGTCTCTATCGATGATTTCCAAAAGGCGGATGCGATTTTTGTGATTGGTCAGAACCCGGGTACTAATCATCCACGCATGCTCAGTGAACTTCAGAGCGCTGCTGACCGAGGGTGCAAAATCGTCGCCATCAATCCGCTCAAAGAGCGTGGCCTGGAGCGATTCGCGCATCCGCAGCGCATCGGCCAGATGCTCACGGGCCGCACGACTACGCTCACATCGCTTTATCTTCAGCCGATCGTTGGCGGTGATATGGCGGTGATGAAGGGCATCATGAAATGCGTATTGGAAAAGGATGCGGAAGCTAAGCGTTTAGCCGTCGTGCAACGCACGACGCGGACGGACGTTGTTCATGACGCAAGCAAAGGTGCCATCGATCACGATTTCATCACGCAGCACACGCAGGGCTTCGATGCGCTCCAAGCGGATATCGCCGCCACATCATGGTCTGATATCGAAAAGCACAGCGGCCTTTCGCGCTCGCAGATCGTTGCCGCCGCTGAAATCTACATGCAATCCAAGCGCATCATTGCCTGCTGGGCGATGGGGCTGACGCAGCAGAAGCACGCGGTGGCGACGATTCAGTCGGTGGCGAATTTGCTGCTCTTGGGCGGGCATATTGGCCGTGATGGCGCGGGCCTTTGTCCGGTGCGCGGGCACAGCAATGTGCAGGGCGATCGCACGATGGGCATCACGGAAAAACCGGGGCCTGCGTTTCTTGCGAAGCTGGGTGAGGTGTTTGATTTTGCGCCGCCGGTGGAGCATGGCTTTGATGTGGTCGAATCGATTCACGCAATGCACGAAGGCAAGGCGAAGGTGTTCATTGCGATGGGTGGCAACTTCGCCGCAGCCACGCCAGATAGTGCGGTTACTGCACAGGCACTGGAACGATGCGATCTGACCGTACACATCTCGACCAAGCTCAATCGCAGCCACACGATCGTCGGCAAGGATGCGCTCATTCTGCCTTGCCTGGGCAGGACGGAGCGCGATGTGCAGGCAGGTGGCGATCAGCGCGTGACGGTGGAAGATTCGATGTCGATGGTACACGCTTCGCATGGCACCAATCCGCCAGCCTCGGCTGATCTGCTCAGCGAACCCGCCATCGTCGCAGGCATCGCCACTGCTGCGCTTCATGCGAAGGCACGCGCGACCGATTTTAATTTTCTTATCGCTGACTATTCCCGCATTCGTGAAAAGATCGAAGCGGTGATGCCTGCGATTTTCAAGGATTACAACGCCCGCATCAATAAGCCGGGCGGCTTCTATCTGGGCAACACCGCACGCGATCGGCAGTGGATCACCGCCACCGGCAAGGCGAATTTCATCACGCATCCGATTCCTGATCTCACATTGCCTGCGGGTCAGCTTCGATTGATGACGCTGCGCTCGCACGATCAGTACAACACCACCATCTATGGCATGGATGATCGCTACCGCGGCATCTACGGCACGCGCATGGTCATCTTCATGAACACTGCCGACATCGCCGCCAAGCAGCTTCGCGATGGCGATGTGGTCACGATCACCAGTCACACGATAGAAGATGGCCAGCAGCGGAGCGTTGCCGGCTTCCGCATCGTCGCGTATGACATTCCGCAAGGCTGCGCTGCGGGATATTTTCCTGAGATGAATCCGCTCGTTTCGGCGAACAGTTTTGCCGACCGCAGCAAAACACCGCTGAGTAAGTTCATTCCCGTCACCGTGGCGTCAGCGTGATGGTGCGCAGATCAATCAGCGCGCCGGACACAGGCCCATCAGATCGAATCGAAAGACGATGCGTGCCTGCTTTGAGTGTGACCTGACCGACGTTGTTGGTTTGATACGTGTCCCAGGTGCCGGTCTGTTTGACTTGGCCAGTGAGTTTCTGATCGCTGACTTCGATGATGAACGCGTTGCTCTTGATGGTCTTGTCCAGTGCATGATCGAGCGCCACTTCATACTTGCCGTCACGCGGCACGATGATCGTCCACACTGCCCGATCATTTTCGCTGGACCAGTAGCCGAGGTTGCGGTACTGCTGTTCGAAGATAAGCGTCTCGCCGAAGATCGCGGCGGCTGAAGCGGGCAATGACAGCGCGCCTTTCGCATCGGCTTCGATGGTGCGCGGCGTGTTGTTCTCGAACTTCTTTGGCGCAGGCCCGGTGGAAGCGATGTACGCAAATAGATCAGCCATATCGCTGGGTGTGATCGCCTGTTCGATTCCCTGGGGCATCAGGGAGAGGCCCGTCGATCGCAGCTCGACAATGTCGCGGCGAAGAATCTGCCGCTGCTTACCATCGACGGACGCGAGCGTGATGCTGGTGGATGTTTCGGTGAGGATGATGCCGGTCTGTTTTTCGCCTTCGCTGGTTTCCACGAGGTAATTGATGTATTTCGCTTCGACCGCGCGATTGGGATCGAGGATGGAAATGAGCAGGCTCTGCGGTGAACTGTCGAGAATCTTGGAAAGCTCCGGGCCAATCGCACTGCCGGCAGCGGGCTTGTGACAGGCTGCGCAGTTCTTGATAAACACCTGTTCGCCGCGTGTACGATCGCCGCTTGCGCCGACGCCGCCAGTTAGTAGCGCCGCCAGCGCCTTCGTGTAATGATCAATCACCTTCTGCCTGTCCGCATCGGGTGCGCCGCCCAGCAGCTTCGCAGCGCGCTCGCGCACCGCAGAATCCTTGTGCGTCAGCAGCGGCTGCCTGCGCGGCAGATCGATGTCGTGGCGCGTGATGATCCCTTGCTCCATCGCGTCAAGTAGCGCGCTGATCCCCGCATCATGTTTGAGCATCGCGTCGAGCACCGCAGCGCGAAGGACAGGACTGTAGCTTTTCCAGTTGGTGAATACCTGAGCGTAAGCGCGATCGCCGCCGATGCGAATGATCGCGCTGGCGGCAGCCTGCTGCACTGCAGGGGAAGACTTCACATCAGCAAGAGCAGCGCTGAAAGTGGGCAGCCGCTGCTCGCCACCTAGTAGCGCATAGAGATCAATTGCGGCCAGACGCAGCGGCTCATTCTGCGCGGGATCAACAATCGCAGATCGCGCAACGGTCAGCACATTGGGCACGCGATTGAGCGTCATCATCATCCGGCGATCGCTATTCTTCTCGGCTTGTTCATAGAGCATGCCGAGCGTGATCTTCTGCTTCTCCTTCGCCTTGATGAGCCTGCCCAGCGCGCTGAATTGCCAAGGCTCAAACCGATCGCCGCGCGGCTGCGTGACGACATCAAGCATCGCGCCCAGTGCATCAAGCTTGTCAGCAGCGATGGCGATGTCGATGAGTTTTGCGAGCAAGGCAGGATGCTTTTCGACTGCGCCGGGTGTGGCTAGTAATTGCTGCATGACACCATCAAGGTGCGGCAAGACTGAACTCATGCACGCAGCCACGATGTAGGGATCATCAGC
>CAZYQL010000085.1:0-4666 GCA_964650055.1 uncultured Phycisphaeraceae bacterium | reverse complement strand
CTGGAATGACAGCATTCTGAGGATTCCACATCAGCATCATCTGCACCATGTCGCGCTGCCAGCCGCTGGGTGAATCCATCGCGGCGACGAGATTCTTGGCATCGAGCTTGTCCAGTCGCACCATCGTGCTCGGCTTCACATTCACCGGCACGATGCGATAGATGCGGCCCATGTCGTGGCCCGCGCGGAGGTCGAGCGCCCTTTGCCACTGCGGCGGAATCCACTGCGGATGTTCAATCGTCTGGCGGTACATGTCCGCGATCCACAGGCAACCATCGGGGCCGGTGCGGATGGTTGTTGGACGGAACCAGGGATCGGAGGATGCAAGGAATTCGCGCTTCTCTTCGCCGGTGGCTTCCGGGGGGCGCTCAGCGCGGAAGGTGACGCCTTGCGGTTTCAGGATCATCCGGCGAACGAGATTGTGTACCGGCTCGCTGACGAAGGCGTTGCCAGTGAAGGATTCGCCATACAGATCATCGCGGTAGATGGTGAGGCTGTTGGCGGAGGAGTGAACGGCGGATTGGCCCGGTGTTCCGGGGGTGATGCGATGATTTTCGATTGAAGGCGAGTGCACGATGCTGATGGGAAAGATGGTGCGATCGCTGGTGAGATCAACGCGCGGGTTGGGCGCGGTGACATGCGGATTCCGGCGAAGGTAGTGATCTTCAAGCGCGTAGTGCCAGCCGGGGTTGGGGTTGTTGCTGCCGAACCAGTTGCCGAAGTCATCGCGATCGCGGCCGAATTGGGATTGGCCGGATTGCGGATCGAGTTGCCAGGTGCCATCGGCGAGCGGACGAATGCGCAGGTCACGGCCGTTGATGTTGGTTGTCTCGCCTGTACCGACGTGTTTGATGTTCCCGCCGCTATCGCCATTCGCCAGATAAATCCAGCCATCCATGCCCCAGCGCAGGCCGTTGACGCGGTGTTGCTGGTTGCCTTCGTTGAAGCCGGTGAAGAGCGCGGTGCGTTTGTCCGCTTTGCGGTTGGCGTCGTCTGGTGTGGAATCCTCTGCATAAAGAATGTCGGGGGCTGCGGTGATGAGGACGCCTTTGTTCCAGACCATGATGCCCGTGGGGAAGTTCAGGTCATCGAGGAAGATGGTGCGGCGGTCGTATTGGCCATCGCCGTTTGTGTCTTCGAGGAAGACGACGCGGCCGGTGGGTTTTACTTTGCCATCTGCATCGGCAACGCCCGAAGGATAATCGCCCATCTCGACGACCCAGAGTTTTCCATCAGGGCCAAAGTCGAAAGCGATCGGGTCCATCACCAGCGGCTCAGCGGCGACGAGCTCTGTGCGAAAGCCGGAGATGAGCTGAATCGAATCGCGCGAAGCTTGCGGCGAGCGCGGCGGAGGCGGCGCAGCATGGGCAGTGGTGAAGTTGTGCGGCGAGCCGGGACGTGTCGTCCCGCTGTCTTTTGGATCGGGAGGCATCGGCGCGGGAGTCACTGGTGTCGCGGGAATTTCCGGGGCGACACGCCCCGGCTCGCTCAGCGCGAGCACTTCCTTAAACGTGATCTTCTTCACATGATGCGGCTCCTTCCCGCCTGTGTCCTCGTTCTGCCAGTAGAGCGCATCGCCTTTGATGAAGAAGCCGTTGTTCGTACCATCGGCGCGGATGATGGGGGGAAGTTCTTTCTCAGTCGCGATCTCGCCGCGCTTGCGATCATAGAGCGTTTTTTGCCCTTTCGTCTTCGCATCGAACAGCGCTAGGCTGTATCGTTCAGCATCGGAATGAATGCGGTCGGCGTGGCCGTCACCGTTGATGTCAACGAATCGCACGGCAGTCTGGACCGGCGGCCTCGCGTGCTCCCTCAGCGACTTGCCTTTGAGCATGTTCTTATTAATCCGCTCCAGCGCCTCCCTGAAATTCAAAAACCTCACCTTCTTCCCATGCTTCTTTTCTGCATGGTCGATCAGTTCAACGATCTGCTCCGCTTGAATCCAGCCGTGCGGGTGGAAGCACAAGGTGTAAACGCCTTGCTTGATGACGGTGCAGTCGATGGCGGCTTTCATGTCTTCGACGGTCTTGGGATTGTTTTTGCCTTGCAGGTTTTGGGCTTCCCAGTCGCTGGGGGCGCTGGCGGGGAATTGCCAGATCATGTTGCCGATGGTGTAGGGGTAGGGGTAGTTTTCGATGGTGTTGATGTAGCCGGGGAACTGGGTGTATTTGGTGAATCGTTCGCGGGTATTACCTTTGTCATCTTTTTCGAGGACGAGTTCACGAGGCAGGGCGGGGTCGTCACTGGTGAAGACTTGAAAGACAGAGGAATCGATCGAGAGAAAATTTCCCTTGGCAGTGGTCTTGTTCATCACCTCGGAAAAGAAGCGAGGGCTGACGGAGTTCATCGAATCACAGCAAGGCATGCGAAAGGCGACGGGGCCTTTGTAGTTGGGGATTTGGTTGAGCAGATCGACGCAGCCGTCGTAGGTTTGCTTGGCGCGGCCGATGTCTCCCGAAGGCGCAGCACCAGCGCCCAGACAAGGGCATGGATGCGTGATGGTGTGCACCTCGAAACTCAAGCCTTCTTTGAGCCAGGCTTGAAGCTGCGGATGTTTGGGATCGACGGAGTTGGTGAAGATGGAGAGCGGGGCTTTGCCTTGCGTGTTTTTGACTTGCTTGAGACGATTGAGAATCGGGCGAAGGTAGCGCTCGTAAGCGACAGGATCGCGCATGTCATCGATGGAAAGAATGATGACGGCTTCGACGCCTTCTTCGCCAACCCACTGCGGCGTGGTGAGCTTCGCAAAATCCTTGTGCGGGTAGTAGGGGTTGATCTCATCGAGATAGGCAAGGCGGTTGCCGCCGGTGTAGGGCGAGTCGGCGGCGCGCATGCGCTGCGATGAAAGCAAAATGAACGCGAGCAGTAGAGCGCTGAGGATCGTTCGCATGGGAGGCCTTTGCAGAAGGAGATAATGTATGAGCATACTCGCAGTGCTTCTCATCACGGTTCATTTATCGATAATTTAACTATTGATTTATTGTTCGATGTATGCTAAACTATGCTTGGTCTTAGGGTTGGATTGGACGGGCTTGCTTGTTTTTGCAGTCGTAGGAGGCAGAAGGTAGACGTCTACCCGTTTACCCCTAGACACGAGTTAAGCTCTTTGTAAAACAGGAAATACGATGATGGACGCAAATGAAAAAACCTCTGGGTAGACAAAATTCGGCTGGAAAAGCGAGGACGCACCCGAGATGCAAACACCCCCAGTACAGCCAACACTTTTGCTTTGTCAGATGATGTGTTTGTTAGAATGACCCCATGACCCCATGCGTTTAGATTTCTTTTCAGGAGTGCGATCATGTCCAACCGTTTTTCACGTCGTCGATTCATTCAAGGGTCGCTGGCAGCCTCAGCAGCGATGACGCTCACCGGTGTCACGCGCAATGTGCTGGGTGCCAATGAAAAGCTTCGCATCGCCTGCGTCGGCACCGATGGTCAGGCCAGCTTCTCCATCGACGGCTGCGGCAGCGAGCAGTTCATCTGCTTCGCGGATTGTGATGACAACAAGCTCCAGCGCCGCGCCAAGACGCACGAAGGTTCGAAGCTGTATCACGACTATCGCGAGATGCTCACCAAGGAAGAGAAGAATATCGATGCAGTGATCGTAGGTACGCCGGACCATCATCACGCTCCTGCGACGGCCAGGGCGATCATGCTGGGCAAACATGTTTACTGCGAGAAGCCGCTCACGCACACCGTGCGCGAAGCTCGCACCATCATCGAACTGGCGAAGAAGCACAAGGTCGTCACGCAGATGGGCACGCAGATTCATGCGGGCGACAACTACCGAAGAGTGGTTGAGTTTATTCAGTCCGGCTCCATCGGTGCGGTCAAGCGTGTGCACACATGGGTCGGTGCTGTGTGGGCAGGGGCGGACAACGTCGCTCATCCGCCGGTGCCTAAGAATCTCAATTGGGACCTGTGGCTGGGCGCTGCGCCGTTTCGCGAATATCACACCGGCCTTCACCCCGCAGCCTGGCGCGGGTACTGGGATTTTGGCGGCGGCGGCTACGCGGATATGGCCTGCCATCATCTCGATCTGGCATTCTGGACGCTTGGCCTAAGAGCACCGACTTCGGTTTCATGTCAGGGGCCAGTGGTTGATTCCAATCGCGCTGCGGCTTGGAATATTTGCGATTACCAGTTCCCCGCGCGTGAAGCTGGCAAAGCAGGCCACGGCGGATTCCTCGGCGAAACCAGCAGAAATCCCGGCGGCCCTGCTGTGCACCTGACCTGGTACAACGGCGACAAGCGTCCACCAGAAATCGAAAGCGGCAAGCTGCCCAATTTCGGCGCGGGCAACCTTTTCATCGGCGACAAAGGCATTCTCTTTGCCGACTACGGCCAGATGAAACTGTTCGATCTCGACTACAAACCAGTCGAGAAAATTGATCACCCCGAACATTTCATTGCCAACAGCGCAGGCCATCACCGTGAATGGATTGATGCCTGTAAAGCGGGATATGAAACCGGCAAGACCACCTGCAACTTCGACTACGCAGGCACGCTGACAGAAGCAGTGCTGCTGGGCAATGTGTCGTATCGCAGCGGCAAGGAAATCAAATGGGACGCCAAGGCACTGAAGACGGATTCAGCGGAAGCGAATAAGTTTCTGGACAAGGAATATCGCAAAGGCTGGACCCTGGCGGAAGGTCAGGCGTGA
>CAZYQL010000084.1:13675-17901 GCA_964650055.1 uncultured Phycisphaeraceae bacterium | reverse complement strand
GGTGAAGCGAGCATCAAATCCGAGCCGCAAGGCGTAAGCCTGCGGTCTCTTCATCTGAGTTCGGATTGAGAGCGGAGAAAAACGGAAACGCAAGGCCCCGCAGGCTTACGCCTTGCGGCTCTGAAAGAAACAACTCGCCTCACTTGATCTTCAACAACTCCTTCTCCGTCCACGCCGCTTCGCGGTCCTTCGTGGCTTCGCGAATCTTCGTGACAGTCTCCGTCGCCACCGGGTCAGCAGTGTGTTCCCACTCTCTTCTTGCATAGGTCAGGATCGATGCGATCTGCTCATCGGTGAAGCCCTTGAGCGGCGGCATTTCCATGTTGTAAGTTCGCCCATGCACGGTGATCGGCCCGCCCACGCCTTGCAACACGATGCGAATCGTTCGCTCCGGATTGCCCAGTAAATAAGGCGAATCGATCAGCGGCGGGGCCTTGCCTTCTTCGCCAAGACCGCTGGCCTGATGGCAGGAAGCGCAGGTTTGGCCGAAGATGATTTTGCCGGTGTTGTACATTTTCTGCTGCATCGCAGTGAGCGGCGTAGGCGGCTCGGCGGGCGGAGGAGCAGCGCCGAACTTGATGAAGTCGCCCACTTTTGTCGCCAGAGCAGCGACGGCTTTGTCCTGGTGCGCCAGCAGCACGATCATGCCGCGCGGCTGCGTCTCGTAATAGAGCGGCTTAGGGGCGCGGCCTTTGGGGAACGCGACGATTGCAATGCCGTCCAGCATCGCTTTGGCACGCCAGCTTTCACTGCCGACCTGTGCGCCGGTGAGGTCGATCAGTTTCTCGATGCGGTCTTTGTTGTTCTCCGTTGTCACACACGCAGCCAGATCGCGAATGAGTGCTTCACGGCCTTTGTCGAATTTGCTCCAGCCTTCATCGGCAAGCAGCCGCTGAAGGAACTCAAGCTCGCGCTGATAAAGGCCAGAGAGAATCGCTTCGCGGATTTCTGAATTACTCGCGCTGCTCGTGGCCATGGTGCGAAGAGCATTGGCGGCAGCGCCTTTCTTGACCGTCGAAAGCGTGAAGGCCACCTGGCGTTGCACTTCGTGCCGCTTGTCGGTGGCGCTGGCGACGATGGCGTTTAGCAGTTCGAGTTGCTCGGGTTCTTCTGCCGGGTCTTCGAGCTTGCGATTGAGCACGCCTTCGCTGATGCGCATGGCGCTAACTTTCACTTTCACATCACCTGTTTCCAGCGCGGAGGTCATGGTGTAGAAATCGATCTTGTCCGTGCCCATGCCTTCAAGTGTCCAAAGCGCGTGCAGACGCGCAAGAGGATCGGCATGACTGGTGGCCATCGAATTCAGTGCAGAGCGCACGGAAGAATCATTGCGTTCCACGAGCAATCGCTGTGCGGTGTCGCGGTGCCAGCCGTTGGGGTGTGCCAGCGCCTTGACGAGTTCTGCGCTGCTGGCCTTAGTGAGCTGCGGCTTTTCGTTCTTCCAGCCAGCGCGGGGTTTCTCGGCGACAACTCTATAGATACGGCCCATGTGCAGCGGTTGCTCGAGGCCGCGCTCGATGATCTGTTTGCGAAGGTAGGTGGTGACGTAAATGCGATGCTGAAGGATGCCGTGGTAGAGATCGACGATGTAGAGCGCGCCATCGGGGCCGGTGTAGGTATTGACGGGGCGGAAGCGTTCATCGGTGGAAGCGAGGAACTCGCGCTGCTTCCAATCGGGATCGTCATAGAGAATGTGTTTGGTCTTGATGGAGCCATCGCCTTCGATCATTTCGAATTGTGATACGACATTGCCCGAAGGCTCGGGGATGAAAAAGTTGTTGACGAAATCAGCGGGGAACTGATCGCCGCGATAGACGCCCGGGCCACAGGTGGCGGTGGTATTTTTCAGGCGACCATCGGGGCGAAGCGTGCCGCCTTGGTAGCCGCGATTGACGCCGGGGTTGACGCGAATGGAATGGACGGACTGATCGGCAGCGAGGTTCTTTGAGGTGCTTATCGGAAAGTGCGGATTACGGCGAAGGTAGTCGGCGGGGATCATGTCGCCTTGCAGGTAGTTGGAATTGCTGTTGTGGTAGAGGCGGCCGAAGTTGTCCTGCGTGATGCCCCACTGGCCGCGATTGATGTTGGTTTCCACGAAGAGTGCGGGCTTGCCATCTTCGAAGGTGAACTTCATTCGCTTGGAAGATTTGGCGTTGTAGAGCCAGTTATCGAGGTTGCGGAGCAGGCCGTTCTCGGTGTGTTCGACTGGGCCTTGCGAGGCATAGCCTTTGAGGACTTCAATTTTTTCATCAGCTTTGCCGTCGCCGTTGGTGTCACGAGCGAACCAGAGAATCGGCGGCTCGGCGATGAGTGCGCCGCCATGCACCAGTGTGATGGCGCGCGGCATCAGAAGTTCATCGAGGAAGATGGTGGACTTATCCATCTTGCCATCGCCATCGGTGTCTTCGAGGATGGAGATGCGGCCGTTGCGGACATCTTCGCCTTTGCCATCGACATTGGGCATGTAGCCGACCATTTCGACAACCCACAGCCGAGCATCACCATCCCACGCAATGGCGACAGGGTTCTGCACCATCGGCTCGTGAGCGACCAGTTCGAGGCGATAGCCCGGAGCGATGCGAAAAGTCGCCAGTGCTTTATCCGCAGGCACCGGCGGAGCGGGGGGAACATCCATCTGCTTCCAAACCTCCGGCTGATTGGTCTGGCCACGATCGCCAGCCTGGGCCAAGAGCGGGGCGGTGGTGAGAAGCGAGATGAGCAATGCGCGAATCAACATAGATGAGGTTCCCAAGTTCAAGTTCAGCGGGTTAGCCGTCTGCGTTGGCGAACGAAGTCTTACATGAAAAATGTCATGCAGACCATGCAGGTTACACGTAACATTACTCGTCCGTCACGCAATGTGACTGAACAAAGTCCCAATTTTGCAGGAGATTTTTCATGCGGAACTCGCTCGCCCGGTTTACTTGTGCTCTTGGTTTTTTTCTTGTGATCGCATTTCATGCACCTGTGTCAGCGGCGATTTCGCTTCAGGTGGAAGCCGATGGCGTCGAGCGCGTGAATGCACCGGTGACAGTGGAGCTGGCGGTGCCTGCGCAGATTTCGCAGGAAGATGCCGCGAAGTGGAAAAATTCCGGCGCGGTGCTGATGCCCGGCAATGTGCCTGTGCAGGTGGAGCCGGTGAGCGATGCGCAGGGCAACGTGGGCAACGTGGGCAAGGTGAGCAAGGTGAGCAAGGTGCTGCTGCACTGGGTCGAGCCTTCGCTTAAGAAGGATGAGAAAAAAACGTATGAACTGGCTGCTGCCAAAGAAGCCAGCAAGTCGGCGAAGTTTTCCGTGGTCGATACTGAAAACACCCGCGATCTGAAGCTGGGCGATCAGCTCATCTGGCGGCACGATGTCCTCAAGTATGACCCGGCCAATCACGTGCCCACCTTCAAACACTTCCACCAGATCTACGACATGCACGGCAACGGCTTCATCACTCAGGGCGTGGATGGCAAACAGTTCCCCCATCACCGCGGCCTCTACATGGGCTGGGCCAAGACCGGCTTCAACGGCCAATCGTACGACACCTGGCACTGCACCAAGAATGTTGCTCTCAAGCATCAGGAATTTTTGCCCCTGCGCGAAACGCTGGGCAATGTCATTGCTCGCAGCGTCTCTGTCGCAGACTGGAAAACCGGCGATGACAAGACCATCCTCACCGAAGAGCGCACTGTCACCACCTGGCCCGTTGACAAGGGCGACCTCGTGCTCGACTTCCACTTCAAACTCACCAGCGGCGGCGGCGATGTGAAACTCGATGGCGACCCGCAGCACGCAGGCTTCCAGTTCCGCGCTCATGGTGACGTCGGTGCCAGCAAAGCCAAGTACATCTATCCTGCCCAGGTCAAAGGCGGCAAGGGCGATGTCTGGGAAAACTGTGCATGGGTCGTCAATCAGTTCACCATCAAGAGCAATCCATACGCCGTCGCTCACTTCGATCACCCGAAAAACCCCGGCACCGCTGAGGGCAAAACGGTTTACTCCACCCGCAACTACGGCCGCTTTGGCGCATATGCCAGCGTGATGCTCAAGGCTGACACGCCACTTGAATTCAACTACCGCATCCTGGTTCGCGATGCAGCGCTCCATGACGAAACGTCCGTGGAGTACTACCAGAACCTGCACAGCAGTTGGGTCAAGCCGGTGAAGGTGACGGTGAAGTGAGAAGAGGGAAGAAGTTTGGGGTTCAAGGTTCGAGGTTCAAAGTTCAAGGTTCAAAG
>CAZYQL010000084.1:11773-13575 GCA_964650055.1 uncultured Phycisphaeraceae bacterium | reverse complement strand
AGGTTCAAAGTTCAAGGTTCAAAGGCGGGAAAAATTCCGTTCTTTGCATTTGCACGCCGATATCAGTGTCGTGTTGCCCCATTGTCTTTAACTTTGAACATTGAACATTGAACTTTGAACATTGAACTTCCCTACTCCGCCTTTGCTCCGATGATCGCCGCCATGCGCCCGGTTCTTCCCGCGTCTCTGCGGTGACTGTAGAACTCATCTTGATCTCGATACGTGCATCGGTCGTTGCCATCGATCTGCGCCAGCGGCACACCTGCGCGTTGCAATTGCAAACTCATCGCAAGTTGAAGGTCGATGTGCGGGCGCGGCTGATAGTCGCGGTGTACTGCTTCGCTCAGCGACGCCTCATCAAAGGCGTCAGCCACTTCAACGCCCACTTCAAAATTCATCGTGCTGATGCACGGGCCGATGGCGGCGATGATGGATGAAGGAGCGATGGCGAAATGTTGTTGCATGGCATCGAGGGTGGCGGCGATGATGTTGGCGGTGATGCCGCGCCAGCCTGCGTGGACAGCGGCCACGAAGCGGCCAGTTGCGTCCGCCAGCAGCACCGGCACGCAGTCAGCCACGCGCACGCTCAGCAGAACCTTGGCGTCAGTGGTGATGAGTGCATCGGCCTGAGCGACGACCGTCGTCGGGTCAGCCGGTGTGGCATCGTTCGCCTCTGCGGGCCAGTGACAGATTGATCGGCCATGCACCTGCCAGATGCAAATGGTCCGCCGATCGGGACAGGACAGCGCCGCAGCCACGCGCCGAAAATTTTCAACCACCGTTTCATATTGATCCACCGGCGGCGCTGACGAAATCAGCGGCGGCGCAGCTGGCGCCGGCTCAGCGCTGCTGCGGGCATCCGTATTCGCACTGCTATGCCCCTCTCGCATCTGCACCTTGGGCCCAGGCCCAAGATGAGCCACGCTGCGCGAAGCAGGCTGAAAATTCAGCGAGTTAAAGGGCGGCTCACTGACCCCGCCCAGCCGAGTGGTGAAGGCGTGAGGCACGCCTATCCGAGCCAGACGCGGCGAATGATAAGTGACCAGCCCTTGAGGATAAACCGTTCTTTGGAGCATGGTTGGCAGTGTAATGCGGAGCGAAAGCGGCCAGTCAAGGCCGTGGGGATAACGTGTTGACATCACCAAATTCAAGGGGAAACCCGAAGAGAAAAAAGTCTTAGGGATTTACCCTGTTTAGGGATTTTTTCAAAACGTCACCGGCCTTGACGAATTATTAATCATTTAATTTCAGGTAGTTATGGCGACGATTCGTACGTGTGTGGGGGATGTATGAATTTGGAACTTTCCCTGCAAGATTATCCTTGACAGCGATAACACCTTTCATTAGCCGATGTGGAAAACCTTCGTACTCATCGACTGCTCGCAGAATCATTGCAGTAAGTTGACAGAGTATCGGACATTAAGGATTTCGTACTGTGTACGCCCACAGCCTGCATCAGATCGGCTAGAACCGACTTAGCTGTGCCGAAGGCGTCTGTCATTGGGAACAGGTTCAAGTGAAGCCACTGAATAACCCTGAGGCAATCGTTATATAAGGAAAGCAGGAAAAAAAGAAATAAGGAAATGAAGCCTGTTTATGAGTGTTTTTTCCTGACTTCCTCTTTTCCTGTTTTCCTTACAAAACCATTTTTAAGGTGATGTGCAGCAGACGGTGCAACCTTCATCGAGCGTCGAGGCCACCGCGCTGGCCATCGCGTATCATGCGACAACTGTAGCTGGTGCCAAGACCAAGGCGGAAGCGGTAGGCAAGTATGCTGCGGAAATAATCAACGCATTCAGTGC
>CAZYQL010000084.1:0-11673 GCA_964650055.1 uncultured Phycisphaeraceae bacterium | reverse complement strand
AAATAGCAGCGCGGAAATAATCAGCGAGGAAGAAATAGCTTCGCGAAGGCATCTGACTTTTTCTTATTCCCCTCCCTCCTAGGGAGGGGTTAGGGGAGGGTCGATCGCTCAGCAAATCTGCATGAAACGCATCACTGATTTGCCGATGATCCAACCCTCCCCCCGCCCCTCCCTGAGAGGGAGGGAGTACGATAAAAGCACGGTCAAGGATGACCCCCATGAGCGACTTGAGCGACTTGAGCAACTTGAGCAACTTGAGCAACACCCCGACGATTCTCTTCGCAGGCGGCGGCACCGGCGGCCACATCTTCCCCAACCTCGCCATCTGGGAAAGACTCACCGCCACCACTGTTGCCCCTACCACCCCGCCATCTCCCGCGTCCACATCAACGCTTGCGCCACCGCCTCCACCGTCTCCCCTGCGCGCCCACTTCCTCCTCTCCAATCGCGCACTCGATCGCGACATCCTCACCAAAACCAACATCCCCTTCACGCAGCTTGATGTGAAGCCCTGGTCGAGCAAGCCCTGGCACTGGCCCGCCTTCCTTGCAGCTCTCTTCAAAGCAAAGAAAGAAGTCGAAGCGATCATCGACCGCGAGAACGTCAAAGTCATCGTCATCACCGGCGGGTTCGTCTCCGGCCCAGCCGCGATGGCTGCGAAATCAAAACGCATTCCGCTCGCACTGGTCAATCTCGATGCCGTCCCCGGCAAAGCCAACCGCCAGATGGCCGCCAAGGCCCGCGCACTGGGCACCGTTTTCTCCGCCTACGATTCGCCTGCACTGCCCGGTGCCACTCGCATCGGCCTGCCACTGCGCCTCTCCGCCTTATCTCTTGCTCCTGCTCCTGCCACTGCCACTGCCACTGCCACTGCTCCTGCCCCTGCCACTGCTCCTGCCCTCTCCCCCAGCCGCTACACCCTCATGATCACCGGCGGCAGCCAGGGCGCTTTGTCCGTCAACCTTGCCGTGCTCGAACTCCTGCGTCACCGCGAAGTGCAGGCCGCCTTGAAACACTGGCAGATTCTGCACATCACCGGGCCAACCAAGGATGAAGAAATCGCCAAGGCGTATGCCGACATGGAATTGCCCGCCGTGGTCATGCCCTTCTGCGACACGATGGGGCAGGCCTGGGGCGCTGCGACCATCGCCATTAGTCGCAGCGGCGCCGGTTCGGTGGCCGAGGCCTGGGCCAACGGTGTGCCTACGATTTTTCTTCCTTATCCTTTTCATAAAGATGATCACCAAAGGCTCAACGCTGGCCCAATCGTCGAAGCAGGCGGGGCGATTCTCCTCAAGGATCTGATCGATGCAAAGCTCAATGCGTCGCAGCTCGCTTCGCCATTTCTGGAACTGGTGTGCGATGAGAAAAAACGCGAACAGATGAAGCAAAGCCTAGGCAAGACGAAGCCGATCGATGGAGCGGAGGCGGTGGCGCGGTGGGTGATGGAAGTAGCCTTTTTACCTTGAATTTCCCGCTTTCCCGCTTTCTCGCTTTCTCGCTTTTCCTTTCTCGTTTGTTCCACTTCACCCGTGCCCATATAATCCGGTTTTCCCCTATGTCGGATTCTGCTTGCTTATGTCCACGACTGTCCAACCTTCGCTTGCGCCTGATCTTGCCTCTGCCATGAAGCGGGACGCAGCGATTGTGGAGTCGTATCTTCAGTCCGTACTCGATGCCCGCCCGCTGCCTACGAACCTGCGCGAAGCGACGGCCTACGGCTTACTGGGCGGCGGCAAACGACTGCGGCCCTTGCTCGTACTCTGGTCATGCAAAGCAGTGGGCGGCGATATCGAAAAAGCCTTGCCCGCCGCGGCAGCCATTGAACTGATTCACTGCTTCTCGCTGGTGCACGATGACCTGCCCGCAATGGATGATGATGATCTTCGCCGAGGTCGGCCGACCCTGCACCGCCACACCAATGAAGCCATGGCAATCCTGGCGGGCGACCTGATGAGCAGTTTGGCGTTTGAGTTGGTGGCCACGCGGATGCAGCCGGAGCTTGCGGGCATGATCTGCCGGGAACTGGCGATTGGCACGAACGACATGATCGCCGGCCAGGTCTTCGACACGCTGCCTGACTTCGACGAGGCGACGCCGCCACTGGACCGACTCAAGACGATTCACCGAAATAAGACAGGGGCCTTGATTCGTTGTTCGTGTCGCATGGGTGCGATGATCGGAATTCAGAAAAGTTCAAAGTTCAAAGTTCAATGTTCAAAGTTCAAAGGCAATAAGGCAGAAGGCTCCGCCTCCCCCAACTTTGAACTCGAAACTCAGAACTCAGAACTCCTGCCTTTATTAACCCGCTACGGCGAAGCGATCGGCCTGATGTTCCAAGTCGTCGATGACCTGCTCGATGTGACGCAGACCACTGAACACCTGGGCAAGAAAGCCGGCAAGGATGCGGACAAAGGCAAACTGACCTACCCCGGCCTCATCGGCATCGACGCCAGCCAGAAGGAAGTCGAACGACTCGAAGCTGAGGCATATGATGCCATTAGGCCGTTGGGCGAAGATGCGAAACTGCTCAAGGAACTGTGCGAGTTTATGGCCAAGCGGACGAAGTAATTTTTCCGATTCCCCTCCCTCTTAGGGAGGGGCTAGGGGAGGGTCGGATTACCGTCCAAGAACACGATCTCGATGACGTGGAAGGTACGCGGGTGAAGTTGATTCGACTGATTTGGACATGCATCCGAAGTCGCACGCTTCCGAGGGTTGCTTGGAAATGGAACGGATAAGACAGCAGGCCGATGTCCAAAATGTAAACAACCAGTTGAGATGAGTTCGATTGAATCCGGTAAGCAAGCTTTTAAGTGTAGTAGTTGTGGCGAGTCTGGGAAATGGATGACTTGAATTCTTGAAGCGTAAAGTGATGTGTTGTTTCGATACCCGACCCTCCCCAGCCCCTCCCTAAGAGGGAGGGGAGTAAGAACATGACCAGCAACAGAACATCCCGCCGCCGTGCCAAAGGCAAAGCTGCCCGTTGGATCCGCATCACCACGCAGCGGTGAGTGTTATGATCTTATTAGCCGCACCGTTTTCGGTGCGTGTGCCATTGAAAGGTTTAGACCCCGATGACCGACCTGCTCCGACACATCCAAGGCCCAGCCGACCTCAAAAAGCTGAGCGTCGATCAGCTCCCCGATCTCGCCAAAGAGATTCGCACCGCCATCTGCGATCAGGTCGCCAAATCCGGCGGCCACCTCGCGCCCAACCTAGGCGTCGTCGAACTCACCATCGCTCTCCACTACGTCTTCGACTTCGGCCACGACCGTCTACTCTTCGATGTGGGCCATCAGTGTTACCCGCACAAGCTGCTCACGGGTCGCCTCGACCTGCTGCCCAAGCTGCGCACCAAAGGTGGCATGGCTGGTTTCCCGGAGCCGAGCGAGTCGCCGTTTGATCTGTTTAGCGTCGGCCATGCAGGCACTGCGATTTCCACAGCCGTGGGTATGGCGCGCGGCGATGCGCTCAATGGCCAAGTCGATCGTAAATCGGTCGCACTCATCGGCGACTCCTCCATCGTCAACGGCGTTGCCATGGAAGGCCTCAACAACGCGGGCACACTCAACCGCCAATTCCTCGTCGTCCTCAACGACAACGGCATGTCCATCGCCAAGCCGCAAGGTGCGATGTCATCTTATTTCGACCGCGTTCGTGTAAGCCCGACTTATTCCGATTTCAAGAAGCGCGCCCACGAAGTCCTCAAGCGCATCCCCGGCGGCAGCGCTCTCGAAGGCCTCTATCACAAAGCCGGCGAGATGATGAAGTCCGCGTTTCTCACCGGCCACATGTTCGAACAGTTCGGCTTCGTCTGCGTCGGCCCTATCGATGGCCACGATCTGCCCACCCTTGTGGACATGCTCAACGAAGTAAAAGATTTCGACCGTCCGGTGCTGCTGCATGTGAAGACGATCAAGGGCAAAGGCTTTGACTTCAGCGAAGGTGATGCGACGAAGTTCCACTCGCCTACGCCGTTCGTGGTGGAAGGCTGCCGCGTGGAGCTGAAGAAGAGTGGCCGATCGTTCACCACGGCTTTCGCCGATGCGATGATCGACATGATGCACAAGGATGAAAAAGTTTTCGCTGTCACCGCAGCAATGCCCGATGGCACTGGCATTAACAAAGTGATCGCTCAGTTCCCCGAGCGCACGCTGGACACTGGCATCTGCGAGAGCCATGCGATGGACATGTGCGCGGGCTTAGCGAAGACGGGGATCAAGCCGTTTTTCGCGGTTTATTCGACGTTTGTTCAGCGTGCGCTGGATCAGGTTTTTCAGGAAGTGTCGCTCCAGGGTTTGCCGGTGCGTGTGTGTATGGATCGCGCGGGCTACGTGGGCGGCGACGGTGCGGTGCATCACGGCTTCATGGACATCACCATATTCCGCCCGCTGCCTGGCGTGGTGATGCTTGCAGTCAGTGATGAGGAAAATCTCGTCGCTGGCCTCGAGTTCATGCGCGCTTACGATGCCGGTGCCAGCTTCATTCGCTACCCGCGTGAGAACGTGCCCGATGAGCCGGTGGTGAAAGATGTGCCCGCTTACAAGCTGGGCAAAGGCGTGTTCATCAAGCGCACGGGCGATCGCAAGGATCCCGTCTCCGCGACACCCGATACCTCTGGGGGCCGACACCCGACACCCGATCTGGCCCTCTTCGCCTACGGCACGCTCGTCTATGACGCCGCTACCGCGATGAAAGAACTCGAACAGCAAGGCTACGACATCGCCCTTTACGACGCCCGCTTCGCCAAGCCAGTGGATGTGGAACTTGTAGAGGCACTGGTAAAACAGAACATCCCGGTGCTCACGATCGAAGATCACGCGCTGGCCGGCGGCCTGGGTGCTGCAGTGCTCGAAGCGCTGAGCGATCGTCGGGTGTCGTCGGACTTGGTTTATCGCAGCGCGATGCCGGAGAAGTGGCTGCATCAAGACAGCCGCGCGGGCCAACTCGCCGATGCGGGCCTGGATGCAGCAGGCATCGCGCGCAAGGTGCGCCAGATTCTCGATGAGCGCAACGGTCAGGTGAAAGTGTCGCCCAAGATTCACGTGGATGTGAACGGTGTGAAGGCGTCGCGGTAAGCTGTTGATGATGACGAGCCTATCGGGGATCACAGATGAAGCCTCGCTTATATCTGGAGACGACGATCCCCAGCTACCTTACGGCGTGGCCCAGCCGCGATCTGGTTATTGCGGGACATCAGCAAGTGACCCGCGATTGGTGGCAGGCGCGCAAAAATGTGTTTGACATCTTCATTTCAACATTCGTATTGGATGAAGCAGGCGCAGGAGATCCAGAGGCTGCATCACTTCGACTGAAAATCATTGAGCAATTGTCAGTACTTTCAATTACTGATGAGGTGGAAACGCTCGCCAAGCGATTGCTGGATTCTCAGATCATTCCTGCAAAAGCAGCACTCGATGCATCTCACATCGCCATCAGTGCCGTTCACCGCCTAGACTTCCTCATGACATGGAATTGCACGCATCTGGCTAACGCACAGATCAAGCGGAAAGTTGATCGTGTTTGTCAGGATGCAGGATATCTCTGCCCGACTATTTGCACGCCCGAAGAACTGATGGGAGCTTGAAAATGATTTCTGATCCTATCGTTGAAGAAGTCCGCATAGTGCGCGAGCAACTCGCAGCCCGGCATGACTATGACATTCATCGCATCATGGCTGATGCAAGGCTCAAACAACAGCAATATGCATCCCGCCTGGTCTCTTTCGATAAAGGACCGATGGAAACCGTTACGCAATCACATCAGCGTGAAGGCTCAGAATAAAATCGAGCAGCGATTGCGTTGCGATGATACTTTTAGCTCAGGGATCGGGTTCATTCTCATGGTCACCATCACCTTCCCCAACCACACCATTGAACTGCAAGCCGTCACGTTCTTGCTCGGTAAGTACCCGAGCAAAGCAATCCGTAAAGGGGTGCACGAACTGTCCGAAGAGGCGGTGGAAGCTCTGAGGAAGCAGTCCATTCCTTTTGAAATCAAAGTGCCTTCGACCAAGGTGCGTCCCGGCGAATCGCGCGATGATGAGATTGCTGCCCCAACGCAACGGCGAAGAAAACACCGCGCTCAGGCGGCACGCAAGCCGCGCACTTGAACGTGATTGCGTTTTGCAGATCAATAATCTTCATTGCGGCTCCGCCACGAGCCACGACCGTAAGGGAGTGGAGTTTTCGAGACAAGCCCCGCTTCCTAACGGGCGCGGCTCGTAACGGAGCAACATCACTTCACCCGTTCACTTCGTTCCCGCCGGCCCTTTGCCCGTCAGATATTTTTTCTTGATCGCGCTGTCGAGATCGACGCCGTTGATATTCGCCAGTGTGCAAAGCCAGGCGATGCAGTCGGCGAATTCTTCTTCGATGTTCGCCTGATCGCGCTTGTCGCCAGTGGTGTTGAGCGCGGTGGCCAGCTCGCCGACTTCTTCGATGAGCCACATGAAAGTGGCCGGCGTGCCGCGGGCACTGTCGGTGGCGAAATAGCGATCGCGGATGTGCTGCTGGAAGGCAGCGACAGTCAGCGCGGCTGGCGCGTTTTCATCGGTCATCAACTTCACTCCCATGCCTGACTCCGTTCGCCAAGGCGAACGGCTAATTACGCAAACCCTGCGCTCAATCCATCGGCGGCACTTCGGGCACGCTTTCCGTCTGCTTTTTGCGATATTCAATCAGCTTCGCTTCGATCGCTTTGTCACCGGTGGCGAGAATCGCAGCGGCAAACAGCGCCGCATTGACCGCACCATGACTCCCCATCGACATCGTGCCCACCGGAATACCTTTGGGCATATTGCAGGTTGAAAGCAGAGCATCGAGGCCGCCGCCGAGTTCGCCATCCATCGGCACACCCAGCACCGGCAGATGCGTCAATGCCGCCATCACCCCGGCCAGATGCGCACTCATACCCGCAGCCGCGATGATCACCTTGATACCGCGCGCCGCAGCCGTCGTGGCAAATTCATGAGCCCGCGCCGGAGTGCGGTGAGCCGAGCAGACTTTCCATTCCCATGCGATACCCAGTTGATCGAGAATTTTGATGGTTTCCTTCATGATGGGCGCATCTGAAGCGCTGCCCATCACGATGCCGACAAGAGGATTTTGGTTGGTGCTCATGGGCGGGGATTATAGGAAAAAGTGGCAAGAGATGAAGGCGTGCTATAGGCAGTGGGAAAATAGCCAATGGCCATTGAAAATTGAAAATTGCCAAATGAAGAGCCCGTCAGCGCAATTGCATTTTTCTTCACTTTGCACTCTGCAATGGTCATTGGCCATTTTTCATTCTGCCTTTTCACTGCTTTAATGCTTCTCTGTTTTCACCAGATCAATCCACGCCTCCGGCAGCACCTCCAGCCACCATCTGCCGTTGCTCTTGCGCACGAATACCTTGCACCCAAAAGTTTCGCTCAGCGATTCAGGGGTGATGACATCACTCGGCTTGCCGATGCGCGTGAACTGGCCCGCTTTCATCAGCATCACCTGCTGACAGCGCGGCGACAACTCCTCCACATGATGCGTGATCATCAGCACCGTCATGCGCGGCTCACCCGCCGGTGCTTTTTCTTGCGCCGCGAGAATCGCTTCGATGGTGGCCAGTACATGTTCACGGCCGGAAATATCCAGCCCCGCCGTCGGCTCATCAAGAATCAAAAGCTCCGGACGATGCACCAGCGCACGAGCGATCAGACATCGACGCTGTTCACCGGTAGAAAGCAGCGAAAAACGATGATCGATGCGATGAGCGAGTCCGACTTCGCGGAGCATGTGATTGGCACGGTCGCGCTGCTCATCGGTAGGGCGGTCGTAGAGGCCGATGGTGCCAAAGAAACCGGTCAGAGTGGCTTCATGTGCGGAAAGCTCAGCATCGACAACGGAACCAGCGACGTGCGCCTCGGCGGTAGAAGCCGTGGGATTGACGACGGAGATGCGTCTGCGCAGTGCGCGGATGTCGGTGTCGCCGATGGTTTCGCCCAGGACTTCCACGCTGCCTTGCGAGAAGAACATAGCTCCGGTGATGGCGCGGGTGAGCGTGGTTTTGCCGCAGCCGTTGGGGCCGAGGATAGCGGTATAGGAACCGGCGGCAATGGTGGCGCTGATGTCGCGGAGGATGATGGTGGAGCCGCGCGTGAGATGAAGATTGTGCAGGGCGATGGCGTTCATGGGTGTGGCCGGGCGTGGGGGATGAATCCGTATAAGTTAGCTGTTCGCCTTGGCGAACGAAGCAAGGCGAGTGGCGGTTGAATTTTTGTTTTTCGCTCCCATAAAAAAACCCCGTGTGATCACGGGGTCGGCGAACTTTGTTTTGTTGTTGACTGGTTTGATGCGGCGGTGCAGGTGTGAATCAGTGCAGCATAAATGGCGGATCGCTGCTGACGTGATTTCGCACGACTTACCACGCAAGCCTCACACCTTCATCAAGCCGCAGCTTTTTCGCTGCGCTTCTTGTTGAGGCGGGCAGCCAGGCGCGACTTGTAGCGCGAGGCGGTGTTCTTGTGGATGGTGTTCTTGGCAGCCACCTGATCGAGCAGCTTGTAGATGCCGTTGAGTTCAGTGGTAGCCTTTTCGACCGTGCCGTGCAGGATCGTTTCGCGGTATTCGCGAATGGCATTACGGAACTTAACCTTGCGCCAGCGGTTGGTGGCGCGGCTTTTGGCGTTCTGACGGATACGTTTTTGTGCGCTGAGCGAATGAGCCATGGGTCAGGTCAACTCCTGCTTTGGTCCCGTGAGGGAGACTGTCCAATTGAGGCAAGCCAAGCATTATGCCGTAAATCGTCTGGCGTTGCAAGTCGATGGTGGCGGGAAAATCAGGCGGCAGCAAAAAGGGGATAAGTCCGAATGCCATTCGGGATGAGTACCTATATGATGAGTACATAGATTAAGCGTCATAATGGCCGAGCAACATCGACAGTTATATTTACTTATCCCCTTTTCCGATTTTGCTGGCTCGGAGTTATGGGTTAAGTGAATGGCATTCAAGAATGTCCCCGTTTCTGCGCCAGTATGCCATCAGGGACCTTTGTCACTCTTTGTGAAATCGAACGGTCTTCCCGTCTTTGTATTTGATGATCAGGTCTTCATCCTCGAACCAGAACTCGACTGAAGTGCCGCCGCGGATGGCTTCGGATGAGACGATGTTCCCCTGCACCTCGTAAGAGCCCTTCTTGTCGCGCACCTGACCGACAAAGGGGATGTCTGACCAGGCGGCAAGTTTCATGCCGTCGTACTCGAGAAAGGTGAGCTTGATCTTCACCTCACCGATTTTCGCGTCCACATCATTCGCCACCCATATCCCCAAGAGCTGCTGCTCAGGACTCAGCGCATCTTGCACCAGAGGTGTGGTTGCTGGGCGGGAACTGATGGGAGGACTGGTCGTGGGGGATGAAGTGGGCGCCGAGCGGTTCTCGCAGCCGATCAGGAGGAGGACAATGACACAAAAGAGCCAGATGATGTGATGCATGGGTTGTTCCCGGTCAATCTGCCAGTGTTCGCTGGGGGGTTCCAGCATCTGGCGAGAACGCGCTAAACCGCGAGGTCTTCGCCGAGGGAAGTACGACCCTTGGGGTCGTGGAGTTTTCCAAACGTGCTTTCGAGCAGCCGGGTCATCTTTTCAATCGCGTCGTTGACGGCGTCGTCGACCGTGGCGGCGACTGCGGTGACGACGAGGGGCTGGTGCCCGGCAGGTCGGGCTTCGAGAAGGCAGCGTTTGTCGTCGCCGTGTGATTTGCTGCCGTTGTCGTCGCTGAGGTGAATCTCGACACGGGTAAGCTGCTTGCTGAATCGGCTGAGCGAGGCGTTGACGGTGGACTCGATGTCGCTATTCAGCTTCTGGCTGCCGTGAATGTTGTGATCGGTGTTGACCTGAACCTGAATGCCAGGCGCTTCAGCGTGCTCGGCATCGGGCGATGTTTGTGAGGGTTCGCTGGTCTCGGATGTTTCGGGGGTTGTTTCGTTGGCCGCATCGCGCGCGGCCTGGGTGCGCTTAACGGCTTGGGACACTTCACCGGTGCGATTGCCGCCGAGGCCGGCTTCTTTAATGTGGGCATCCTTGGCGGCGGCGGTGGCGAGCATCTGCTTGGGTGAACTGCTCGCGGGGAGTTTCGGAGAGGCAGTGTCTTTGTGATCGTGGCGGTTGTCAGGGTGCGGAGTCTTCTGCATGGTGTTCGTTTCCTTTGAAGCTGACATTTCCCATTACTAGTGTCCGGTGTCCGGCATTAGTCGAGCTGTGTTAGCGAGTTACAAGTCGGCGGAGTACACTGTTATTACCTGCGAGTCGAAACCGGTCTGGAATCCTCTGAGTAAGCGGAAACCACTGATTTCCCATATGCCATTGCCTGATAAATCGTAGGGCTCTTCGCGTGGCAAATGTAACTCTCCCCCGGCGAATAAAAACGATTTGTCTCGAATATCGTCAGGCGTCTTCGAATTTGGGGGCCGGATCCGCGTCCCGCCAAAGCCAAAAAAGGGGATAACTATGCTCTATCGAGTAGCCATCAGGTGCAGTGCTTGCTTGGGCGTCGCTCAACCAGCGAAACGATCGAGGATACGGGTTAGAGCTGTGCCAGCCATCTGGTCGCTAAAGCATGCCGAGGCTCGCTCACGAGCGGCGCGTCCGATTCGAGTGCGAAGCGCCTCGTCGTCCCATAGTTCCCTGATCCGTTCGCGGAGCGGCTCGACTTGGGCACGCGGGACGAGGTAACCATCCGACTCGGAGTCGATGTAGTCTTCCGTGCCAACGCATCGGGTGGCAATCACCGTTCGGGCGAGCCACATCGCCTCGACGACAGTAACTTGGCCCGAGGCTGTCTCTTCGTTGCTGATCGGCACTATGTTCAGTCGCGCTTGTTGGGCTAGGCGGGAACACTCCTCGCGACTTAAACCCGTCCGGAACTCAACGCAGGAGGGGACATCCAGGCCGTCCAAATACCGGGGCGAAGCCACAACCACCGTGCGGATTCCCAACGGTCGCACCGCTTCAAACAGCGTTCGGTAGTCGCGGTGAGCAGAGCCCATCGCGAGGATGAACGGCGACTGCTGCTCCTCGCCGACGGTCGGCTCGACAAAGCCGCGCTGCAGAGGCACGAATTCGAAGCGATCGCGTGGTAAGCCGTACCAATCACTGTAGTTCTCACACTCCCGTCGGGAGTGCACAACGAAGTAGTCGATGCTCTTAAGTGCCATCCGTGCCAAGGTGCGGCGTGCCCCCGTGTAAAGGCGACCGATGTTCAAACACCATGCCACAATCGGACGCTTCGACCGCGTAAGCCATTTGCGAGACCCGGCTATCGCCGCCAGTTGCGGGAAGACTGTGATGATGCCATCGGTCTGGGATGTCCAAGCCCGGCCCACGTGTCGGTGCATCGTCAGCCATTCCGCCGCGCCAGTGGTCGGTGTCCGACGGGCATGCCAGTCAACCGATGTCGAGTCGGGGCGACACACGACGTCAACTTGGTGCTTGGGGGAAGTCACGAAGCGATCGAGCCAAAGCGAATCAGGGCGGGTGAAGAACGGGGCGACGGCCGCCCATCGCATCGGACGGGTTCCTGAATGCATCTTTCATCTCCTGATCACCGAACCAACAGAGCTCGGTTGCGGACGGCCCCGCACACGCTCCCTGCCTTGCCAACGACTGCCCGGCCGTCCGACGACTGTAGCGTAGAGCCTGC
>CAZYQL010000083.1:5108-18032 GCA_964650055.1 uncultured Phycisphaeraceae bacterium | reverse complement strand
GAAACTTTGAACTAACCCCCATGCTCGACCGTTACGATGAAAACCTGATCCTCGGCTACATCGAGAATGAACTCGATGCTGCCGATCGCGCACGCTTTGAAGCGATGCTTGAGCAGGATGAGCCGTTGGCTCTACTGATTGATCAGCTCATCGCCGACCGTGCTTTGCTGCGTGGCCTGCCCGCTAAGGAAGCGCCCGCCATCCTTATGGAACAGGTGCAGTGCGAACTCGAACGGCAGATGCTCGTCGATGTCGCCCCTCTTCGCGTCGCTGCCGCCGCTGCGAAATCGTCTGTGCTTTATCGCTTCTCTTCGCGCATGCGCTGGGCCGGTGCGGTGGCTGCGGCTTTGCTTGTCGGTGCCGGCCTCACATGGCACTTTGATCCGATGGGCTGGTCGGGTTCATCGCCGGCGACCATCAACGATGAACTGGCGTATCACAAGTCCAACGGCAATGAACTGGATGACTTCAGCAAGAACGCCAAGACCCTCGAGTCTGCTGATTCGGGTCAGCCCAGTGCTGCGATAGGCGAGCGCAGGATGACAGGCGACGATCCTGAAGCCATGGCCAAACGGATCAAGCCGGATGCCGCTAACGATGACAGAAGCGGTGACCTTAGTAAAGACTCTGCCGCTACGGGGAATGCCTTGGCGCTGCAGACCACGCCTGATGCCAAGCGTGATGGCGCTGGCGAAAGCGAAGCGGCCGCCGCAGCGGAAATGAAATCAGAAGGCGGCAAAGGCACGGCTGCACTCGCGCTGGCGCAGCAGGATTCCATCGCTTCCGCCTTGCCAGTTCCCGCACCGACTGCTGTTCCTACGCCTGCACCTGCTGCACCTGTTTCACCCACAGCGCCGGGTGCGGCGGCTGCATTTGGTGATCCTGCTGGCACCCCAGAGCAGCCGCGCGCAGAGCTTGCAGCGACAGCGTCGCCTGCCGCGCAAACGCCTGTATTCCAGATCGAATTGCAAACCGTCAGCGCGGTAGAGACGCGGCAGTGGCTCCTGGCTTGGGCAGATCAGAACGATGCATCGGAGCAGCCTCACGCCGCTGCCTCGCGCAGCCGATCACTGGCGATGACCAAGCAGAGCCGCGCTGAAAGCCAGGGCGATGCTCAAAGTTTTGCTGCTGATGAAGAGCAGGCAGACAAAGTCGAGTCGAAAGAACATGCCAAAGCCGAGGCGGCAAGCAGCAGCGACAAAAAGAAAGCCGACCTCCGCGAAGCAGAAGGCGGCGCAGGTGCGGGCGCTGCTCCTGGCGCTGCTCCGGGCAAGGCTCCCGGCGCGACGATCAAGCCCGCCGATGGCGCTAAGCGCGGCAACATCGTGCCCCCCGCAGCAGCCAAAAGCAGTGAAGGCGCAAGCGAAACCAAGGATGGTGCGCGTGCCCGTGAAGATCAATCGCCTCCAGCCGATGCGCCACTGGTCGATGCTCTGCTGCCTGATGCACCCCGCGCTCTCAAATCCAAATTGACCGGGCCTGCTCCCATCGAACTGCTTGTCCCCGAAGATCGCATCGATCAACTCGTCGAACACATCGAAGCGAAGACCGGCCAATCCCTCATCGTTGTTCGCGAAGGCAACCAGACGCTGCTGCTCAGTCCCCAGGTCGCCAACGATCGCGCTGCCGCGAGCGCTAATGCCCGCAAGCAGCAAGACAAAAATCGCGACGCTCCAGTGCTGACAGAAGCTCCCGCCGATGGCGTAGCTGACGCATCGCCTAAAGTCGCAGCTCCTCCAGCTAAACCTGCTGCTGCCTCTGAACTTGTGCCGGCTCCCACCACTAAAGAAGCGGCCACTGAATCGCAAGGCCGCGAAAAGGAAGAAAAGCCTTCCGCGAAGAAAGCTGTCGTGCGCCAGGTGATGGTGCGCATTCTGCTGGCCGAAGAGCCCAAGTGAAAATTGAAGCTGCATTTTATGAGCCGCGACTCAACGAGTCGCGGACGCCATCGGCATGAAGGGGCGATCAATCGCGCTGTGTGCCGTCGCCTTCAACCGCGATGCCCCGTGCATCTTCATTTACTCTTTCTCCCGCGCGCTGCGGCAATAAGCTTTTTCAATATTTCAATCTACAAGGTGTTCGCAGACGTCCGCGACTCGCTCAAGTCGCGGCTCAACTTCTCCCCCTCGCTCCCATTACTTCCTGCCTTTTATTTCCCGCTTTCCCGTTCTGCTGCTTTCTTGCTTTCCTCTCCCACCTGCTCGGGGAAATCTTTTTCATAGCGCGACAGCAGCGCCTTCACATCATTTTTCATCAGATAGATCTTGCCGCGAATCTGTTTCGTTTCGCCGGGCTTGAGGCCGCCCAGACGAAAGTCAGAGTGAAGGCAGACGATCACGCCTTGAAACAGTTCCTGATAAGGCTCGAAGGCTGTGGCGAAAAGCATCGACTCATCCTTACTGAAGCAGCCGATGAGGCCGTTACTGGGCACGATGTCTGACAGCGGGCGTGGGTTCACATCATCGCGGTTCACACCCTTGGGTGCATAAACTTGTCCGGGAATGTAGCGAGCCTTTTTCGCCCAGGGCTGCGTCGGCATGCGCGTCAGTTGGCCATCGACAAAAATGAAAGACTTGGGCAAATACTCTTCGCTCGATCCTTTCGAAGGCACGCCCACAAACTGATCCACTCGAATGCAAGGCTGCGCCCAGTGAGCCTGCGATTCCTTGTCCGTGGGATTCTTCGCAGTCAGCCGAAAGTCAATGTCATCGGCGCCAGCGGTGATGGTGTGTTCGACAGTCACGCCATCGCTGAGCGTACACTTGAGCTTGATCTGTTTCTTGTCATCGCTGGCGGAGATGAGCTCGGTCTTGTGCCCGACGACCGTCTGGTGCCAGTCGCGATCAGTCGAGCCTGCGCGGCAATAGGCTTCGAGATAGTTGATGGTGATCGGCCCGGGCAGATGGTCCCCCGTGATGGTGAGAATGTTCTTCTGCCAAACGATCGAGAGCGAAGGCTTCTCGTCAGCGCGAAGCGACGACGCAGTGAGCAGCACCATCGCCAACATCATCACGAACGTGCGGCAGCTATAAACAGTCGGCAATGCGTGTGGCATGAATAGGTCTCCGTTAAAATGACAAGTGAAGTGACGAATGAAAACCATTATCGCAAAGCCTGCTGAACATTCTGGGCAAACGCAGGATCACCTTGCACCAAAGCCCCCATGCTGCGCACCATGCGAGAAGTCACCGTCGCATCAGTAAAGCCACGAAACTGCGAAGCGATGATCGTGTCGCGCAGCTCGAAATTCTGCGACACCAGGGCAGCGCCATCAGAAGCCCTGCACAAATCGATACGAAAGCGCACGATCACCGCGTAGCTCTCACGGCCACCGGAAGCCTGCGCTGGCGTCTGCTTCTGCGCAGTGATCTCATCGATCTGGCCACAGAGAAAGTGAGTTGCGGACAGCCGGCGTGCGACCTCGCGATTGCCCGCATCATCCAGGCCACGCGAGGCAGCAGAAGGTGTGGGGACGACAAGCTGTGTATCGCAGTCACTGCGAACGATGGCGCTGCCGCCGGCGGATTCGATGAGATTGGCGAGACTGGCGCGCGGGCCGTGCGCGTACTGGTCGAAGGATGTCTTGACGGTGGAGCGATCGGTGGCGCTGCCCGCGAAAATCGCCTGCGTCACATTCATCTGCACATCGGTGGTGTTCCGCAAAGGCAGCACCGCCACGCGCGTGGTGCTGACAGTGGTCTGCGTGGTGTTCGAAGGGCTGCTGTGAATGACGGTGGGCGTAGGCGTGGGCGCAGGCGCAGGTGTTGGCGTGATCGTGGTGGATATCGAGGAGTTTGGCGCGGCGGTCGTTGAAGGCTCAGTGGTTGTGCTGGGTGAAACAGGATTCGTACTGGCTGTCGTTGTCACCGCTGGCTGACCGGCAAGGATGCTGGCGATTTCTTCCTGACTCTTCATCGCCCCGGCGCTGGCGCTATCGAGAATTGCTTCCATGCCTTGCGCTTCGCTGTCAGGTGAGAGCAGGTGTTTGCGGTAGCGAATGAAGGTATCAGCCCGCAGGTCGCGCACCTTCTGTTGCACCGCCTGCAATCTTGCAATCGCGTCTGACCACTGTTGATATTCCGGATCCTTCTTTGGATCGCGCTGCCCTAAGCGCAGGGCACTTGCCAGGTCTTCGAGTCGGCTTTGGCGATCGACGATTTGCAGCGAGAGCTCATCGATGAGCCGTTCCACTTCGGGAATGTTGGTGTGAGCGAAGACGGAGAGCTGCGTGTCATCCGACTTGGCTTGTATCTTCTTGGGTACGCCATCCTTGGCAGGACCGGGCCCATCACCGCAGCCGATGACGGTCACGAGCGAGGCGAGAAATACCAACGAGAATGGAGCGTGAAAATTCATGTAATCACCTCGGAGGAGACAGGTCGATTTCATTGTAATAGATGATGGAGCAATGCGAAGTCGCAAGCGTGATTTTAGATGCACAGTGCATCACATCTGAAGCTGAAAGCTGAAAGCTGATGGCTGATAGCTGATAGCTGACGGCTGATAGCTGACCGCTGCAATGCAGCAAAAGATCGTGCGGGATAGGATGAGCGCATGAGCTGTGCGGACTCCAAGATGACGCTGCCGGGGTATGACGATGCGCTGGCGCGGGTGCTGGCGCATGTGCCTGCGCTGGGCGTAGAGGGAGTGCCGCTGGATCAGGCGCTGGGGCGGGTGCTGCGACAGGCGGTGAAGGCGGATCGCGATCAGCCGCCGTTTCACCGGTCAGCGATGGATGGGTTTGCGGTGATTGCATCGCGCATCAATGCCCGGCAGTGGTACGACGTGACCGGCATCGTTGCAGCCGGCGGTGCACCACTGGCGCAAGGGCAGGGGCAGTCGGGGGTGATTCGCATTGCGACAGGTGCGCCTGTGGCGCAGCCGTTTGATGCGGTGATTCCTGTGGAATTGGCGCAGGTGGAGAAACAGGGCGACACGGAGCGCGTGCGCTTTCAAGTGACTGAAATTAAAGTGGGTCAACATATTCATCCGCAAGGCGCCGACGCACGGCGCGAGGATGTGGTCCTTCGCGCAGGTCTAGTGCTTGCTCCGCAGCACATCGGCATCGCGGCAGCAGTGGGCGCAACCAAGCTCACCGTCAGCCAACTGCCTCGCATCACGCTGCTCACCACGGGCGATGAAGTGGTCGATCCTGCGACGGCAACAGCAGCTCTTGGCCCGCAGCAGATTCGCAATTCCAATGGCCCGATGCTCACCGCTTTTTTCACAGCACTGGGCACGCCGCTGTTGGAGCACATGCATGTCGGGGATGATCCGGAACAGACCCGGGCCGCAGCGCGGGAGGCACTGTCGCGCTCGCACCTGGTCGTGACCAACGGCGGCATCAGCGCGGGCCAGCGCGACTGGCTGCCTTGGGCGTGGTCGAAGCTGGGGCTGGGCGTGGTGATCAAAGGCGTGGCGATTCAGCCGGGCAAGCCGGTGCTGGTTTGCAGCGATAGCGACAGAGATAATTCGGATTCGCAATCCGATATCGCCTCCAAGCTCGTCCTCGGTCTGCCTGGCAATCCTGTGAGTGTTCTGGCGACGGCTCATCTGTTTGCCTGGCCGGCGATTCGGCACATGCTCTTGGGTGGTGATGCAGTAAATGCCGCGCTGCCCTGGCGTCGGGTGGTGCTCAGTGAAGCCACGAAAGCGTCGAGTAAGCGAGAGGTGTTTCGCGCTGCGAATCTGGTGCGCGATGGCGGTGCGGCTGTGATCGGCTGGCATGGGTCGGGTGATCTGATGCACACCGCGATGGCTGATGGCTTCGTGCGGCTGCCGCGCACCGATGACATCATCGAAGTCGGAACGCTCGTCGATTTTCTTCCGATGTTGCGCGGCGGGGTCAGTGGCGGGCTAAGTGGCGAAGTGCGCTCATGATTAGCGACACGATCACCATTCGCGTGCAACTGTTCGGCGTGCTCGCCCAGCGCATCGGCTTAGACGCTGTGATCATTTCCCTGCCCGCGCCAGTCACGGTGAAGTTGCTGCTCGCAGCACTGGCACAGCAGCACGAAGCAATCGCCGCCATGCACGACAAGCTCGCGGTGGCGTTGAATCTGGAATACGTCAGGGCGGAGGATCAGGTGAAGCAAGGCGATGAAGTGGCGCTGATTCCGCCGGTGTCGGGCGGGTGAACGGATTAAACGATGCCCTTGGCGAGCGGCGAAACAAAAAAAACTCCTACGCATGCGATGCACGCGTAGGAGTTCCGACGTTTAGCGCCACGCTGAAGGCGTGGGTTGGAATTTGCCATCACTGCTTGGGCGGTGTCGCTTCACGCACGATCGCGCCGTGCTCTTCGCTGAGCACCAAGATGGAGAACTTCTGCACGCTGGCCAGCTCATCCGTATTGAGCGAGCTGTAGTCGAAGCGGCCACGCAGGTCGGTGTAGCCATCCTTATAGAACTTGACCTGGCCATTAGCGAGCTGAGCATACACCTTCACATAAGTACGCGGCAGAGCCTTGGCGGTCGTCGCCTGAGTAACCCGAACCTGTCCATAATTCTCGATGGTCTGCACGCTCATGGCGTTGCTGTAATACGCCCTGCTAAGCGTCTGGCCCGCGCCAACAATCTCCACAAGCACGTTGCTGGTGTGATACTTGGCGGGCAGAGGAAGCGAATGCACCGTGGCTTTGTCGTTGAGGTTTACAACAGCGGTGTCATTGGGTTTGATGTAGCTGAACTCGCCGGAGAACTGCTGCACAAACGGATTGCGACTAAAGAGCAGCTCCACATCCATCAGATAGTAGTTGATCTTCACCTGCTGGAGGTTTTGATAGGTGAGGTTGATCTTCTTCGCTTCCACGTTGAAGTCGAAATTAGGAGCGGTGGCGGCGAGCATGGCCTGGGTCTGGTCGCGGTCATCCTTGTCAGCGACATCGACGACCTTGCCTTGCACTTGGTCCAGTTGTTTGCTGATGGCAGCAAACGTGGTGCGCCAGCGATCGACCGGGTGATCCTTGTATTTCTCTACGATGCCACGGGCGATCTTCAGGTCAGCACTGTAGAAGTCGAGGTAGGAAGCGACCAGGTCATACTGCATCGCTGTGGTGACTTTCTTCGAGTCCACCTGAGCGAAAGTTTCCATGGCATCCTCCACGCGATCCTGAAGCAGCAGGTAGTAGGTGATGGCCAGCAGATCATCAGCGCTGAGCGTGCGCTTGTAGGTGAGGACATGAAGCTGGCGGTGATACTGCCAGGCCACGCGCTCGTTGACGATCTGACGACGCTTGCCTAGCTGATGGGCGCGGGCGTTGACCAGCGGACTGTATTCCATGAACTCGAAGCTGCGTCGCTCGATGGGATCAATCGTCAGCAGCGTGCTTTCCAGCCACTGGCCACACTGACTTACAAAGCCATCGCTATGCTCGAGAAACTCGCGCGCCACGCCGGGCTCGTTGTGCAGGAGGCCATAGGAAAAGAGCGTGTGGTTGTAGGCATGGCGCTGAGCGAGCAGCACGATGACCTTCTGGAAGAAAGCCTTGTCTTTCATGCGGAAGGCAATGCGATCCAGATCCGTGCGATGCAGATTGTTCACTTGCAGATATGCGAACACTTCATCCTCAGTGCCAAACTGCGAGACATAATCCCACGACTCTTTATCGAGCTTGCTCAGTTCATTTACTACTTTGAATTTGAAGGGGGAAGCGAACGCGATGGCCTGTTCGTTCTTGGCCACATGCACCGGGTAATGTGCATATTCACCGGCTGCGGGGAAGTAGAAGGAATACTCAATGGCCTGCGTGCTGAACGCGCCAAGCTGAATGTGTACACCTTTGGTCTGCTGACCACCAGCAACAGCCATCGCACCGACGGGCACCTGAAGCAATACATCGAGCTTCTGATTGGATGAAGTCGGATTAGTAATAACAACCTGGCAGCCATAGACAACGCCGACGAGGAACTCATCGGTCACATACTTATCCATGCGCTCGTTGTTCTCGTGGCGATAGCGATCGCTGGCGCGGAAGAAATTCTGGCTCACCAGAATCGGCGTCTGCTTGGCGACCGATGCGGATTCCTTGATCTCCTTATGGAAGATCACCATCGGGCTGCCCGGCGAAAGCGTCATCTTGAGCTGGTCGTATTGACTCTCGTGCTTGCCCGCTTCAAAAGGCAGATCGAGTACCGCCAGTGCAAGCATCATGTCCGTGAAGCTGAGCGAAGCCTCGGCGAGATTCACCGAATAGAACGGCTGCGCCGGATTATGTTTCGCATAGTCATTCCAGAAACCATTCACCGTCACCAGACTTGCATTCTGCACTTCAATGGGCAGTTTGTAGTAATTGTTCTCAACCCACTCCTGAGTCTTGTCGAGCTTGCGATAATACTGACGAACCTGCTGCCGCCTCAGGCTATCTTTCGCTTGGTCGGCAAACTCCACTTCCTTGCGAGACTCATCGGCACGCTTCATGTTCTCGCCAGCATAATCGCGGTCGGCGGATTTCTTTCCATCTTCCTTGCTCTCGCGTTGATCGCGCGGCTTGGAAGCGGCGGCGGCATCCGCCATGGGTGCTGACGGTGCCGGTGGCGCATCAAACTTGCCCGCAGGCCCTTTAAGCGCTGCGCCTGGTCGTGCGCTGCCTTCGCCAGCGGCGGTGCCAAGTGGAGTCTCTTGCAGCCTTCGTAGCTCGCTCTTGAGTTTTTCAGCCGGGGCAACCTTATCGAGTTGTTCTTCTAGTGCCAGCGCCAGGCCTTCGCCGGTGTCGAGCGAACTGCCTTTGAGTGCGGTCTGGTAGAGATAATTAAATCGTTCCAGATCAGGCGGGATCAAGTCGTATAGATCCTTCACATGGCGGGCGGTTAAAGCCTTTTCACCTTTGAGTTTCTGCGAGAGTAGGATGCGCTCGACGATATTGAGCCGACCATATTCCCAAGGTTCCAGATAGCTCGCCGAGGCATTATCAAGCAGCCACTGATCGACGAAAGTCTTGTCGCGTTTGTTGGCCAGATAAGGCTGCACCACCTGCGCGAAGAAGGCAGGGTCTTTCTTGAGAATAAATATATTCAGTTCGTGGCAGGCGTACTTAGAGTAGAGAGTCTGCTTTTCTTCCTGCTTGAGTTTGGGCCAGGAGAGAATAAAGCCAAACTCAATAAGCTGGGGATCGTTCGAGAGCGTGGCATAAAGCGAATAGACACGGGCGAGGGTGTCGTAGGCTTCGAACTTGCTCGTGGAAATATCACTGAGAATAAACTTGCCATCTTTGCCAACGATCGAAATCTGTTTCTGTTCGGTGAAATGCTTGGCGGCGTCGAGGCCGTTCTTGAGGCGAAGGTCCACGAACTCGTTTTTAGCTTCGGGCAAAGCGAGGTAGCGGTAGGCGGTGTTGTGTGGATCGATCGCGACGATGGTCAGTTGCTGGTGATCGCCAAGGTCAGCGCGTTTGAGGGTGATCAGGCCATCTTTGTCAGCGGAGAGATTCAGGAGGACCGCTGAAGTTTCGCCCAGGAAATCGAGATTGGAGAAATCTGAATTAGTGGTGCCGTGCGTATCTTGTCCTTTGGTCCTGCCAGTTTCACTGGCGCGGTTGCCGCCGCGACCGAAGAAATCATCGCCGCCTTGGGCGACCTGTTCGCCGGTCTCGGTAGCGCGGATGGCCCAGGGATTCAAAAGGATGCCGGGACGGGCGAGCATATTGCCCGGGTAGATGTGCATGTACTTTCGTTCGAGAATATATCGGTACTCATCGCCAATGTTTCGACCGGCAACATATGCCGACTTGGTTCGGCCTTGCTTCATCAGGTACGGCTCAGGAGTTGTTATCTCTCCAAGATTTGCCGCAGCAGAAAAGGCAGGATTAATCCGCGTGGCGAACAGATGCACGCGAGCAAAAGGCCCGGCGTTCTGTAACTTGATCTGTATCTCGTCGCCGCCTGCGGTGACCGCTTCAATCTGAAGGGGCGATGTGTTACTTACTTCCAGATTGCGATAGTCGGAAAGTACAAAGCCATCGCGCTGCACACCTTCGGTCAGGCGAATGAGGATGCGGGTGGAGCTGTCTTTGAGGAAGAGGTCGTAGTCGCCGCGGGGCAGGTCATCGATCTTGATGAAGCCGTTGACTACTGCTGCGCTCTTGAGCCGATCGGCGATGAACGTATCGCCGCGCAGTTCCAGCAGCGAGACCAGTGTTGGATCGAGTTTGCCGCCGGCCATGAAAGGCACCTGAATCGGCTGGCCGACCTTGGCGTGAATGGTGGAGTGGTAGCTGTGGCCATCGGTCAAAATAGGCCACTGGCGACTGGTGCCTTCGGGGCCGGTGGCTTGAACCCATGCGATGTCATTGAGGCTGCCCAGCAACACGCGGCCGGCCGCATCGGTCTGTGTGGTGACGTTTACTGCATCGCGGAAGTCACGATGCTTGATGATCAGTTGCAGCGGGCGATTGGCTTTGGATTCACCCGTTTTTCCAAGCAGATCAATGACGTATCCTGACGCCATGCGAGCGAAGTGCAGGTCCTCCACGCGATCGGTGCGATCAATGCCGTTGATGGCGAACTGCTCCCCGGCAGCCAAGTCCACCTTGCTCCCTTTGCTCAGGTTCTGCACCTTGGCCTTGAGCTGAAACTGCAATTGCGCCAGGCGATCAGGCACGGTGAACTCATAGACCGCATCGCGATCTTCGCTGAGTTTGAAGTCGGAGATTTCCTTCGTGGAAGCAACGCCATCGAGATCGATGGAGTTGATGATGAGCGTCACATCTTCGAGCAGTTTGAGGCCCACGGGCGTACCGTTGAGAAGTAGCTGCGGGCGAATGAGTACGTTCGCCTTCTTGCGCTTGATGAGTTGTTCGCGGTCCACATGGATGCCCGCTTCGAGCACGTACTGTTCTGATTCCTGATTGAAATGTTCCAGCGAAGTGAACTCGCCATTTTTCAAAATGATCGGCGTGCTGCCCGGACGATTGCTGAAGGGCACCGCGATGATGCCATCTTTGTCCGCCGTATATTCGTGGCCCGCAAGCCAGAGCGAGGCATTCACGAGGTGTTCGTTCTTTTCGTTGAGTACCGTAAACAGATGCCCGGCAATCGAGGTGCGCGCCACGTAGCGCAGCTTGCCTTTACGCACCAGCACACGGCTGCTCTTACCGTTGCCGATGAAATCAATCACATACACACCGGGCCTGCTAAGCTGGGCAAACTCGAAGTGCCGCTGCACACGGAGAATCGGAGTGTCATTGTATGTAATTGTCGTCGATTCATTGGCGACTAAGCCATCGAGATTGATATCGGTATCCACTTCGCGCAGATTGTCGCGGTAGAAGTTGGCGGCATTGATTTCATATACTTTCACGATCAGCGTCTTGACGTTCTTTACCAAGAGATCAATGCTCACCGGCTCCTCTGTCAAGAAGAGTTCCTTGTTGGTGTAGGTAAAATCGAGATCAATACGATCCTTAAGCTGCTGCACCTGCGAGGGCGAAAGCATCGAGTACCAGCGCTCAGGATCGCCCAGGCCGTTGACGAGTTTCACCTCAGCGAAGTTGTGCGTCAGGTAGCTGTCGTTGATGTAGGTTTCATAGGATTTGGTGTTCTCATCCTTCAGGAAATAGTGATGCAGATAGCTGCGGATGAGTGGCTCATCATTACCCACCACAGGCAACATCGTCACCGGCTGAAAATTGGCATTGAGATCGCTAGGATACTTTCGGCGTTCTTCAAGCTCCATGTATTTATTGTTGATGTAGCTCACATATTTGGGCAGCGAGAGATACGCCATGAACCGCTGACGATCGTAGTTGCCTTGGGCACGATCAAAGACCAGCCGATGATAGAGAACGTGGGCCTTGAGTGAGTTATAAGCGGGGCCTAGACGGGCAACGAAAGCTTCGAGGCGGTTGAGATAAGCAACATATTCTTTGGGGTCGTTACGCCAATCCAGATCGTCATTGGGGTGAAGCTTGGTGATGTAGGTATTGATGTAGTTGGTGTTGTTGAGAAGCTCGGGCATTTCCTTGGCCAGTTCATCAAGTTGGGCCAGGAGCATTTGTTTGTGAATATTGATTGAGCCGAAGCCGCCGGTGTAGCGATCGCGCAGGTCAGCGATGACGAGGCTGCTGAGGTTCGGGTAATCCGGGCGCTGCAAGCGCTGAAGCATGTTGCGGCGAAGGCCATCGACGAGATTCGATCGCGTCAGCCAATCGATGGCGGTGTCTTCGAAGCCGTTGAGGGAGTTGCCGTGGCGCTCAAGGGCGATCTTGGTCAGTCGATCACGGGAGATGAGGTTGGCATCGAGTGCGGTGGGGTAATTGGTTTTCTGATTGAGGTTTTCACGGGCGTGGTTGAATTGAACCCCGATGCGCTCGCGGATGTAGTTGAGCGATTCCTGCTGGTTTTTGTCGTAATTGAGCAGCGCCTGGCGATTCATGATCTCCCACAGACGCGCGGGCCAATTGCGTTGTTTGTTTGGATCGACGCGGGCTTTCCAGGCTTCGAGGGTGGCTTCGACTTTGTCGTATTGCTGCGTGTTCTGATAGTGCAGGCAGTGGTAGTAGTAAAAATCTTCCGTGCCGGGGATGAGCTGTTTGAGAGCGTCTTCGCGGTTGCTCGCCAGGGCGAAGTCTTCGATGTACCCGACTTCGGCAGCATGGGCGGCAGGGGCGGCCGGTTGCAAGAGAATGAGGGCGGAGAATGCGAGGCCCATGAGAAGTGGGAAGCGTTTCATCAATCGGTCCTTTCGAGGTCGTCGTCGCAAGCCAGGCGGCGCAAAGAAAGAGCGCCAGGCCAATGCGTGGATAGACGCATAGCCAGCCTGCGGGTTCAAACAAAATCGGGTGGTTACGCCGGAAAGGAGCAGGTCAGGTGTGAGATTGGCGTGAGACGGTGGGTATCGGACGTGGGGATTCGGCGCTTGGATGCGGGGGCGCAAGCGTTTTCGTTTGCGTGGGGTGTCGTCGTGGCAATGCTACAGTCCCAGCACATC
>CAZYQL010000083.1:0-5008 GCA_964650055.1 uncultured Phycisphaeraceae bacterium | reverse complement strand
GCTACAGTCCCAGCACATCCTTCATGCTGTAGCGTCCAGCAGGTTTGCCGATGAGCCATTTGGCGGCGCGGAGGGCGCCGCGGGCAAACACATCGCGGGTGGAAGCGACGTGGGTCAGCGAGAGTTCTTCGCCGATGGCACCGAAGCTGATGGTGTGCTTGCCGACGATGTCACCTGAGCGGACAGCGTGCATGCCGATCTCGCCGCGCTGACGAGGGATGTGAGCACCTAGGCGGCCGTGGACGAGATCCTCTTTCATCGATTTGCCGGTCGCATCGCAGACAGCTTGTGCGATAGCGAGGGCGGTGCCGCTGGGGGCATCTGCTTTCATGCGGTGGTGTGATTCGACGATTTCGATGTCGTAGTCATCGCCCAGTTTTTGTGCGACCTGCGCAGCTAAGCCGAGCAGAAAATTGACACCCAGACTCATGTTGGCTGCTTGCAGGATGGGGATGGTTTTCGCTGCTTCATCGATGAGCTGATGATCATCGGTGGTGAGGCCGGTGGTGCCGATGACCAGCGGGAGTTTCTGTGCAGTGCAGAGCTTGATCGCAGCCCGGCAGCCCACAGGCACCGTGAAATCAATCATCGCCTGAGCAGCGCCGGCGGCAAGCTCAGCGCTGAGGAGCGTATTGATCGCAGAGACGCCGCTGACCACGCCCGCATCCTGACCGATCAGCGGTTGCCCCGGCACCTCCAGCGCCACCGCGATGCGCAGCTGCGGATCTTCCGACCCCAGCGCAACAAGCCTTCGCCCCATTCGGCCGGCTGCACCGTTGATTGCCAGAAGCACCAGCGAATTCGTCGAACTATTTTCACTTGGGGTTTCACTTGGGGTCATGGACAGGTTCCAGTCTGATTCAAATAAGAGGTCGCCAATATCGTGAAGTCAGGCAAGGCAGGTTCGGCCACCGAGGCACCGAGGACACTGAGGAAGGCATAAATTCAGAGAAGGAAGGAAGAAGGAGGCGTTGGCATCTCTAACCCGATGCTTATTCGCCTATCTCTGCCTTAGTGTCTTCCTCGGTGTGCTCGGTGTCTCGGTGGCCAATCCTGCTTTATCGTCTTAATCATCGTTCACTAAGGCGACCGGCTATCTCGCCTCGTCTTGCGACTTTTTCAAGATAATCCACCTCCTGCTGCGCAGCAAACTCCGCGCTTCTGTGCTACTATAATCTGTTGTCGGTTCACACGATTTTCGATGTGGATTCATCACCTAAGCGACCGATCGCTGATGCCTGTCAGCGACTGGCGACTTCCCCCCTTTCCTGTGAGTGCCCATGGGACTATTCGGATTTGGCAAGAAGAAGACCGATGGCGACGCTGCCGCATCCAACGGCAACGACGGCGATAACACTGGTGGCGGCAAAGCAGCGGCGGGCGGCGCAGATGAAGGCTTTAAGCCCGATGAGCGCAAGGCCCGCGCCTGGTTCGACCGCGCCCATCAGGTGGCGGACACCAATCACGACTACGCCATCGACAGCTTCGTCTCGGGCCTGCGCTTTCTCCCCGATGCCATGCGCGAACACGAAGCCCTCTTCGACGTGGGCATGCATCGCCTGGTCAGCGGCGGCAAGCCGGCGGGCATGAAGGAAACCATGTCCTCGGGCGGCAAGACGCTCGTCGAAAAAATGACCCACGCTGAAAAGCTCTGGGCCATGGACCCGCGCAATGTCAACCGCGCGCTGGCGGTCATGGAAAAAGCAGCACAGATGCATGTCACGGAAGAAACGGTCGATCTGGGCGAAGTCGTCGTATGGGTCGGCGAAAAGGTCATGGAACTCAACGTCGGCAAGAAGCCTTCCAAATCGATCTTCGTCAAGGCCATGGATCTATTTGAAACCGTCAAAGCCTACAAACAGGCCCAGGAAGCCTGTCGGCGGGCGATCTCGCTCGATCAGGATGATGGCAACCTCATCACCAAGTTCAAAGATCTGGCGGCACTCAAAACCATCGAAGATGCCAATCTGAAAAAAGGCTCCACCTTCCGCGACGGCGTCAAGGATCTGGACAAGCAGAAGGAGCTGGATGAAGAAGATCAGATGAGCCACGATGATTCCGGTCACGACCGCATCATCGGCCGTCACCGCGAAGCTTTTGAAGCCAAGCGCGATGACATCGACCTTCGCCTCAAATACATCAAAGCGCTCGTCGCCAAAGCCGATGACGATGCCGATGAACAAGCCATCAAACTGCTCAAGGAAGTGTTCGAAACCACCGGCCAGTATCGCTTCAAGTTCGACATCGGCGATGTTCGCATGAGGCAGATGAATCGTCACGGTCGCATGCTGCGCGACTTCCTCAAGCAAAGCCCCAATGACCCCAGTCTGACCAAGAGCCTCGAAGACCTGCGCAGGAAGCAACTCGAATACGAAACCGCTGAGTACACCGAACGCGTGCACCAATACCCGACGGTGATGAAGCTGCGCTACGAACTGGGCAAGCGGCAACTCATGGCCAAGAAATATGAGGATGCCGTCGGCTCTTTCCAGGATTCCAAAGCTGATCCGAAGATCAAGGTGCAATCGATGGAAGCACTGGGCATCTGCTATCTGCACATGGAATGGCTCGACCCCGCCATCGAAACGCTCGAAGAAGCGATCAAGCTTTACCAGGGTGTGGGCGATGACACCGACAAATCGCTCAAGTATCTTTCGATGGATGCGCTGGAGCGCTATGCCCGCAAGTTCAAATCGCTGGATCACGCCAAGCGGGCGCAAAGCGTCGCCAGCACACTGCTGCAGCAGGACATCCGCTACCGCGACATCCGCGACCGTGTCAACACACTGCGCGATCTGACTGTACAACTGACGGAACAGGCGACGGCGTGAGGCCGTGACCAAAGCACCGCCTCCGCCGCTTGCGGCGTAGCGACATCAGCGCATTGATCAACGACAACAACAATTCATGCCACACCGTAACTGAGCGGACTGCCCCGTCCCGCGCGGTGGCATTGATTCCTCTTTGCGCCGCTGAATGGGCAGGTTTGTGCCTATAATGTTTCAGCCCGGGCTGCTGCCCCGACTCCTTTGTCAGTAACCGCCCGGCCAACTGCCGCAAGTTGTGCATGAAGGCGACTCGCTCGCCGTGCAGAACGTACTTACTGTTCGAGGTCGCTTGTTATGGGTTTTCAGTTCGTGTTTCGCTTTTGAGGTTTCATGATGGTGAATAAGCTTCGAAAAGTCGCCCCCTGTGTCGTCAGCCACAACCTCGCCCTCGGTGGTGCGCAGACGGCTGTGCTGCGCCTGATCACTTGCATGCCCGATTGGGTGCGCGAGCGAACGACGTTGTATTGCCAGTCCAATGACATGCCGCTGCTCGATGCCGCCATCAGCAAACACAACTTTTCCGTCGGCCACATCACCACGCACGCGCCTTCCGATCCTTCGAGCTGGATGCTCAGCTACGGCAACCTCAAGGGCCTTCCCGCGCGGCCGACGTCGCTTGTGCTGCACTCATGGGACGACCAAGGCTGGCGCTACATCACCAAAACCTACGGCGAGATGCGCGGCCTGACCGTTGCCGCTGTCTCCAGCAAAGTGCTCGCACGCTACGCCCACTGGATCAAGGAAGGTGGCCATCATGTCGCCGGTGTGCTGCCGCCGCCGGTGACGCAGATGTGTATCGCCAAGGGTGAAGTCTCGCGCGATGACCGTGGCCGTATCGTCGTTGGTTGGATGGGGCGGCCACTCGATTCCAAAGGCCTCATGTCGCTGCCCTGGCTCCTGAAAATGGATGAGCGGATTATCGTCCGCGCCTACACCGGCGCTGACACCGCCGGCCTCGCTTACACCCGCAAGGTGCAAGGCGAAGCGATGGACCGCGTGCTGAAACTCGCGGAAGACCTGGGCGTGCTCAATCGCTTTGATATTCGCCCGCTGGATTTTGATCCCTTCGCTTATCGGCATCGCCTTGAGGGTTGTCATGTGCTCCTGGGTAACAGCCGTGCCGAAGGTTTTCTGCTCACCGCAGCCGAGGCTCTTTCGTGTGGCATCCCCGTCGTCGTCACGCATCAGTGCGGCATCGCCGACTACATTCACGAAGGCCAAAACGGCTACCTGATCAACTGGAACGAAGACCCGCAAAAACTCGCGCTCGATGCGCTTGATGCGATCCGCCGCGCTGCAAAACTCGATGGTGCTGCGTGTGTTCGCTCCGTGCAGAATCTCACCACAGCAGGGCGCTACAAAACTGTCTTCGGCGACACGCTCGCCAAACTCACGCACACCGAACTGCAACACGAAGATGCCCGCGTCACCATCGGCGTTCGCATTCACAAGAACACCGACCCCGCTCACCTCGACGACGCGATCGCTTCCATCACGCAGCAGACTTACCGAAAATACAAAGTCGTACTCCTCGTCGATGGCCCGTGGCGCTACGGCCAAATGCTGGCGGATCGTTTCGCGCTGCCGCTGATTTGCACCGGCGAGGAGCCGGACATCACGCACTGCTCCTGGCTGCATCGGCAGGCAGTAGCGATGTGCGACACCGAGTTTTACAAACCGCTCGATTACGACGATCAGATTCTGCCGCAGTATCTGGAGCGCGCCATCGCCACACTCGATTCACTCAAGGCTGATGTTTATGGCTGCAAGTTGATGACACTGCAAGATGACGAAATCTCGCCGCGCCTGCACTGGCCTAACAAGCCGCTGGACACCATGTTCACCGGCAACAGCGACCACAATCAGTTGCCGCACTCTTCGGTGCTGGCGCGCACGGAGATGATCCGCGCTGCCGGCAACTATCAGGAACGCGCGGTGGGCCTGGGCGCTGATGACTATCACCTCTGGTATCGCCTGTTCAAGACCGGCGCGAAATTCGTGCGCGATGATGCAGTGCGAAATGTGGTCTATCGCATCCACGAAAAGAACTCGCTCAACATCCGCAGAGCGCGATATGGCAAAGGTGCCAAAGGCGCGCTCATCGCCGGTGCCACGGCAGCCTCAATCGCGATTGGCCCCCTCGCCTTCGGCCAGTCGCCCAGCGATCCGCACGCCACACT
>CAZYQL010000082.1:0-18150 GCA_964650055.1 uncultured Phycisphaeraceae bacterium | reverse complement strand
CTGCGGACAGGCTTCGCGTGGCTGACCGGACTCGCAGAGTCCGGCTCTGAAAGAATGCGACGAAAAAAAGCTGCAAAAGAAAGCTGCAAAAGAAAAACAGGGCGAAGCGAAAATCGCCACATCCATGCTATAATATGGTCGTCGGTTTCACCTCTTTTTTCTGTCCGGGGTTTTAGATTAAATAGACAGGTAGGCAGGCATCCTCATGTCAATTCGTCCTTTTCCAATCCGTGGTCGCCGGCTGTTCACTGGTGTCCGACACCCGCGGGCTGGGGGCGGGGGGGGGTTTGGCCTGTTCGCATCGCCAGCGGACACGAAGTGGACACGTTTTGATGGCGAGGCAGACAGCCAAAACCGCGTTTTTAGCGAAATATCAATGGTTTTATGTCTAGTAGTCATGGGGTAGACATTCATTAACCATATTAAAATCAACGACTTAACATCAAAATGTCAGAAAAAAAAGTGAGGGGGTAGACAAAGGGGTTTTTGGGAGTGAGTTTTTAGCGAGTCGGTTTGCCTTCGCTTTGGTATTTCCCAGTGTTGGGTTTGGCCTCCCGTCGCGGTCTGCGCACGACAGTCACAGCAGCTTCAACTGCTTCGACGCTTCTCCCGCATCCTTCACCAGCGCTTTCGCCGATGGCTTGCAGCAGGTAAAGCACCGGATACTGATTCTCCTTCAAATACCCTGGCGGCGTGTAACCTGGGCCTTGGCCAGCCTCGATGTGGGTTACGACAGCGGTTACGTCCGAGGCACGCCCGCGCTTTCGTCTGTCCGCCATTTTTGGGCTATCGCACCTTTGCGCAGACTCGCAGCTGCGCCGATGGCGAGGATGATGAAGCTTAGGGCGATCCAGACCCAGCCTTGGCCTTGGCCGGGGGTTTGGGTGAAGGTGGCTAGGGCGAGTGGGGCGGCGGCGGGGAGGAGGAGTTTGAGGTCGCTGGTCCAGATGGCGATTAGGCCGACGTACACGAGGAGCAAGGTGGACGCGAGAATCGGGTAATTGAGCGCGGGCATCGGCTTGCCGCGCATGTGCGGGGCGAGGTCGGGGAAGAAAAGTTGCAGCACCGTGGCGGCGAGTGTCAGCGCGGCGATGAAGGCGAACCACGTTGACAATGGCGTCGCTGATGACTTGAACAGGCCATAGGTCAGGAGCATCAGTGCGCTGAAATTCATGAGGATCAAGGTGAACAGTTGCAGATGATGCGCGAGGGCGAAGCTGCGCACCCACGGACACGTCGCGCTGCTGATGGCCAGCGCCAGTGATGCAGCAGTGGCCAGCGGCAAACTTCGACCAGCGGCGGCGAGTGCAGCAAGGGTGATGCTGAGTGTGAAGCCCGCCAGATTCCAGTTCATCTGACTGATGCGCGTCGGCACGGTTTGCGACGAATCAACACCCACCAGCAGCACAGCAAGCACGAGATATGGTGCCGCCGTTTTCAGCAGCGACAGTTGGCCTCGACGGTAAGCGTGAACGGAAAGGGCGATGGCGAAACAGGTGAGCCAGATGGAAGGATCTGCGGGTGAGCCTAGAGGAATGGGCAATGCGCGATGCGGATTGGGCAGCTGCACGCAGTAGATCGCGACAGCGAGCGGGGCAAGGCTGAGCATGGTGTCGAGTGCGAGGAGCCTGTAGCCGTGGCCTCGGAGCAGTTCGAGAATGATCAGGCAACAGAGCGCGACCATCGGCGCAAGCTCGGCTGGCGTGACAGGAACATTGAAGGCCCAGGTGAGTGCGTAAAGATGCGCCGCTGAGCCGACGAGCAGGAGCAGGGCGATGATCCAGTGCATGGTCCAGGTGCGAAGGAAGGGGATGCGGATGTCGCTGCCTTCGTCGCTATCGGTGACGATGCGCATGGCGGCGGTGATGAGCACGATGGAGCTGAGCATTGCGAGATAAAGGCCAAGTCGCCAGGGCAGTGCGAGGGCGAGGAAGCTGTGATCGTGGGCAGTGAGATAAGCGAGCCAACTGGGCAGAAGGAAGTTGACAGTCAGCAGTAGGAAGAGTGCAGCGATGAGCAGGCGGGGCAGTTGGCCGGTGATGAAACGATTGAGGATGAAGAGCTTGCCCGCAGCGGCGAGTAAGCCGGCGAGGCCGAAGAGAAACGAGGCTTCGGGAAAATCGGGGGCGATGGTGTCCAGTGCGACAGCGGAGGCGATGAGAAAGATGGCGATGAGCAGCGTGAGGGCGACAGCATCGTCATAGACCTGCCGACGAAGGAGAATGATGAGAGCGACGCTGATGAGCGCGATTTCATAAATGTTCAATGCGATGAGGCAGTAAAACTTTTCCATTTGACTAGAGAAGCTGGCGAGATTTGCGAGGTCTGCTTGATCGTAAAGCGGGATGACGATTTTGGAGATACCAAAGAGGATGCAGCCGGCGCTGATGGCGTAAAGGGCGCAGGGTGCCCAGAGCCATGTGGGCAGTTTGGAAAGAGAGAGCGAACGGCTGGCAGTAGGCAGCGGGGTGGTGGACATGGGAAGTCTCCAGTGGAGCAAGCGAGGGAGAATCGCTGGCGCTCAGTAGAGGAATGAAGGGCGCTTGCTGCGGCGAAGGAACCTGCGGCAAGCCCGCGACAAATCAGCAGCCACGAATGAAGGGGCGCAGGACAACGTGAGAGATGAAGAGCTGACAGACCTGCGGGAGACCGAGTGGCGAGGCCTGCGCACGATGATAGGCGCGGCAATGGAGGAGTAAAGAAAAGAGGAGTGCGCGGAGTGTGAAATGATGGAAAAAATTTAAGAGAAGGAGAGACGATGTTGAGCCGCGACTCAACGAGTCGCGGACGCCAACGGCATGAAGGGGTGAACGATCGCGCGGAGGTTGAGGGCTAAGTTGTTTGAATGGGTGTGATGCAGCCAGCGCGTTTTCCCACTGCGGCAGAACGTCTTCAGTGTGAGCGCGGCGGCAAGGTGGTCGCTCACGTCCGCGACTCGTTGAGTCGCGGCTCAGTTCAGCAGCGCGACTTTTACTTGAGCCCTGCCGTCTGATCCAGCCCGAACATCAGATTCATATTCTGCACCGCCTGGCCGCTGGCGCCTTTGATCATGTTGTCTTCCGCGGTGAAGACGATGACCTTCCGCGCGATGCCATCGTTGTCAGCGCCGGGTTCGCCACCGGCATGGACGAGGCGGACAGCGATGTCGCAGTAATTCGAATCGCGCACCCATTTGATGTTGGGCAGTTCTTTGCGCACCCGCACAAACGGAGCCTCTGCGTAGGCATCGTGGAAGGCTTCATAGAGCTCGGCTTCAGTCACATCATCATCAGCGGGATCGAGGTAGATCGATTCGAGGATGCCGCGATCAACCGGGAGCAGGTGCGGGACAAAGAGCACATTCACGGGTGAGCCTTTGATGGTGCGCAGCGTCTGTTCGATTTCCGTTTGATGGCGGTGGATGCCAGGGGCGTAGGGGGAAAAAGCTTCGTTGGCTTCGGGAAAGTGGAAGGGCTGCTTGGGGCTGCGGCCTGCGCCGGTGACGCCGCTGGTGGCGTTGATGATGATGCCCGTCGGCTTGACGAGTGAGCGCTGAAGAAGCGGCGCGATGCCCAGCGCAGCAGCGGTGGGGTAGCAGCCGGGGTTGGCGACGAGATCCGCATCCTTGATTTGCTCTGCGAAAAACTCGGGCAGGCCATAGACCGCAGCGGCGAGATTGGCGACATCTTCGTGAGCGTGGCCATAGACGCGGGCATACTGAGCCGCATCGCGCAGGCGATAGTCAGCTGAGAGATCAATCACGCGCAGGCCGGCATCAAGCAGCTTGGGCGCATACTGCATCGAAGCGACATGAGGCAGACAGAGAAACGCCACATCCGCCGCAGCCGCAATCGCCGCAGGATCAATCGGCTGCCCCGCCATTTCACAGCGAGCGCGAAACTGCGGGAACTCATCGGCGATATTGGGCAGCGCCTCGCGCTGCGTGGCGAGGTACGTGACCTTGGCGCTGGGATGGTGCAGCAGAATCTCGATGAGATAAAGCGCGGTGTAGCTGGTGGGGCCGACGATAGCGCAGCGGATGTTCATGGGTGCATTGTTGGAGGTTACGGCGATTTATTCAAGCGGGGAGGGGGCGAGGTGCGGGGCTCAGCAAAACTGCATGAATCGCATCGCGATTGCTTATCGAAAATCCAACTCTCCCCTTGACCCTCTCTGGAAGGGAGGGGAGTACGAGCTAAATGCCTCGTGTTGCGTTGCCTGGTGATATTCCCGGTTCAGATTTGGCAGCCAAGCCGATACGATAGAAGCATGCGACTTTCCATCTGGTTCCTACTTTGTTCTTTTCTTTCGTTGCCCTGTGCTGCGCTGCGGGCGCAGGGGCCGGTGAGTTTTGAGTTGGATGTGCAGCCGATTCTCACCGCACTGGGATGCAATGCCGGGGCGTGTCATGGCAAGGCTCGCGGACAAAACGGCTTCGCGCTGTCGCTCCTGGGTTTTGATCACGAGTTCGATTTTGCGGCCATCACCAAAGAAGCGCGTGGCCGTCGCCTGTTTCCCGCCAGTCCCGCCAACAGTCTGCTGCTGCTCAAAGCGACCGCTCAGCTTCCGCACGGCGGCGGCGAACGACTGGTCGCAGGCGATGCGAACTATGAAATCCTTCGCCGTTGGATCGCCAGTGGTGCCCCTCGCCGTGTGCCAGGTGAGCCGTCGCTCACGCATGTCACGATTCATCCCAGAGCGCGCTCGATGAAGCCCGGCGACACGCAGCCGCTCACCGTCACTGCGCACTACAGCAACAACACCACGCGCAATGTCACCGCACTCTCTGCATTTGCATCCAGCGAATCCGCTGTCGCCGCAGTGAGCGCCACCGGCCAAGTGACCACCACCAACATCCCCGGCGAAGCGGTCATCATGGCCCGCTACATGTATCAACTGGACACCTTCACCGCGACCAGTCCGCAGCCCATCGAAGTGAACGATGATGTGTATGCGAAGCTGCCCCGCGTGAACTTTATTGATGATCTGGTCTGGGCCAAGCTCAAGACGCTGCACATCGTGCCTTCGCAGTCCGCCAGTGATGCGAAGTTTCATCGGCGGGCCTACCTCGACATCATCGGCAGGCTGCCCACCGCAGAGGAAACACGCGCGTTTCTTGCATCAAAAAGCGAGCAAAAACGCGAGCATCTTATCGACGCGCTGCTGGAGCGGGCCGAGTATGCCGACGCTTGGGCGAACAAGTGGGCCGACCTGCTGCGGCCTAATCCTTACCGCGTGGGCATCAAGGCTGTCTTCAATTACGACCAGTGGATTCGCCAGAGTTTTCGCGACAACAAACCTTACGATCAGTTCGTGCGTGAGCTGATCACCGCGCAGGGCAGCACCTGGCACAACGGCGCTGCGGTGCTCTTTCGCGATCGTAGGTCGCCTGATGAAATCACCACGCTGGTGAGTCAGCTTTTTCTGGGCATTCGCCTTGAGTGTGCCAAGTGTCATCATCATCCGTTTGAGAAGTGGAGCCAGGAGGATTACTACAGTTTCGCCGCCTACTTTGCCAAGCTCCAGTTCAAGGGCACCGGCCTCTCGCCGCCCATCTCCGGCGGGCAAGAGATCATCTTCGACGGCGACAAAGGCGAAGTCACTCACCCCATCACCGGCCAGTCGCTCCAGCCTCGCCCGCTCTATGGCAAGGCGCCCGCAAGTACCTCGCCCTCAGCAAACGAGGCTTCGCCGCGCCAGATGCTGGCCGCATGGATGACCTCCAAAGAGAACGATTACTTCGCGAAGGTTGCCGTCAATCGCATCTGGGCGCAGCTCATGGGCCGGCCCCTCGTCGATCCTGTCGATGATCTTCGCACCACCAATCCCGCAACGAATGAACCCTTGCTCGCCGCATTGGCGGATTACTTTCGTGAAGTGAAATTCGATCAGAAAAAACTCATCAAAGCGATCGCCCTGTCGCATGTCTATTCGCTCAGTTCGATTCCCGGCGAGTTTAATGTGAAGGACACCCGCTACCACTCGCGCCACTACCGCACGCGAATGCGAGCCGAGGAAGTGCTCGATGCTGCCAGCGACATCACAGGCATCCGCGAAGATTTCCAGGCCATGCCACCAGGCTCGCGCTCGATGCAGCTCTGGACCGCCCGCGTCAGCTCCATGACCCTCGACACCTTCGGCAGACCCGACCCCAATCAAGATCCGCCCTGCGAACGCATCGAAGACCCAACCGTGACGCAGGCCCTGCACCTGATGATGTCCCCCCAGATTTACACCCAAGTCGCCAGCGACGGCAGCCTCGCCGCAGAACTCGCCTCGAAGCTCAACAAAAAAGAACTGACGCCCGCACAAGCGTGCGAGGAGTTGTACCTGACGGTTTACAGCCGATATCCGAGCGACAAGGAAAAAAGAATCGTTGAACCGATGATCGAGAAAGGCCCGAATAAAAGGACGGTAACTGAAGACCTCCTTTGGTCAATGATGAATACACCGGAGTTCCTTTTTAAGGATTGAATTTGTCACGTACCAAAGCCCACGCACTTGAAGTGCGTGGGATGCCGGAGCCGCGATGCGAACACCTTTTCTCCATAAAAACTGTGAAGGCACCACCCGCCGCGATTGCCTGAAGCTCGGGCTGCACACCTTCGTGGCGGGCGGCCTCGTCGGTGCTCTGCGAACGCAAGCGCTCGCTGCGGATGCATCGCCCCTCAAGCGCAAGGCCAAGGCTTGCATTCTCATCTGGCTTGATGGCGGGCCTTCGCATTACGAAACTTTTGATCCCAAGCCTGACGCCCCCTTGGAGATTCGTGGCTCCTTCGATTCAATTGCGACCAAGATCAAAGGCGTTCGCTTTTCGCAGCACATGAAAAGGCTTGCTGCCATCGCTGACAAGTTCGCGGTCATTCGTTCCATTCAGCACAATCAGGGCAACCACGGCGCGGGCAATCACTACATGATGACCGGCGCTCCGCCACGCATTCCCGTGGGCTGCGGCGCCTTCGTCAGTTTCCATCCCAGCCTCGGCTCTGTCACTGCCCGCGAAGTCGGCGCGCCGCAAGGTATTCCCGCTTACTTTTCCATGCCTTCGATGACGCGCAGCGGTGGGCCTAATTTTCTGGGCGCTCAGTATGCCCCCTTCGTTGTGCCAGGCGATCCCAACTCATCTTCCTTTAGAGTGCGCGATGTATCGCTGCCGGGGAGTTTGACGGGTGAGCGGTATATGGCTCGCCGCGATGTGCGCAGCGAGCTCGATCAGATGCAGCGCATTAATGATGAGGCCGCGGGCGATCCGGTCGTGGCGATGGATAAGTTTTATCAGCAGGGGCATCAGATCATCACCTCGAGCGAGGCTCAGAAAGCGTTCGATATTTCGCAGGAACCGCTGGCCATGCGCGAGCGCTATGGTCGCCACGCTCTGGGCCAACGGGCGCTGCTCGCGCGAAGGCTCGTCGAAGCGGGTGTGCCGTTTGTCACGCTCGACGAAGGCGGCTGGGACCATCACACCAAACTCTTCGAATCCCTGGGCAAACGGCTGCCAACCTTCGACGCCACCGTCGCCACGCTGATTGAAGATCTCGATGAACGAGGCATGCTCGATGAGACGATGGTCATCGTGCTCGGCGAGTTTGGCCGAACTCCAAAGATCAACAAAGACGGCGGGCGCGATCACTGGTCAAACGCCATGAGCGTGCTCTTCGCCGGCGGCGGGACACCGGGCGGCCAGGTCATCGGCGCGACAGATCGGCAAGGCTATGCCGCGATGGATCGCGTGCTCTCGCCGGAGAATTTCGTCTCCACGATCTATACCAAGCTGGGCATCGACCCCAACAAAATGCTTTACACCCCGCAAGGCCGACCTTCGCATCTCGTGAGCGATCCGACGCCGATCCGCGAATTGATGGGGTGAGGTGAAGCTACGCAAGTGCGCACCATTCCACTTCATAATCAGGAATATTGAACCACACATCTGTGGTTCATTCATGTATTCATTGCCTTGCATAAGTAAACGATCAATCAATGCACTGCTCAGGATTTCATGTGTGAATCGATACTTTCCATTTCTTGTGCCTGTGCTTTTCGTTCTACTCGCCTGCGGCGCTTCACTTGAAGGCGCACCGCCCAAGCTCGACTGGCTTTATCCCGCAGGCGCTGGTCCAGCCAGTAGTACGACGATCGCGATGAATGATGTAGGCGCGTGGCCGGTGAAGGTTTGGATTGATGATGATCAAGGTCTCACTGTCGTGCCGGGCAAAGAGAAGAACACGCTGATGCTCACCACGCAGGCCGACGCCAGGCCGGGGGTGCGCTGGCTTCGTCTTTACAACAGCGAAGGCGCATCTTCGCTGCGCCCGCTGATCATTGGTTCGCTGCCGCAGGTAGAGGAGAAGGAACCCAACAACAGCGCCGCGCAAGCGCAGCCTTTAGCCGATCGCGTGGTCATCAGCGGCAGGCTTGAGAAAAATGGCGATGTCGATGGCTTTCGCGTTTCGCTCAAACGTGGCCAGACGCTGATCGCTTCGCTCACTGCCAATGAAGTGCTCGCCTCGCCGATGGATGGTGTCCTGCAGCTTTGCGATGCACAAGGCAACGTACTCACGCAGAGCGATGATGAGCGTGGGCTGGACCCGCAAATCGTGCATGAAATCAAGCGCGATGGCGATTACATCATTCGCCTCTTCGCCTTTCCCGCCACGGCTACAAGCTCGATCAGTTTCGCTGGAGGCGCGGATTTCATCTACGAACTGACGCTGACCACCGGCCCTTTCGCCGACCACGCCATGCCTCTCTCGGCTCAGCGTCATAAGCCAGCGACCTTCACCATCGCCGGCTGGAACCTGACCGATGACACGCGAACCCTCGCGCTGCCTCCGCAATCGGATCAACCCATCACAGATGGCAACGTTCTCGCGCTCACGCATCCTTCGCTGGCCAACACCATCGCCATCGGGCAATCGACTCACGCCACGCTCGTCGCGCAGTCCAGCACTGTCGCCGGTAAAGCCGAGCCTGTCACGCCGCCTTGCATCATCACCGGGAAACTCAGTGGTGCCTCTCACCGCGCCGGCTTTCGCTTCGCTGCCCGTAAAGGCCAGAGCATGACGCTGAAAGTCGAATCGCAATCGCTGGGCTTTCCGCTCGACAGCGTGCTCACCGTGCGCGATATCAGCGGCAAAGTGCTTAGCGAAACGGATGATTCGAACAAGGCGCATGACACGTCGATCACCTTCAGCCCGCCTGCTGATGGTGAGTATGAAGTGATGCTGCGCGACTTGCATGATCGCGGGGGTTTTCGTTTTGTGTATCGGCTTACGATTGCACCCGTCGTGCCTGAGCTGGCCATCACGCTGGAGCGCGACAGCTTCGTCGCGCCAGCAAGTGCGGCTGTCGAGATTGCCGTGGCCATTGATCGGCGAAACGGCTTCGCCGATGACATCGAGATTCGACTGGAAGGTTTACCCGAAGGCGTAACCGCAGCCTCGGTCATTTCCAAGCCTAAAGACGCCACGGAAAAAAGCGTGAAGCTGATCGTGCCTGCGAGCAAGGTCGCGTGGGCGGGTCCTGTTCGCGTGATTGCATTGTCCAATGGCCGCGAGCTTGCCGCGACATTTACAGCGCTGGGCGAATCGCGCCACAGCACTTTCTGGATCACGCTGACGGCACCGGGGAAGTGAGTGGTTCGCTAGATTGTTTCAACTTCACTTGCACCCGTGCCACACAGATGCGCATTCTCAAGTCAATTGTGAAAGAACGAAAAAACTCCGCCGCTTGCGGCGTAGCGACATCAGCGATTTGATCCGCAATAACACCTGCGATCCCATACCCCGACGACTCGGCGGACCTCGCCTTCGGGCTTGGGGACAATTGGTTCAAGTCACGCCGCGACTGAGCGGGCCGTCCTCCCAAGGCACAGCATTTCAGTGCGATTGAACATCTCACCTGCGAATGAGGAAGAAACGATCGTTGCCATCTCTGGCGTGCAGCAGGTTTCGTTTGGCGGCGGGCAGGTCATGGCGAAGCAGCATGAAGACATCGTCGAGCACCATGCGATTCTCAAAGAGGTAGGCGTGATTCTCTGTGGACAGTTCCACCATCGTCGCATCGATCGTCTCGACGTTGGCTTCGCTGATGATGGTGCGGTTTTCGCCTGCTTGGCCGATGCGTGGCCGACGGTTTTCGCGGCCGGGTGGACTGTGCAAAAACATCGAGCCATAGAGCGGCACATCGTGATCACAAACATAAATCGAAACGCGATTGGCCAGGCTGGTCATCGCTTTGACTTGCTCGGGCTGTGAGAACTCGAGCGCATCCATATCCCCTGCGGTGACGATGAGATCCTTCAGGTATTTGTTTTCCTTCACCCGCGCCACAAAGGCTTGATCGTGCGACAGGCGAAGCAAGGCCTGCGAGACGACGCGCGTGCCCATGCTGTGTACGACCAGTTGCACCGTGCTCGGGTTGTCGCCTGACATGAGTAGTCGCAGCAGGTGCGAGAGCTGCACGGAGGATGGGCCGGTGTTGTTTTCGTCGATGGTCACTGCGGTGACGCTGCCGTAGGCGGGCCAGGAGTAAATCATCGGGATGAAGAACTCGCTGCCTCCCATGTCGTGTACAAAGCGGGCGGCGCGACCGACAGCGAAGTGGAACTCGTTATTGAAGCCATGCACGTAAAGCAGGATCGGTTTGCTGTGCGTGTTCTGGCTCTTCACGTATGCGACATAGCTTTCGAGGTCGGCAAAGGTAGGTGTTTCTGCTTCGGTGGTCATTGCTGTCAGAGCGCTCGCATGGGATGACAAGTTGGACTGCGCCTCCGACATGCACTTTGGCGGCAGCACCTTCACACCGCGCCCCGGCTCGAAGGCGCCTTGAGCCACATCAAAAGCGCGCAGCCCGCCCATCGGCTCCATGCGAGGCACCACCGCTTGAATCGTGCCGAAGGTCACAGGCGGTTTCGTCGCCAGATAGGGACTGTAAAACGGCTCGCTATCGCGGCTGCTGTGGCGCTTGCGATTGGTGACGTAATAGACCGTCATCTGCACGGGCTCGTCGAATGGAGCCAGAGCATGTGCTGCTGTCCCTGCCTGCAGGTTGCGATAGTGGTGATTCACCGGCGGCAGCGTGGAACATGCACCCAGCGACAGCAGCAGCAGGAGTGCCATCGGTATTCGAAATGACATTCGATTGGAATTCATGGGAGCGACCTTTCATCGGAGCAGTTGAAATTCGCGATGACAATGGAGCAGATGCCTTGCAAGATAGAAGCGAGTGACCCACTGGATTTATGCGGGCCGATAGGTCACGCGCCAGCCTTTTTGTGTGCCGATCTCGATGCGCTCAATGAGTACGACATGGTAAGGAAAGAGCGTCCCCAGCAGCAGCTGCGCCAGAGTTGTATTCTTTCCCGGTGCATCCAGATCGCTTTGGTCCTGAAAGAACTCGACGATGTCGTGCAGCGAAGCCATGGTAGAGACGGGTACATTCTCGGCGGTCGTTGTTGCTGGTGATGTTGATCGATCGACTTTTTTTCGAGCCATGACTTAGCCTCCTATTTGGGACCAGAAGTTTCGAAGATCGGTAAGAGCGGACGAACGGCGAAGCCTCGCTTCAAAGGCGTCTTTCACTTTCTTGACCTCCTCATGCTTGCGGCCAGCAGCAAGGCGATCGACTTCGGAATGCGTTGCAGGATCACCATCTCGAACGTCTGCCAGTGCCTTGACGCTCATGTCCAGATCAGCCCAGTAGGTGAGCACACGATCGAAGCCCGGTTCGCCCGGAATCGTGTCGCTCACATCGCGATTGGAGCGCGCGATGAAGTTGCCATTCTCGATCGTGCAGAAGATGAGCGCGTCATATTTCTGTGGGGCCAGTCCATCGAGCGCGTTGAGATTGCCGGTCAGTGCTTTGATCTGATCTTGATAGTCCGAGTCGGCGGGCAGCGTGGCTTGCAATTGCTTCACGCCTTGGAACATCATGCGAAGCACGGAGATGTCGTAGCTGATGATGGGCTGCACTTCGCCGCCGGTGAGGGCACTGATGGCGTTGGCGGTTTCTTTCGGGAGGAGCGACTGAGCCGGGCGACCGGTGATCAGAGCGCTGTCGATGGTCATGCGAGAAAAAGGTTGCCTGGGTTCCTTGGCGTGAATCTGAAATCGGAAGGAACTCAGTACCGAGAGCGCATCGCCGGTGGCTTGATTTGTGCCGGTTTCAGCAGAGGCTGGGGCGATGAGAACGACGCGCTGTTTAAGGCCCAGATTGGCCGCGACAGGCGCTGTCGGATCAGGTCGGCCTTCGATGGTGAAGGAGACTTTCTCTGTCTCGTAGAAATAGACCGAGTTGCATCCAAGTACATGCGAGAGCGCAGTGATGATCAGCAGCAGTGAGAGAAACGATTTCATGTTGGCCTCCGAAAATTGAGAGATGAGGGAATTGCGATGAACCGCCGAATCGTTGCAGCATCACCGGCCTTCATCACCGAAGGCGGCCTTGCGCATGGCCTTGAGTGCTGCCGGGTCTTTGACGGTGTTCTCCGCTGCCTTGCCGGTGGCGACGGCGTGGTTGAAGATCAGTTCACTGAGTCCCAGCGCATCGACATTGCTGACCGAGACGAGCGACATGGCTTCGACTTCCTCTGGCTTGCCCTCTGATTTGGGGTGAGTCACGCGGGGCACGACGGCAAAGGTCTCGCGGTCATAGCCCAGCGCCATTTTCGCAGTACCTGACTGAGCAGAGATGTTGACATCGACGCCCAGCGAGGCGCTGTGAACATAGACAACCTGATTGCAGCCGACGGTCGTTGTCAGCACGCCAGCACATAGCAGTGCCCCGGCAACGCGTCGCCAACAATGATGAGTTACGCTTGGCTTGATCATGGTCATGGTGAAAGCTCCTTATGGATGGGTGAAGTGAACGGTGAAATAGGCGTGATCGAGTTGCCCGATGACGCCGGACTGGCGTTGGATGATGATCAGATGTGAATCGCGCGGAAGCTGGATCGCCGCCTGCTGCGAAAGGCCAAGTTGCAATCGAATGCCAGATGCCAGCCCCAGGCTCACGCCTTCTTTCTGCGAACGCAGCGCCAGTGGCGGCTTGAGTTGCCATGATCGGCCTTCTTCTTCGCTCACCGGCTTAAGCAGCGTTTCATTATTTCTTACCACGAACTGCGCCAGCGGCTGCCCGTCATCGTCTGATGCAGCACCCGCGAAGAAAAATGTCTGCTGCACATGGCCCAGATGAATGCCGGCATCGATCGTCTCGGTTGTCAGATGAAGGCCCCATGCTTCGATATGCACGGCCCGCCCTGTGTCCGCATCATTGCGCAGGTAACGCACGCAGCCCAGAAGCGGATACTGATTGACAGAACAGCCGCAAATTACAGGCATGATGGAGACGATGATGAGCCAGCGCAGGATCAGCCCGCCATGTCCAACCTGTGGACGTTGCACATGAGTCCCTGGATGCGATTGCGGTCGCAGCCTCATGGCGAAGATTCCCGGATCAAAGTTGAATCAAAACCCCGTGAAATGCAAGGCACGAAAACGCTGCGTGCCCGCTGAAATGACGCGCACATTATAGCACATCAGCTTCACAAAATAAAGCCGGCCTCACTTTTGTGAGGCCGGTGACAGATGATCCGCGCAGCGAGGACGCTGCGGCTATGACGGCAATGTGCGCTGCGGCATTGACATCACTTTATGCTGCGGGCTTGGTGACGGCGGTTCCTTCATCGGTAGCGCCAAAGCTCTTGCCCAGGAGCAGCGGCGATGCGATGGCGATGGAGCTGTAGGTACCCACGACTACGCCGATGAAGAGTGAAAACGCGAAGCCTCGCACCGCTTCGCCGCCGAAGAGGTAAAGCACTGCCAGCGCCATCAGCGTGGTCAGGCCGGTGAGGATCGTTCGGCTGACCGTCTGGTTGATCGCGTCATTGATGATCGATTCATTCACCGTCGCCAGGCGGCCGCGGTTTTCACGGATGCGATCGAAGACGACGATGGTGTCGTTGATGGAGTAACCGACGACGGTCAGAATCGCAGCGACCATGGTGAGGTTGATCTTGAAATCCATCAGGCCGAGCATCGGGCCGATGGGCGTGTCATAGATCAGGCCGGCGATGCCGACGCAGCCGACGACGATGGAGACGTCGTGAATGATCGCGATGATCGCACCGGCACCGTAGCGCAGCGTGCCAAAGCGAATCCAGACGTAGATGCAAATTGCGAACATACTCAGCAGCAGCGCGACGATGGCCTGGCGCTTCATGGTGCCTGACACCTGGCTGTCGAAGCTGGAGACGCTGTCGAGACTCGAATCGCGAAGCAGCGCATCGTGTACCAGGTTCCACTCGGTGCCCGAGAGACCCGTCAAATCGGTGACGAAGGATGAAGGATCCTCGGCATAGTTGGTGCGGCCATCGGTCACTATCACGACCGCTGACTTATAGACCTGGCCTTGACCTTCTGCGACTTGTGCGCCGGTGGCCTGATCCAGACCGATCACCCGGAAATCGCGATTGCCCAGCCGCTCGTACTTGGCCTGCGATCGCTGACGCTTGATGCGATCGGTCAGTTCAGCGGTGCTCACCGGCGGATTGAGTCCATCGAGCGTGATGGCCACGCCGCCGATGTAGTCGTTGACTTTCACACCCGACTCGCGGCCGATGGATTCGCCCAGCGTGTCACTGCGAATGATCGTGACAAAATCAGGCAACCGCTGACCGGTGGAAGACTCAATTGCTTCGCCATCTGCGGGCTTGTCACCGGTGCCATCGCCTTTGAAGTGAATGGCGCGTTCGACATTGAGCACATCACTGAAGGCGTCCTTGATAGCGCCGCTGACGCGTTCTTTGTCCTGATCGAGGACGCTGATTTTGAATTCGCCTGCTTCGTTCTTGGCACCTAAGGCGCCGACGACCTGCACCGAAGAGACGCCGCGCGCCAGGGCTGGCAAATTGTTGGCCTTGGCGATTTTGTCGAGGCGCTGGACGGCATCAGCGCGGGTGACGGTCTTGCCGTCGGCGAGCTTGAAGCCGACCTGCGTACCGGAGCGGAACTCGATATCGAGCATGTCTTCGCCTCGGCCGAAGAACACGCCCAGGCCGATGACAGCGGCAACGACGCTGATGGTCTGGAACGTTTTTCGCTTGCCCATCCAGTCGATGTTGGGGGTGAGCGCTTTCTGAATCTTGGCGTACTTGGTGGGCAGCATCGGGGCAGTGGTCGGGTCTTTGAGCTTGAGCCACCAGTCGATGATGGTTCGCGAGCAGAAGACTGCGGTGAAGACGTTGGCGACCAGGCCGATGCCCAGTGTGATGGTGAAGCCGCGCACATCAGCGGTAGCGAAGTAGCCCAGCACAAAGCAGGTGATGAGCGTGGTGATGTTGGAGTCCATGATGGTGGACAGAGCCTTATCGAAGCCCAGGCGCACGGCTGTCTTGACGTTGGCACCGCGCGAAAGCTCTTCGCGGATGCGTTCGAAGATCAGCACGTTGGCATCGACCGCCATACCGATGGTGAGCACGACGCCGGCGATGCCCGCCATGGTGAAGGCATTTTCCAGCAGCGACATCACACCGAGGATGATGATGAGGTTGAACGCCAGAGCCACCACAGCCACGACGCCCCAGCCAAAGTAATAAACGATCATGAAGGCTACGACGATGGCGGCAGAAATGCCGAAGGCGGTGAGGCCACGCTCGAGATTTTCCTGGCCCGCTTCAGCCTGGAAAAACTGAATCGAACTGGGGCGATCGGCGAGGGTTGCCTTGAGCGAACCTGCTTTGAGCGTGCGAAGGAGATAATCCATTTCCTTCTTGCCGTAGCCGCCGCCGCCTTTACTCAGTTGACCATCGCCATCGATGCGCGACTGAATGGTGGCAGCATTGGTAGCACGGCCATCGAGAATGATGGTCATCAGTTGGCCGAGGTTCGCTTCCGTCATCGCGCCCAGCAACTGGCCGCCGACGGTGTTTAGGCTAAATGAAATTGCGGGGAAACCCGAGCGATCACGCGTAGGCCCAGCGTCGGCGAGCTTCCATCCTTCTTCCGCAGCGCTGATGCGCTCGTTCTTGCGATTGCTCAGCAGCAGGTAGTACTTGTCGCCATACCGCTCGCCCACCAGGTTGCGACGAGAAGCGAAGTAGCCTGCGGGATTCGCTTCCAGTTCCTTCTTCTCGCCTTCATTGTCGGCGAAGGCGGAAATGTCATCGATGGGGAACCAGAGATACTCGCGGTCCTTGCCGGTGTTGGGGCCTTTTTCACGAAGCTGATCGCGATAGATGTTCAGGGCTGCATTGCTCGCCTGCGGTGCAATGCGGAACTCGAGCACACCACTGCCGCGCAGCATGGAAATCAGATCTTCCGGATCATCGAGCGGGCCACGATTAGCGGCATACTCGGCATGCGTATCAGCGACGGCTTGCAACTTAGCTGCACGATCGGGGTGTTCGGTCTTGAGTTTCTTGAAGCCATCTTCGCGCGGGTTGGTCACCGCGCCATCAGGTGTCTTGAAAGTCGAAGGCAGATTCAGCACGCGCTCCACTTCGGTCGCACTGAGGTTCATCGAAAGCACCGCGCTCATGGCGGGCTCAAACTTGCTGCGCGCTTCAAAGTAGGCCTTGGTCTTCTCCGTCAGCGCCGCTGTCATCGTCTTGACGTGATCGGCCATCTGCTTCTTCTGATCTTCCGGTGCATCAGGCGGCAGCTTGTCGAGATTTTCCTGCGCCTTGGCCGCGTTCTTGACCGCCTCTTCATAGGGCACGCGGGCCGCTTCCATGGCGTCATACGCAGTGGCGAGATTCTTGAGCAGCTTGGTGCGCGATTCATTATCGCCAGCCAGTGCATCGAAATCCTTCTGACGCTGAGCGGGATCGCGCAGCGTGCTTTCGAGCTGATAGCGCGAGACGTTGCCGGTCTTAAGCGCATCGAAGGCGGCGAGGTAGGCATCGCGCATGACGCGCACCTTGGCGGGTGCGAGTGCGGATTGAATTTCCAGACGATTAGACCCTTGGCGACGCCAGACCAGGTTGCGAACACCGGTGGGATCCACACGGTTGCTGAGCACCTGAATGATCTGCTCCACGGCGGCGGCAGGCTCCTGACCTTCAGGGACTTCGACGTCGTAAGTGAGCACGAAGCCGCCCGCCAGATCCATGCCGGGCTTGAGGCCCTTTTGAAGGAGTGCGAGTACGCAAAGACCGATGATCGCCAGGATCAAAATCGGTCGCCAGGGAGACGCTTTCTGCTGCTGCATGATGAGACCTATGAAAGGAAGGAAAACGATGGAAGAGGAATCAATGTCGCAACGATGAGTGTGCCGATGGCGTGGGCCGTGGCAAAGGTGATGAGCACTGTTGGATGGGTGCAGCTTCTTGTTTAGCCGCGGAGCAAAGGTCCGCCGTCGCTCTGCGTGAAGCTGCGTATCCAAAACGGATCGTGGTAAAAACGACCAAACAGAAAGGTTCAAGCCTTGGGCGGCGGCAGATTCAGATGATGCGGACTAAGCTGATCTGTCGGCGAAAGCGCGCTGACTTGACTCATCACCCTTTCGCAGATGCAGGGCCACGTGCCATCGGCACGTAATGCAAGCGCAGCGGCGTGACTCCAGCCAGTCCAATCATCAGCAGCCAGCGTGCTGTCATCGTGACTGCGCGAGTCCGATGCTCGAACGGTGCGCGCGGGAGTCGCATCACGATCGCGCCCCGCTGACCAGTACGCCATCGCACTGTCCGAAGCCGCAATATCCCAGCGCGGCGTCGCCGCAACAATCGCCTCGGCAGCGCATGAAGCAGACAACACGACCACCGCGAGCAGGGTCAGCGACATCCGAAATGCACTTGGGCGAGTTTCCACCAGTCCCTCATTATGAACCGAAACATAGCCGCGTCAAGTATCAAACGTTAGCGGACCTGGGAATTTGCTGGTGAACTTGTCCGGACCCCCTCCTTCATCGATCGCCGTTTCAACACTGTTTTCAATCCATTATAAAACACCAGACAACGGTGAAAATCGTCTTTACCACGAAGACACGAAGACACGAAGAAAGACAAAACGGATGAGATTCATAGCTCCAATGCACAGGGCAATCGCATGTAGGCTTTGTGCCGTCGCCTTAACTCCCCTCCCCAAGGGAGGGGGACCGGAAGGGACCACATGCGATTGCCCTGCTCCAATGCATTAAAAACTTCGTGGCTTCGTAGCTTCGTGCCTTCGTGGTAAA
>CAZYQL010000081.1:17333-18961 GCA_964650055.1 uncultured Phycisphaeraceae bacterium | reverse complement strand
CTTCGTGGTTAAATCGAATTGACCTTGCGTTGCCGCTTCGCAGTAAAACACTTTTCATTCGCTACCGCAGTTAATGCGAAGGATGACACGCGTCCGCCGCAATTCCCACAGCCTAAAGCGACAGATGAGGATGTGAAGCTGCGCACACAGCGTATCAATGATCTGATTGATCAGGGTGACGCCGGTGATTAGATATTTTCTTGCTTCACACCGCTGCCGCATTCGCGCTGATCGGCGTTTCACTTGTCTCACTGCCTGGTGCAGCAGCTTCGCGTTCCGGGTGCATGTGGATGTCGCCTTTGAGCAGGAAGAGCGAGCCTAGAAGCGAGTAGAAAATCTGGTAGAAGCGGATCATCAGCAGCATGCCGATGAGCTGATTTTCGGTGGCGGTGACGCCCACGATCAGCGCTTTGCCCAGGCCTTCCATGACGCCTAGGCCTTGATAGGTCAGCGGCACGGCGGCAGCGAGAAAGAGCACCGGCACGACCGTCAGCAGCAGGCCGAAGGGGGTCTTCATGCCCAGTGCATAACCCGCCATCGCCGTGGCTCCCGCCAGTGCCAGATGCACGGGCAGACTCAGCGCCACAGCGCCAAAGACCACGCCGATGTGCTTCTTGTAGGCGAGTGCTGCTTCATCAATCTTGAGCAGCATTTTCGCGCCCGGCAGCTTGCCGATGCGCTCAGGTGTGATGCCCAGCTTTCGACGTACACGAGTCGAGAAGTAGATGAGTGTGCCAATGGTCGCAGCGAGCATGCCCACCCAGATGAGGCTGGTAATGGTGCGAACGACTTTGCTTTGATCGGCACTGAGGTCGATCCAGCCCATGTTCATCGAGAGCACCATGATGATGCCCGCGACGCCGCCGAGGATAACCAGACCCAGGAGCCCGGTGATGCGATCGAAGATGACGGTCATGACCGCATCAGCGCGGCGGTCACTATTTTTGGCGGCGTAATAGGCTTTGACGAGATCGCCGCCTGTCGTGCCCGGCATGCAGTAGTTGAAGAAGCTGCCCACCATGGTCAGGCGAAAGGACTTGCCCAATGTGCAGTCCAGGCCACGCGCTCGCATGAGCAGCCACCAGCGATAGGACTGCACGATGTAAATCGGGCCAATGATGAGTAGTCCCAGCAGCAACAGTGAAAAATTCGCATGAGCCAGCGTGGTGTTGACGCCCGGCTTTGACCTGTAGTCTTCAATCCCTTGCCCGAGCTGAGCACGCTCGATGGGCATCGTGGTCTGTTCATCAAGTCGGATGACCAGAGCACCTTCGGTGTCGATCAGGTCGCCTTCAATCACTTTGAAAGCGGTCGGCTTTTCGGTCACGACACCACTAGGCAACTTCACCTGCGCAGGGACAACGATGTGGTCAGTCCACGTCAGTGTCACCGCGATGTAGGCGACACCGGCAGCGGCAAAAAGTATGCGTAACAGTAGCGATAAATGCTTCTTCATCGATTCCTGCCTCAACCTCTGACACCCACTGCGTGCCTGATGGACAAACGCCCAAGGCGGCACGAGCTTCGAGAGGCTCTGTCCAATCATCGGCCTAAATCAGGTGCCAATGAATTCAAGCCCTTCGATTTCCACCATCGATTGCACACGCGCACCTTGCCCCGGATCACGC
>CAZYQL010000081.1:15856-17233 GCA_964650055.1 uncultured Phycisphaeraceae bacterium | reverse complement strand
CGGATCACGCCTATCGGACGCATCAGTCGGTTGATCTGTACGTATGGCAAACAGAATGCGTTCGCGCAATCTCCACATTCACTCGCCGCGAGGGCTTGACCCAATCGGGTACACTCACCGCCGATGTCTTCGCTCTCCACCACAGCCACGGAATCTCTCGCGATTGAGCCTCACCCGCGCTTGCGGGCAGCGCGCGTGCTGCAATTCGTAGGCATCCTGGAGATCATCTTATTCGGCCTTGCAACCTATGCGGTGCTCCGTGCTGCGAGCATGCCGGTGGAAGAACTCCATCAGATCACCGGGGCCAATTTGACCGTTGAACAGCTTCAGATTGTGCACCCGCAGCTAAAGACCTTTGCTGCGATTCTCGCCTTGAGTGGCCTGGTGCCTGGCGCGATTTTGCTGCTTTGTGCCTCGGGTGTGAAACAGGGCAAAGCGGTCGCGGCAGTGCTGGCGATTCTGATCGCGGGTACGCAGCTCTTCGCCTTGGGCGGCATCCTGATTCGGCAACTCATCGTGGCCATCGTTGATGGTCAACCTTCTTCGATGACCGCCAACGTGCTGGCGATAGGCACGCCGATGGCGCTTCTGATTTTTGTGATCGCCACGCTGTTTCGACTTCGCCTCGCTCAGTCACCTTCAGAAAGTTCGGCTGCTTCAGAAGTACCCAAGACCTTGAGTCATTGAAATGCCAGACAAGTCGGACAACCCAAATTCCACGGCTGAATCAACATCGCCAGCCACGGCAGAACCTGTGGCGCCGCCCGTGCGCGCCTTTGCGCAGGGCACAGGGGTGCTGCTTCAGATGGTGGGCATGACGCTGTTCCTGTCGAGTTGCTGCGTCTGTTCCATGTCTGGCTTGTGGGATCCGCCGATGGGCCGATATGAGACGCAGGAAAAACTCAACACGAAACAAATCGAGCCATCCACGCCGATGCGTCCTTTCGCCGACCTGGCGACGACCGGCCTGACGCTGACCGTCGTCTTCACCACGCTAGGCGGACTGGCGATGGCGGTCTTTGGACTGGGGCTGCAATCGGATAAACCCCGCGCAGGCTGGGCGGCGGTTCTCACCACTACGGCCTACCTGATCATCATGATCGCCGCGGCGATCTGTCTATGGGCGGGTGGCGCGAGCCTCGTGCCCAAGGTGTGGAATCTGGTGCTGACGCTGATTGCCCTAATTTTATTAGGCTTTTCAGTGGTGGCCTTGCGTCAGGTCTTGCGTCATCCGCCGCCGCCGGGCATGGATATTCTGCCGCCGGACTTCGAGATTCCCAAGTTCAAACATTGATGACGCAGGGCAAACGCATAAGACTTTTTCTTATTCCCCTCCCTCCTAGGGAGGGGCTAGGGGAGGGTCGAACGCTCGGCAAA
>CAZYQL010000081.1:14489-15756 GCA_964650055.1 uncultured Phycisphaeraceae bacterium | reverse complement strand
GGTTCACTCTATATCAGGGAGTCTTTGCCATGATGATTCGCACTTCACTGTTTCGTACTTCACTCATTCGTACTTGCACATTTGCACTCGCGATGATGGTGTGTAGTTCACTCAGCTTCGCCGGTTCTGCGGCTGATAGTGCTCATGAAAAAAAGGCTGACGCGGTGATCGCCAAGGCCACCGCGTTTTTGAAATCGAAACAGGAAGCTGATGGCAGTTGGACCCCCAAGAGCGGCCCGGCTGTCACCGCGATGATCGTCTCGGCCATGCTCGATCAGCCTGGCGCTTCCAAGGATGATCCCGCCATCGCCAAGGCCCTCGCCTACGTGCTGTCCAAAGTGCAAAAGGACGGTTCCATCCACGATGGCATTTTAGAAAATTACAACACCGCGATCTGCGTTTCGATGCTCTCGAAATTGGGACGCACCGAGCAAGTGAAAGCCGCCATCGAAGGCGGCCGCGACTACCTCAAGAAAAATCAATGGCGCGGAGCTGTGGGCCCTGATGGCAAGCCTACCGATACCTCGCACTCGTTCTACGGCGGCTTCGGCTACGGCCATCACGGGCGGCCCGATGGTTCCAATTCGCAGTTTGCTGTGCAGGCACTAATCGACTCGGGCTCTGATTGCAAAGATCCCGAGATCCTCGCTGCTGTCGAGTTTTTCTCACGCATGCAAGGCTCCAAGTACAACAAATACTTCGGCGACAAAATCGTTAACGACGGCGGCGCCATCTACGCCACCAGCATCAACAAAGACAAAGTCGGCGTCCCGCAAAGCTACGGCCAGGAGGTCATCGAAGATGGCACCACCAAACTGGGTACCTATGGCTCCATGACCTACGCCATGTTCAAAACCTATATCTACGCTCAGCTCGAAATTGAAAATCCCAATGACCCGCGCATCAAAGATGCCCTCCGCTGGATCAGCAACAACTACACGCTCGCTCACAACCCCGGCATGCCTGATGCGAAAAAGTTCGAAGGCTACTACTACTATTTTGTGACCTTCTCCAAGGCGCTCGATGCCGACCCCAAACGCAAGATGGTGACTACAGCTGATGGCAAGGAACACAACTGGGCCAACGACCTCATCACCAAGCTGGCCTCGCTGCAAAAGGAAGATGGCTCGTTCACCAACGAAGCTGACCGCTGGCTCGAAGGCGATCCCAATGTCGTCACGGCCTACGTGCTGACGGCGATCAATGCGGCCCGCTATTGAGATGGACTCATTCATATAGCCCCGGCTTTAGCCGGGGAAACGCTGCG
>CAZYQL010000081.1:0-14389 GCA_964650055.1 uncultured Phycisphaeraceae bacterium | reverse complement strand
AAGCGAAGCTCAGGTGATCAGCGAAATGAAACCATCATCATCAAACTTCGCAAGTTTGCCGGTGTTGAACCAGCCGCTTCTCACGACTGCCGTGTGATCGCTTCCGATGTAACCGGCCATGACATTGGCACCGCAAAACATGAGCAAACCTATCTCGCCGGGGGCCAGCGGTTCGAGCGTCTGGGGATCAGCAATGCGAGCAGTGATACCCGGTAGAGGTTGGCCGATGGTGCCAGATTTGTTGCCGACTTGGAGGAAGCCATCGATATTCTGATCGGGGATGTTGATCGTCGCTGCGGGCGAGAGTTCGTTCATGCCAAAGCCTTGCAGGGGCTTCATGCCGAATCGTTCGCTAAAAGCCTGCGCCAGTGATTCAGGTAAATCATCAGCGCCGCACATGAGCAGCCGCAGGCTTTTGAAGTCGTCTGGCTTGCATGTTTCCATGCACTGTTGCAATAGGCGCGGCGTGGTCAGAAACAGCGTGGCCTTTTCCTTGCGACATTGTTCGCCAAGCACACTGCCCGGCTGCGACTGACTGAACACAATCGATGCACCCACCTGAAGCGGTAGCCAGAACGAAGCTGTAAATCCAAACGCCTGCGCCAGCGGCAGCGCGGCAAGCAGACGATCAGAAGCACGCACATCCACAGCTTGAATCATCGAGTCCGTGTTGGCAGCGATGTTGGCGTGCGTGAGCTTCACGCCTCGCATCGCATCATCAGTCGCCATCAGCACTGTCGCCACATCGCTGTGGTGATGCTCGTGCAGCTTCAGCGTGAATCGCTCCAATACAAACGCAGGCAGCAGCAACACGCGCATCCAATTGATCCATCGGCTCATGCCCTTGCACTGCAGCGGTTCATCGTCCAGAGCAATCAAGTGGATGCCCTGGGCTTCATTGAGTGCGACCTGATTCATCATCGCCTTCGTGGTGATGATCTGCTTGATCTCGCAAAGCTGCATCGCTGCACGAAGCTTCGCTTCATCCGCATTTACATCGAGATTGACCACCGTCTTGCCAAGGAGCGCGATGGCGATGTTCGCGATGGCTGCGTGCGCGCCGGCGGGTAAGTGGACGGCAACGATCTTGTGCAGGGCAAGCGTCGGTTTCAGCAGACGAGCAAGCGACATCGCTTCGACCAGCACGCGGCCATAGCTCAGCGGCTTGCTTTGCAGATTCGCATCAATGATGCACTGGCGAAACGGATGGCGCGAGGCTTGGCGTGCAAACTGGCGATGCACCGGATAGCGCGTGAGGCTTCGCTCCACCGCGCTATCGGCTGACATCTTCTGAATCGCGAGCCTCACCTGCACCGCCTTCGATGTCGCAGCCATCGGTTGCCCGTAAGCCACCGTCACGGGATAAGGCACGACCTGCGGCCATTTCCAGATCAGCTTGCCGCCGCGATAGCTGAAGATGCTGCCCCATGTCTGTTCGAGACAGACAGGAATGATCGGTGCAGGATGCCGTTTGACGATCTGTTCAAACCCGCGATTAAACGGCAGCAAAAATCCGTTGCGCGTGAACCTGCCCTCGGCGAAGATGCAGACCACTTCGCCGTTCTTGAGCGATTCCGCGGCAAGGTTCAGCGACTTGACGATGGCCCTTGGCCCTGACCACTGATCGATGGGAATCACGCCCGCCCATTTGAGCAGCCTGCCAAGTCCCCACACCTTCGTCCAACCCGCGAAGATGACAAAGCGAATCTGTCTGCGCTGGCCCATCACAATGAAGAGCCAGTCGAAGTAGGTCACATGATTGCAGACCAGCAGCGCAGGCCCGGTGGTGGGAATGTGATTCGCGCCCTTGATGCGCAAGCGATAAATGGTGTGGCAGAGAATCCAAAGCACGCCTCGTAGCGCATGGCCCGGCCGTATGACTGCAAAGACGATGAGCAGCAGCGCTAGGATGCTCGCGCTCCAAATCGCCAAGCTTGCAACGAATCTCCATTCAAATGCCAGGAATGAAGAATAGGTCAAGGCTTGGCTCCGCAAAGCGCTCAAGGATTGCTGAATCAATTTGTCATTCTAGCTGAGCATCAGAAATTTTTCGTTGATCGTCATTTTGAAAACGCAACAGAGTTGAAGATGGCGTTACAGAAGTCGTTGCTGCTCGTGCTCAAGTCGCCGCGCTTTGGTAACCATGCCCACCTTGTGCGGGCGCAGCGCATTTCATGGCACGTCTCTCAATAATTCAACTGTTGAAATATCGTTTAATATATGCTAAACTATGTCTGGCTTGATTGGCCTGACGGGTTTGATCGTTTTCACAGGATGGAGGGTAAGAAGGTAGACGTCTACTCGTTTACCCTTAGTCGAGAGCTAATCTTAGGGAGAAACGAGACTTATAACGGTAGACACGATTGAAAAACCCGGGAGTAGACAAAATTCGGTTATAAAAGCCTTGATGCACCCTCCTAAGAAGTTCTTGCTCCGATTCGTCCGATTCGTCTATTGTTGTTTAGAAGTTCCTGTTAAAGCGGTATAATCAAAACGTGCTGCGGTCAGTCACTGTGCGAATGTGTTCCGTTTTTTCTTCTCCTCTTTTCCATGGGGTTCCTATGCGTCTTCTTCGCCATCTCGCGTTTGCCATGTGCATGGTTGCGGGTTCGACAGCTTTGGCTGCGCCGCCATTCTCAGGAACATGGGTCAACAGTGCTCCGATGAAAGCGGAAGCGATGAGCGGCAAGGTGATCGTGCTTTATTTTTATGAGGAAGGTTGCCCCAGTTGCCGCGCCAAGTGGCCCGGCCTGATTGAGGCTTCCAAGCAGTTCACGGATGAGCCGGTGCTTTTCATAGCGGTCAACTCAGGCAATGATCCCAAGGCTGTTGAAAGCTACCTCAAGGGCGTCAACTGTGATTGGCCCGCGCTGGCTGACATTGATCGCGCTTATGAAAAGAGTGCGGACGTTGGCACCATCAGTCTTCAGAACATTTACCAAGCAAGGATCATTACACCGTCGGGCAAGATGGTGCAGGCGGATACAGGCAATCTGGCTGGTTCAGTGAAAACCTATCTGCCACAGGCGAAGTGGAAGGTCGATCCCAAGATCGTGCCTGAATCGATGAAGGCCGCGTGGAAGGCGATGGAGTTTGGCGACTATGCCTTGGCGTCGGCGGTAGTAAAGCGCACGATCAAGTCGAGCGACGAGAAGGCACGCACCGCAGCGCAAGCAATGGATAAGGCGATCACCGTAGATGTCGAAGCGCTCTTCGCCGAAGGTGCCAAGGCCGAGGCGTCCGGTCAAAAGTGGGAAGCTTATAAAGCCTACGACCGTGCAGCCAAAACATTCCGTGGCCATCCCAAGGCAACTGAAGCGGCGGCAGCGGCGAAGAAGCTGGCTGCTGACAAAGATCTTAAAGATGAGATCAAAGCAATGGCTTTGCTCGAGCGAGCTCAGACGATGTTGCAATCGCGCAATCGACAGGAACAGCGATCGGCAGCCACCATGCTCGATGCCATCGCCAAGCAGTTCGAAAGCACCGAAGCTGGCAAAGCAGCGGCAAAGATGGCGGCAAGCATCCCTGCGGAATGAGATGCCGACTATGCGAGCACGGGCTTTATGACATGGCCGTGCACATCGGTCAGTCTGCGCTCGATGCCGTTGTGATAGAACGAAAGCTGTTCGTGGTTGAGGCCCAAGAGATGCAGAATCGTTGCGTGGAAGTCATAAACAGTGGCGACGTTTTCGACGGCTTTGTAGCCGAACTCATCAGTCGCGCCGTACGTGAAGGGGGCCTTGACGCCAGCACCGGCCATCCATGCGGTGAAGCCTGAAGGATTGTGATCGCGTCCGCTGGCACCGGCCTGGAAGGTGGGCATTCTGCCAAACTCCGAGCACCAGACGAAGAGCGTGTCTTCGAGCATGCCTCGTGATTTGAGATCGCGCAGAAGTGCGGCAGCAGGTTTATCCAGAATCGGGCCATGAATGTCGTATTGCTTCTTGAGTGTCTTGTGCCCGTCCCAGTTGCCCACGCCTTCACCCATCGCATAGGCACCGTTGAATAGCTGCACGAAGCGCACACCTTGCTCAAGCAATCGCCGTGCGAGGATGCAGTTTTTCGCGAAGCCTGACTTGGTGGGATTAGGATCATCAGCGCCGTAGTCGGCGAGTGTGGCAGGGCTTTCAGTGGATAGATCGCTGACAACGGGAACGCTGAGTTGCATCTTCGCAGCCAGTTCATAGCTGGCGATGCGGGCGGAGAGTTCGGTGTCGCCGGGGTATCTTTCAAGGTGCTGTTCGTTGAGCAGTTTGAGGAAATCGCGCGTCGCTTGGTCAGCATCCTTGGAGATGGCGGCAGGTCTGCTCAGGTTGCGTACGGGCTGTGCTGCATTGAGTGCGGTGCCTTGGAAGACGGCGGGCAGAAACGCGCTGCCCCAGTTGCGCGTCGATGACTGAGGCACACCGCGCGGATCAGGGATCGCCACGAAAGCGGGGAGGTTGTCGGCCACGCTGCCCAAGGCATAACTGACCCATGCACCGATGGAAGGAAAGCCATCGAGTGTGAAGCCGGTGGACATGTAATTTTCACCGGGGCCATGCGTGTTGCTCTTGCCGGTCATCGAATGAATGAAGCAGATATCGTCGGCAAGTTCTGCGAGATTGGGGACGAGATCGGAAATGTACTTGCCGCTTTGGCCGCGCGGTTTGAAATTGTAGAGCGGGGCGGTGAGGTTGCCTTGCGCGCCTTGGAAGGTGACGAGTTTTTCAGAGCCGGGCATCGGCTTGCCATCGTGCTTGATGAGGCTTGGTTTGTAATCCCAGGAATCAACATGGCTCATCGCGCCGGAGCAGAAGAGCATGACGACGCGCTTGGCCTTGGGCAGATGGTGCGGCTTGCGGGCAGCCAAGGGAGCCTGCGGATCGACGACCGGGCGAATTGGGCCGGGTTTGTCACCTGCGGCCATAGCACTCTGCCGGGCAAGGAGCGAGGTCAGCGCCATAGCGCTGAGGCCCGTGCCTGTGCTCGCGAGAAACGAACGACGATTCAGCAGCCTACGGCCTTCGTGGGAGAGAGCTTGCGACATTGAAAATCTCCATGGAACGCAAAAAAGTTTCAGGTGTTTACTGCACAAACAAAAACTCATTGGTGTTAAGCATCGCCCGGCAAAACGCAGGCAATCCTTGAGCACCGATGAACGAGACCGACGCATCGAGTTCCTTCTGCACCGGCGCACGGCCAAAGCAAAGCATGTACGCCAATTGCACCTGTGCCGCGCTCTTATCACCCGCCTCGCTTTGCAATCGCGCGGAAAACGCCTGGGCCTGCTGCATGACGATGGTGCTGTTGAAAAGAGCCAGGGCCTGAATCGCGGTGGTCGATTGCGTTCGCTTGGCGGTGGGCTGACCACCATCGGGGCAATCGAAGGTGCCGAAGGTGGCGTCGTGCTCCATGCGAACCTTGTACATGTAGATCATGCGGCGAAGATCGTCGCCGGCAAACTGATCTTTGGGCGTATAGACGCGCACATAGTTATCGTTATTTTTGAAAGCACTCCACCCGGGGCCTCCCATACGATCCACGAGTGTGCTTGCGACGCTTAGAATCGAATCGCGAATGGCTTCGGCTTCCAGACGCTGGGGCGGAAAGCGCCAGAGCAGCCGTGCGCTGGCGTCGATTTTCATCGGCTCATCGCGCGGGAAACTTGCCTGCTGCCAGGTGGCACTGGTGACGATGAGTTTCTGAATATGCTTGATGCTCCAGCCTGACTGGATGAATTCGTCGGCAAGCCAGTCGAGCAATTCTGGGTGCGTCGGATTGGAGCCCATCTTGCCAAAGTCGCTGGGCGTATCGACGAGCCCGGTCCCAAAGTGATGGTGCCAGATGCGATTGACCATCACCCGCGCTGTGAGCGGATTGTCCTTCTGCGTGATCCAGTCCGCCAAGGCGATGCGTCGCTTTTGCTCAGATGTCTTGCTATTGAGTTTCAGATCATCATCAAACATTTCCAAGGCACCGGGATCAACTTCTTCTCGCGGTGCCAGCGGATCGCCACGGAACAGGCGCTTCACCACAGCGGGCTGCGAAAACGTTCCGATATAAGCGGCGGGATTGGTGGCGAAGGATTCGATCTGCTTCTGCACGCTCGCTACTTCAGCGGTGAGCCTGCGCAGTTCGTTGGCCTGATCGCGCGACAGCCCAGCAAATCGGTAGGCAGGCAGATCGCTCATCGTCGTGCCAAAGGGAACGCGATCCTGCGAAGAAGACACGGTGATCCAGTTCTCAGGCTTGCTCGCATCGGCGGATACTTCGATGGTGTACTGCGTGGCCAGGCGATCCGCATATTGCTGGAGACGATCACGGCCCCAGACAATGCGATGAATCATTGCGGGTTCAGTAAGTTCCAGTTGCACCCAGCCTGTGCCGTTGGTGCTACTGATCCAGGATTGACTGTTGCCGACTTGGCCATCGTTGATGTGCTTGAGCTGATGGATCGGGGTGTTGGGATAGTCACCCGATGAAGTGGGAATAGCTCCGATGGCGACATTGCGCGAAGGCATGGTGCCCAGGGCTGTGGAATAGATTTCCAGTTCATCGATGCAAGGCTCGCCGCTGTTGGCGGCATGAATTGTGAAACGAACAAACTTCGCCTTCTGCGGTGCAAACGTCTCTTCATTGATTCGGGCATTCACCGCTTCACGCAGACGCGGATGAATCAATTTGGAATTTGCTGTCGTCTGCGGTTGGACAGACTCTTGAAGTACAACGACGTCAGCGGTGATAGCTTCGGACTGAGCCGTGCCACTGCGGAGCAGAATAACGCTGCTCTTATTTAGCTCATGCGCACCCACATCGAGAAGGCCCGACCAGAGCGGCTTACTGGGAAGCGGTTGCTTTTTCTCTTCGTCGGTCATGCCTGCGAAGTAGCGCTGATCAACCGTGGCCAGGAGCTTCTGGTCATCGCGGGTCTTGAGGTCGCCATCGAGATCAAGCAGGTACTGCACATCGGCAGCATGCGTGCCCCATCCGGAACCCCAAGAGAGCCAGATTTGAAATTGGCCCTTGGCGCCGGGGTGATAGGTGATGTAATCCGTGCTTGGTTTGTATCCCCACCAGACATACCGACCGCCGCTGAGATTGGGCATGCGATCGATGTCGCCCGGGTCTTCGCGGTAGCCACGCTGCTTGCCCGTGGGGTTCATGCCCGGCGGATTGGTCTTGACCAGGTGCGTCACGCGAGCGACGGCAGCGGTGGTTTCATCATCAATCACAATCGTGCGAACAGCTGGTTGCTCGTTGCCTGGCTTGTCGCCTGGCTTGTTAGCCGCGATGCCTCGGCCGATGTCTTCAATGCGAGTGGCCTGGGTCTTGAGGCTGACCAGTTCAGTGCGGAGCGCATCGGCCTGCGCCTGCTGCTCAGGGGAGAGCTTGGTTCTCATGCCGCGATCGCCGTGGTTGACACCGGCGAAGATGCCCATGAAGGCGTAGTAATCCTTCTGCGAGATAGGATCGAATTTATGATTATGGCAGCGAGCGCAGGCGACGGTCAGCCCGAGGAAGGCTGTGCTGGTCGTGTTGATCATGTCGTTGATTTCATCGCTGCGCTGCATCAGCGTCAGACCGATGTCAGGACTTTTGACCTGATCGTAAGCACCGCCGACAAGAAACCCGGTGCCCGCATCTTCACCCAAGGCATCGCCGGCTATCTGTTCGCGCACGAACTGATCGTAAGGCTTGTCTTCATTGAAGGCAGCAATCACATAATCGCGATAGTGCCAGGCATTGGGGCGAGGTGTGTTCGTCTCAAAGCCATTGGTCTCCGCAAAGCGCGCCACGTCCAACCAGTGACGTGCCCATCGTTCACCGTAGCGCGGATTGGCTAGTAGCTGATCAATCAAGCGAGGCCAAGCATCAGGACGCTCATCTTTCACAAACGCCTCAATCTGCTGCGGCGAAGGCGGAAGGCCCGTGAGAACGAGATAAGCCCTGCGAACCCGCGTCGCACGATCAGCTTCTGCGGAAGGGGTGAGTCCACTGGCTTCAAGTTTCTGAGCGATGAATGCATCGATGGGCGTGCGCACCCACGACGGCGTTTTTACCTTGGGCACTTCCGGGCGCTTGATCGGTTGAAGAGACCAGTGATCGCCGCGCTGCATGCGAGGCACCACATCTTCGCCACCCGCAACGCCGCCGCTCCACTTGGCTCCTTGATCAATCCAAGCCCGAAGGATCGCGATCTGCTCCTCGCTCAGTGCCTTGCCTTTGGGCGGCATCACGTCGCCTTTGCTCACCTCCGCCACGAGTTTGATCAGATGACTCTCCGCGCTCTTGCCGATGGCGATGGCAGGTTCGCCCGAGTCGCCGCCTGCAATCAGGCTTGCTCTCTGATCGATGCGAAACTCGCCTTTGGGCTTTTTCTCGCCATGACACTTGATGCAATGTTCGGTGAAGATCGGCTGCACATCTTTAGCGAAATCAACATCGCGTTTGAGCGGCTGCGGCAATGGAGCGGCCACAAGTATGCTCGCATGAGACAGGAGCATCCAAGCCAGACACGTGGACAGCATCACTCTCTTCGCTTGCCCAATGATCGAGAAGAAGCGTTCGTGCATTGTGAGAATCCTATGCGATAGTAGATAGAAGTTTAACGACTGTCATTGAGCGACCAAAAAAAAAAAAACTTTATCAAGAGCGTCAAGTCAGTCGTTACCCAACACTCACTCAAGCGTCTTGATGAACACATTGCGATATTGCACTGGATCGCTGTGGCCTGCGAAACCGAAGTGACCCGAGGTGCGGTTCATGCCCGGGTGTGGTTTGCCGCCCATGAATTCTTTTACGGTGGAGAGGTCGCCAGTCATGATGATGTTGCCGTTGAGTTCGACCTTGATGGTGGAACCCTTGACGGTGACTTCCTGATAGTTCCACTCGCCGATGGGGCGTTGGAAGCCGCGCACAGCAGCGACCATGCCGTAGGCTGAGCCGTGCGCCTGGCGCGGATCGATACCTTTGTAATCGTCCGCGAGCGTCTGCAGTTCGCACATGCCCGAATACGCGGTGTCGCCGCTGCCGGGGTATCGCAGCGCCAGGCCGTTGTTGCCGTTGGGAGGAAGCTTGAATTCGACGCGGACAACAAAGTCAGCGTACTCATCTTTCGTGAAGATGGTGCCGCCTTTGCCTTTCTTGCAGACGACGGTGCCATCGACCACTTCATAATTTTCCAATGGGCCCGCCCAGCCGTCGAAATCCTTGCCGTTGAAAATGGATTTGAAGCCTTCATCGTTCGAGGCTTTCTTCTCCACGCCGCCGTTTTTCAAAATGGTGTTGGATTCCTCGGTGGGGATTTCGCGGATGAAGACATTGCGCCAGCTGATTTCGCCGCCGTGGGTCTGGAGCTGAATCGGTCCGGCCTTGGGCACGGGGATTTTGCGGTTGTAGTAGTTTTCCATGATGGCGTGATCGACGACGAGTTTGTCGTTGAGCCAAATGGAGACGCGCTGGCCGACCATGATGATGCGGAACTTGTTCCACTCACCAAAGGGCTTGTCCGCGAGAACGGAAGGGTCCTTGCCGGGTGCGCCGGGGCTGTTGTTCCAGAGGCCGCCCGAGCCTTTGTCAGCGCCGATGTTCCACTTGCCGCCTTCTTTGGTGAAGTCCCAGATCTGGACTTGGGGCACGCCGCGCAGGTAGATGCCGCTATCAGCTTTGGCGACAGTTTTGTAATCGACGAGCAGCTCGAAGTCGCCGTAGTTCTTGATGGTGGTCAGGTATTTGCCGTTGCCATCGTTGTAAAGCACCTCGCCCTTGGCGGCCCAGTGTTTGTTCACATCAGGCAGGCTGTCATCGATGCGCTTCTGAAAATCCTCGGGAGAGAGATTGAGATATTTGGCGGGATCGGTCGTGCCTTCGCCCCACCAGCCGGTGAGATCGGTGCCGTTGTAGAGCGCGGTGAATCCTTCGGGGGCTTTGACCTGCGCGTGAGCCTGCGGTGCAAATTGTGACAGAGCTACTGTCATCAGCAGAACCAGAAAAGCGATACGGTTCATCATGAAACTCCTGCAAGAAGGAAAAGCACGTTTGTAAACGAGTCCGTTACTATATCAGGCGATACGGTGAATCAAAGCGACTTGTGCGTGAACCTGCAAAGGGCGCAGGGCCAGTCTATTTAGCCGTTCGCCTCGGCGAACGACGAGCGAGTTGCTACTTTGGATTGAGCAGACTCACGCGCGGGTGACGGAGGATGCGATGATAAATCGCGCTGCCTTCGAAGACAGCCCGATCGCCCAGCGCTCTTTCAATGCGAATGATCTCGTTCCATTTCACCATGCGCTCACTGCGGGCAAACGACCCGACCTTCAATTGTCCGGCGTTGGTCGCCACTGCCAGGTGAGCGATGAAGGCATCTTCAGTCTCGCCGCTGCGCGCCGATACCACCGGCAGCCAGCCGGCCTCCTGCGTGCGCTGGATGGCGGCGATCGTTTCGCTCACCGTCCCAATCTGATTCAGCTTGATGAGCACACTGTTGGCGACGCCGCGCGCGATGCCTTGCTCGATGCGCTCAAGGTTAGTGGTGAATAGATCATCGCCGATGAGTTGCACGCGATCGCCCAGCGCAGCGTGTACCTGCTTCCAGCCATCCCAATCGACATCGGCCATCGGATCCTCAATCGAAATGATCGGATACTTCTCGCACCACTGGATCATCAGCTTCGCAAACTCATCGCAGCTGAACACACGGCCTTCGCTCTTAAAGTGATACCTCCCAGCCTCGTACAAATCACTGGCCGCAATATCGAGTGAAATCGCAACATCCTTGCCCGGTTCGTAGCCCGCGCGAACGATCGCTTCCAGCAGAGTTTCAAACACATCTTCATTGCCCTTGAAGTCAGGCCAGAAGCCGCCTTCATCGGCGAGGCCGTGCAGCTTGCCGCGCTCGTGCATGATGTCGCGAGCAGCGTGATAGATGTTGAAGGTCATCTCCATGACCTGGGCATAGCTGGTTGCGCCAGTGCAGATGATCATGAAATCCTGAAGATCAATGCGATGCTGTGCGTGCGCGCCGCCGCCGAAGATTTGAATCTCAGGTAGCGGCAATAGCACACCCGGCTCGCCGAGTCTGGCCGCGAGATATTCGAAGAGTTGCTCATCGCGCGAAGCTGCTGCGGCGTTAGCGACAGCCATCGACACCGCAAGAATCGCATTGGCGCCGAGGCGCGATTTGTTTTCGGTGCCATCGAGTTCGCACATGGCTTGGTCGATCTCGCCTTGCTCGGTGACATGACGGCGCATCAGCATCGGAGCGATTTCGCTTTGAATGTTTTCGATTGCCTTGAAGACAGATTTACCACGGAAGAGCGCGGGATTCTTGTCGCGCAGCTCCAGCGCTTCGTACTGGCCGGTGGAGGCTCCTGAAGGCACGATGCCGCGCCCGGTGTCGCCGCTGTCGAGCGTGATGATGGCTTCGACGGTGGGGTTGCCGCGTGAATCGAAGATGGGGTAAGCGTCGAGGGCGGTGATGCGCATGGGGTTGCACCGATTCTGTTTAGCCGCGGAGCAAAGGCGGTTTTCGGGGGGACGCTCCGCGTGGACTGACGCAATGATTACACCCTGATCGTCGCAAACCATTCATGTGCGACATTCACCAGTTCAAACTTGCGACCACGATTAAGTTGCTCCGTGACAAACTGCCTGACCAGGCGATGCTGCACATCTTCGCGAAGATACTCGACGGGCGATTTGCCGTCGATGCGGGCGAGCATGAGCATCAACAGCAGGCGGCAGGTGCGCTCTTCCAAGCCTTCCTGTTGCTGCGATGTGAATCCACGAATGTAAAAACTCCAAGCCTGAAGAATCATGTTCAGGAGGCGATCCGCATCTCGCCGAAACAGCAGCATCTTGAGCATGAGATGGTTGAGCAGAAACGCAACATCAAAAGCAGGATCGCCAAACCATGCGACTTCGCAGTCGAGCACCATCAGGCCTTTGCTCTCACTGATGAGCATGTTCTTCGGGCTGTAGTCGCCGTGAACGAGACACAAATGCGTTGATGCCAGTCGCTTTGCTTCCTCATCGAACATGGCCTTGAGCGCAGGATTGCGCCGGCCGGTGGTGAGGATGTAGGCCTCGATACGAAGGTCATAAAAATTCTGATCGGTGGCGAAGCGAGCGCGCACGTCAGGATCGTTCCACGATCTCTGATGGATGCAGGCCAGCGTCATGGCTGCGGAAATGGCGTGCTTGGATTCGTGGTTGCCCGCGAGCATCATTTTCTTCCAGTTCACATATTCATCGCCCAGATACTCCATCGTGAAAAAGCCATGGTCGTTATCGCGGTGCAGAATCTTCGGGAAATTCGCAGGCATGATGCTGCCCGCGTAGTCGAGGTAATCCTGTTCGTAACGATTGCGATTGACATCGGCGAACCAGTCATCCTTGACGCGCAGCTTGGCCAGAGCGCGTTTGAGGACGAATCGCTTGTCGCCATCTTCGATGAGATAAATGTCGCAGGAGACGCCGCCCGCCAGTGGTGTGACTTTCGCATCGGCACTGGCGATGAGCCCGCGCGAGATCAGAATGGGAATCAGGTCGTTCATGTCATCTCGTTCATGTCATTACGCCATGGCGATGCCGGCATCAACGAGGATGCACTGCCGGGTGATCATTGATGAAGCTTCGGATGCGAGGAACAGATAGGTCGGCGCCAGATGTTTAGGTTCCAGGAGCTGCGGCAGCAGTTGCCATTCTTCGATGAGCTTTCGTTTGTCCTCCGGCGAAACCAGATCGCGCAGTTGCCGCTGCGTCATCACCCAGCCGGGCGCGACGGCATTGACGCGAATATTGAACGGACCGACTTCGCGCGCCAGTGATTTCATGAGCCCGAGAATCGCCGCCTTCGTGGCGGTGTAACAGGCCAGGTGCAGGTCGCCGCTCCAGGCGTTGACGGAACTGGTCATGATGATCGAGCCGCGCTTGCGCTCCTTCATCGCGGGAATCAGTGCTCGACAGGTCCAGAAATAGTGCGTGACATTCAGGCGGAATATGTCATCCCACTGCTGCGTGGTCATCTCCATCATGTCGTGGCGCGGATCGTGACCAGCGTTGTTGATGAGGACATCGACAGGCCCGTGCGATTGCTCTGCGTGCTTGAGCGTGGCCAGTAGTTTGGATTCATCAGTGACATCGACGGCTTGGAAATCGACGAGTGTTCCGCTCGCGTTCAGTTGCGTGGCCAACGCCTCGCCTTGCTTAGCATCACGGTCGAGAACAGTGACGCGGCTGCCTTGACCGGCGAAAGCGGTGGTGATCGCTTCGCCGATGCCGCCAGCACCGCCGGTGATCAGGACATGCTTGTCGCGGAGGTCGGGATAGGTGGCAAAGGTGAGAGACATTGGCAAATCCAAGTGCAGCCGCGCGGGCAAGTGCGATCAGCATATCGCACGAGCGGCTCATGAACCGCCATGCGAAATCTGCGGCAGTGAACGACCGCCAACGCGGATCGTATGATGTACCAGTCGCTTCGTCACGTAACCCATCTTCAGGAGTTTCGTCATGCTTGGTTCAACTTCTCTTCATGCTGCGATGGCCATGTGTGTATTGTTCTCGATGGCGAGTGGTCATCTCTTTGCTGAGGTCACCGTCGGCAAGGCTGCGCCCAAGTTCACCTCCACCAATGAAGCGGACAAGAAAGTCGCCCTCGACGATTTCAAAGGCAAATGGCTCGTGCTCTACTTTTATCCCAAAGATGACACGCCCGGCTGCACTATCCAGGCTTGCGATTTTTCCGACTCGCTCAACGATCTGGAAAAAGTCAACGCCACCGTTCTGGGCGTCAGCGGCGATTCCACCGAGAGCCACCGCGCTTTCATCAAGAAGCACAGCCTCAAGATTTCACTGCTGAGCGATCCCAACCGCGAAGTGATGAAACCGTACATGGCCTATCTCGAAACAGAAAAAGATGGCAAGACCACCGGCAAGGTCCAGCGCTCAACTGTCATCATCAACCCGCAAGGCATCGTCGCCTATCACTTTCCCAAGGTCTCGCCCAAGGGTCACATCGATGAACTGAAGGCGAAGCTGACAGAATTGCAGAAGACCAAGTGAGTGCGAGCGGTTGAACGTCTGTGCCAGTGCGGCGCGCCGCGCCGGCCGTCGCAAAGCCTTTGGCCAGCGGCTAAACGGGGAGCGCGCTTATTCGAATGGCACAGCGAACCAGCAAGGACCGTTGATGTTTGATCGGCTCAAGTTTCTTCTCAATCGTGTGAAGGAGCGGCTGTGGGTCAAGCCACTCCTCATGTGCTTGATCTCCATCCTCGGCCTGCTCATGGCGAAGTGGGTCGAGCGGCTAGAGATTCTTCAGTATGCGCCCAAGATCACCATCGACTCCATCGAGACGCTGCTGACGACGCTCTCGGCCAGCATGCTGGTGATCGCCACCTTTGCCGTGGGG